>JBARVU010000551.1:0-7184 GCA_049646425.1 Phormidesmis sp. | reverse complement strand
GCAGAAAGGCTGATCAACGAGGCAGGGGTGCGGGCGATCGCCGTCGTCGTCCGCTTCCCCGACAACGAAGACTCTGCCGCCCTTGCCGCCTATCGTCAGGGCAAGGGCGTCGATCCGCTAGCCGGAGTCGAAGCGGTGATCAGCCATCTAGTCGTCCGCACGTTTAAGCTGCCCTGCGCTCATGCACCGGCCCTGTCACCCTTACCACTAGATACCCGCCTCTCCCCGCGCTCAGCCGCTGAAGAAATTGGCTATACCTTTTTGCCCTGCATCCTCGCTGGACTGAGCCGAGCCCCGCAGTTTGTCAACCAGCCCGACCAGCCGTCAACGGCAATGGCAGATCCTGCTATCATCACCGCCCATCAGGTAGATGCCGTGGTAGTGCCGGCAACTGCGTTTGGAGGCAGCGCGGTGATGAGCTTAGCCCCACAGCTAACCCAGCGTGGAGCACAGGTAATTGCGGTCGGTGAAAACAGCACAACCATGGCGGTGAGAGCAGCCGATTTGGGCATTCGAGCGATCGCTGCTGACACTTACTTAGAGGCCGTGGGGATAATCGCCGCCTACCGAGCAGGCGTCATGCCAAACGCGCTACAGCCCCATGTCCAATCGCTGCGCGTCTTGAAATAAACCCGTATATACTGTAGCTAAGCTCGTAGAAACTAAGGAAGCAACAACATGGGACTGTTTGATCGCGTTAGCCGGGTAGTGCGCTCTAACTTAAACGCAGCGGTAAGTTCCGCTGAAGATCCCGAAAAAATCCTGGAGCAGGCCATCATCGACATGCAGGAAGACCTGGTGCAGATGCGTCAGGCCGTTGCTCAGGCGATCGCCGCCCAAAAACGGGTACAGCAGCAGGCTGACAAAGCCCAATCCACCGCCACTCAATGGCAGCAGCGCGCACAGCTCGCCTTGCAACAGGGCCGAGAAGACATGGCCCGTGAAGCCTTGGTGCGCAAGAAAACGAATGCCGAAACAGCTGCTGCGCTCAAAAGTCAGCTCGATCAGCAAAGTGGCAATGTAGATACCCTCAAGCGTCAGCTGATCGCCTTAGAGAGCAAAATTTCTGAAGCGAAGACCAAGAAAGACATGCTCAAAGCCCGCGCCAGTGCGGCAAAAGCAAACGAACAGCTGCAAAAGAGCGTCGGCAGCTTAGGCACCAGCAGTGCCATGAGTGCCTTTGAGCGCATGGAAGAGAAAGTGATGATGCTGGAGGCCAGCGGTCAAGCCGCCGCCGAACTCGCAGGGGCAGACCTCGAAAGTCAGTTTGCCAGCCTCGAATCCGGCAGCGACGTCGACTACGAGCTAGAAGCGATGAAAGCCAACATGCTGGGCGGCAGCACGCCCGCGCAAGAGGCCCTGCCCGCTGCTGACGAGCCCGCTGTGACAACAGAAGAGACCGCCGATCCAACGGTCGATGCCGAGCTAGAAGCCCTAAAATCAGAGCTAGATAGTCTGTAAAGCCTCGCCCCCTTCTCCACGCTCGTCCTATGCAAATTGCCGATCGCCTCGCCCCCCTGCAAACCAATGTCTTTGCCGATATGGATCAGGCCAAGGCGCAGGCGATCGCAGCCGGCAGACTCATTATCGATCTATCGCTTGGATCGTCTGACCTACCCACACCGCCCCACATCTTAGGCACCATCGCTGAAGCCCTCAGCGACCCAGCTACGCACGGCTACGCCCTATTCAACAGCACTAAAGACTTTCGCATCGCCGCTGCCGGGTGGTACGAAGAAAAATTTGGCATCGCCGTCAATCCCGAGACGGAAGTGCTGCCGCTAATTGGCTCCCAAGAAGGCACTGCCCACCTTCCCCTAGCGGTGATGAACCCCGGCGATATTGCACTGCTACAAGATCCGGGCTATCCCTCTCATGCCGGTGGGGTATATCTGGCAGGCGGCGAAATTTACCCGATGCCGCTGGTCGCTGAAAATGACTTTCTGCCGGTGCTCAGCGATATTCCTGCCGCAGTCGCTGCCAAGTCGACAATGATGGTACTGAGCTATCCCCACAATCCGACGACGGCGATCGCCTCCCTATCGTTTTTCAAAGCAGCAGTTACCTTCTGCCAGCAGCATGGGATCGTGTTAGTTCACGACTTTCCCTATGTTGATTTGGGCTTCTCAGGAAAGCCAGCGCCCTCAGTACTACAGGCAGATCCTGACAAGTCGGTTTCGATTGAGTTCTTCACCCTTTCTAAGTCCTACAATATGGGTGGCTTTCGCGTGGGCTATGCGATTGGAAATGCCAGGCTAATCACGGCACTGCGACAGGTCAAAGCCACTGTCGACTTCAACCAGTATCGCGGAATTCTGCGAGGGGCTATCACAGCACTCACCGGCCCGCAAGACTGCGTTACCCAAATTGTCGAGACCTTTGCCAGCCGAAAAGATGCTGCGGTTACAGCGTTACAGGGCATCGGCTGGACAGTCCCAGATCCCAAAGCGACGATGTACATTTGGGCCAAGCTACCGGACAGGCTACCCAACGGCTGGACAGACAATTCAATCGATTTTTGCCGTGAGCTGGTTGCACAGACGGGTGTAGCGCTCTCCCCGGGGCGTGGCTTTGGCGCCTCAGGCGAGGGCTATGTCCGCTTTGCCCTTGTGCAGTCGCCCAAAACCCTGGTAACGGCCATCCAGAAAATTGGCGATTTTATCACAGCAGCTGGGTCACGGTAGATCTAACCTACTGTGAACAAATGACACTCCAGCTAGATATCTCTACGGATAAGCATCAGTGACTTATGCGGCTCGTACAAGCCTGAGAAGTCGCTGGTTAAGAAGCTGCCGGTTAAGCAGCAATTGGTTCATCATACCGAGAGCATCGTGTTCTAATAGAAACAGTCCACTCAAAATCAGCCCGTTGGCTGGTGCCATCACCCCAAAACTATGCCTTCTTCGGAGCCAAGTCGGGTTCTCGTTCTAGAAAACGACTATAGTAATCGCATCCTGTTCGCAGAATACCTGGAGCACTGCGGTTACAGCGTTTGCCCGCTGGCCGATGAGCGAAGAATATTTGAGTATCTAGAAAGTTTCTGTCCTGATGTAGTCGTTCTCGACCTGAGGATGCCGGTGATTGACGGGTTCACTATCATCGGGCAGCTGCGCAGTCATCCTCGGTGGCGAAAAGTTTCTATCCTGGTGGTCAGCGGCTGCACCCTGCTGAGTGAGCAACGTAAAGCCTATCAGCTAGGCGCCGATGCCTACCTGATCAAGCCTTTTTTCCCAAGCGACCTGAGCTTAGCGGTGGCCCAGCTGATAGGCTGACTTCGTAAAACTCTACTCTCCGCCCAGCGTACGATCTGATGGCCCATCAGCCTCTCTCTGCTGCTTGAGAAAAGTTTCAACCATTTGGTTGAGGCTGCGTACAGACGCGCCGACTTCTACAATATTTGACTCCAGCCGATTGGAAATAATGGCCATAGACTGGAGCTCATTGAGGATCTTACCAACGGACTCTTGATACTGACTTTCAAACTCTTGAATATTCACAGTAGGACGATTTAGGAGGTGGTTAGACATGCGCAAGGCAATCAGCCTATTAAATGCCAGTAGACAGCACCAAATGCCAAAAGATAAGGGTCGCTGCGTTCAGCTATACCCGGAAAATTACATAGACCCGTCAATATTTATCTTCGCTAAGATAATTGATGGTAAAACCTATAGATCACATTTTACAGGCTCGTCATGAGTTCGTATTATCTTATACATCAAATATTCCCTCATACGGAGGGAGAATTACAAGTTGACTTTGAAATCTTCTTACTTTGACCAGTTCTTTTAAAGTAGACGTCAGGAAAGACCTGATTGCCTGGACTAAATGTCGGCTCAAATAGGTGTTCACGCGAATATGACGTACACCTGTACAGACAAGCCAACGATTATCGATAAGATAGGCTAGGACGCTTTGCAGCCTGCTCATCTTTACCCAACCTATCTACTTACACCGTCGACAGTGCCTACTTTTTCTGCGCCTCGCAATCTCTTACAAGACCCTGAAAAGTTAGAAGATCGGCTCAAGGAAATTCCTCAGGAGCCGGGTGTCTACTTTATGAAGGATGAAACTGACCAAATCCTTTATATCGGTAAGTCCAAAAGCCTGCGATCGCGCGTACGCTCCTACTTTCGAGATGCGGCTCACCACCATAGCCCCCGCATTGCCACGATGGTCAGCAAGGTGGCTGAAATTGAGTTTATCGTCACCGACACTGAAGCCGAGGCGCTGGCTTTAGAGGCCAATTTAATCAAGCAGCATCAGCCCCACTTCAATGTGCTGCTCAAAGACGACAAAAAATATCCCTATTTGTGCATTACCTGGGCAGAAGACTACCCCCGCATTTTTATCACTCGTAAGCGGCGTAACAATGCTAAGAACCGCTATTACGGCCCCTACGTTGATACGGGCCTGCTGCGGCGGACGCTGCAAATTGCCAAGCGAATTTTTCCGCTGCGGCAGCGGCGACAGCCTTTGTTTAAAGATCGGCCCTGCTTGAATTACGACATTGGCCAATGCCCAGGGGTCTGTCAGCAGATGATCACCCCAGAGGACTATCACAAAATCGTGCAGCGAGTGGCGATGGTGTTTCAAGGGCGATCGCAGGAGCTGGTCGATATTCTCACCGCCCAAATGGAGAAAGCAGCGGCAGCGTTGGACTTTGAAAAAGCGGCAGTGATTCGCGATCAGATTAAGGGGCTGGATACGCTGAGCACCAACCAAAAGGTCGCCTTGCCAGACGATACGATTTCAAGAGATGCGATCGCCCTCTCAGCAGATGATGAACACGCCTGCGTACAGCTGTTCCAGATTCGCGCCGGTCGCCTGGTAGGCCGGTTGGGCTTCGTAGCCGAGACTCAGTCTGGTACACCAGGGGAAATTCTTCAGAGGGTCTTGGAAGAGCACTATCGCCTGGTTGATGCGGTCGAAATTCCCGCCGAGATCTTGGTGCAGCACAGCTTACCAGAGAGCGAAATGCTCTCAGAGTTTCTGAGTGCGCAGAAGGGCCGTAAGGTCAATATTGAAATGCCACAGCGCCAGATGAAAGCCGAACTGGTAGACATGGTCGAGCGCAACGCCCAGTACGAACTCGCCCGCACCCAGCGATTCGCCGACCGCAATAACCAGGCCATGCAGGATCTCGCTGAAATCGCTGACCTGCCAGGACCGCCCAAGCGAATTGAGGGCTACGATATCTCACACGTTCAAGGGTCAGACGCCGTCGCTTCGCAGGTCGTCTTTGTGGACGGACTGCCGGCCAAACAGCACTACCGCACCTACAAGATCAAAAATCCTACGGTCACCAGCGGCCACTCAGATGACTTTGCCAGCATGGCTGAAGTGATTCGCCGTCGCTTTCGCCGGTACGCGGAAGATCCCAACTTACAGCGAGTCGGCAATAGCGATTGGCCCGATCTGGTGATGATTGACGGAGGAAAAGGCCAGCTATCGGCCGTCGTTACCGAGCTGGAAGACATGAATTTGCTCAGTGAGCTGCGGGTCGTGAGCTTAGCCAAACGGCGCGAGGAGGTTTTTCTGCCTGGCGAAAAGACGCCTTTAGTGACCGAGTCAGAGCAGCCAGGTGTTCAGCTCCTACGGCGGCTGCGCGATGAGGCCCACCGATTTGCCGTCGGCTTTCACCGGAAGAAACGCACTGACCGAATGCGGCGATCGCGCTTAGAAGACATTCCTGGACTCGGTCACCATCGACGCAAGCAGCTGCTGGCCAACTTCCGGTCGATTGACTACATTCGCGATGCCTCCGTCAAACAGCTCACGACTGTAGAGGGCATTGGCCCTCAGCTCGCTCAGCAGATCTACGAGTATTTTCATCCTTCAGCCGCCTCTTGAAGCTGATAGCTAGGCCAATCCCAAACGAATGGCGCCTGATACTATCGTCTGTCTTCTTGCAGGCTTCAATATGACCTAAACGCGATCTAAAAGATCGGGGCTTCAAAAGCTACTGCCACTTTCAAAGGCTCAGAACTGGTTTGTAAAAGTTATTGTAATACCGTGCTCAAAAAGACATTTTTGCCGTTAAAACCATGGCTTTTAGCTGTCTTAATTATTAGAGCTCTCTAAGGTGAAAATATGTTGAGAATGTTTACAGGAAAAGACGGGCAAATATAAAGCAAATCTTTATTTATCGGCCGATAGGTGCCTCAACTGACAGCGCTATAGGCTCATTAGAGCAAGTATTAATACTCATCTACCCTCGGAGGAATAAGCGTTCTGGTAGAATGGGGATCGGTCTGAGGATGGGCGATCCCCGGTTTTTCTATATCTTATGACTCTTTGCTATCAAAGAAATAAGTTGCCATAATGAACAGGTAATTAGCGACGTTGAGGCTTTGAGCTGTCAGTTATCTTCCTCTGACATTCTCAGCAACGACGTCTCATCTTTTGGATAAGCCACTAAGAACTATGAAGGCCATGGAAAGACCAGCGAAGTCGGTTTTGGAGTCTTTTTTGACGAAGAACTCCAAAAGGACGCCTGCTCCCGCTACGGTGCAAAGAGTACATTGTCCCACCTGTGGCAGTTCGGCTGAGCGTTATCACACTCAGGAGGGAACAGTGCGTACTCAGTGCTCTCGCTGTGATTATCTGATGACAATTTGCGCTGAGACGGGTCAGGTAATTGAGGCATACGCGCCAAGCTTTTCGCCCGCTGCGCTGGCAGCCTCTCCTGCAATGGGGTATGGTCTCTGCCTAATCCGGCAAAGCTCAGACAAATAAACGAGATAGATAAAAGCGCCCCTTATCGTGTGAGAAAGGTGCGCTTTTGTTTTTTGTCTTTTATTTTTAGCTTTTATTCTGGCGTACTGTTAGAAGCAGGCTCGCTACAACGCGAATGGCCTACTGATGACGCACGAGCGCCTGCTTCAACGCAACCAGCGTCTCAGGCGGGGCTATTGGCCGGTTGGCGGCAGGCGTTGGTATTGTATTTAGCCCTACCAAAACATACAAAACCATCGTGATAGTCGTGGCCTGTAGTAGTCTCACTAACATTAATAATCTCCTCTCCCCTAGCTACTGCATAGACTAGTGAGTTCGAACGGATAGGCGAATCAGTAATGTTACCCAATTTGAATTGGCACAATGATCGTCACTTCAAAGAGGTATTCAAAGCAATTTGCAGTGGTAACTTTACGCTTTACGCCTCTTCGTTTCGAGGGTCACAGTCG
>JBARVU010000550.1:0-13797 GCA_049646425.1 Phormidesmis sp. | reverse complement strand
TTCCAAGTGGTCGCGCGTCTTTGACCGGTGCGGTTTGCTTGGGAACAGCACTGTTGTTGGGGGGAGTCGGCGCGGCAGCGCAGGTGTCGCCGTTGAGTTTGGGGTTGGCAGGGTTGATTGCGATCGCCGCCCTCACTTACGACCGATACAGCAAGCACCACAGCTTGCTCGGCCCTGTGAACATGGGGCTCTGTCGCAGTGGCAATCTGCTGCTAGGTATTAGCGCCGCTGCGATTCAGGTTCAAACGCTGTGGTTTCTGGCGGCGATTCCGTTGGCTTACATCGGGGCGATCACCGCGATTAGCCAGGGCGAAGTCAATGGCGGACAGCGGCGGACGGGAATTGTCGCGCTCTGTTTGCTCGGCGGGGTGATCGGCGCACTGCTAGCACTCGGCCTGCTGCCTGGGGTTCAAGCAATTACCTTGTGGCCTTTTGGGCTGCTGCTTGCGGGGCTTGTTGTTCCATCCTTTTGGCGAGCAGCCAAGATGCCAACGGCTGAAATGAGTCGAGCGGCAGTGAAAGCGGGCGTGCTCTCGCTAATTGTACTAGATGCCGCTTTGGCCTCTGGGTTTGGAGGCTGGCTTTACGGCCTGTGCGTTCTGGCACTATTGCCCCTCTCGGCGGGCCTGGCACGGCTGTTTGTGGTTACCTGAAAGATACGGCCACAGCTATAGATAAACTACTCCTTGAAGAAGGGTCTCTTAATGATTTCGCTTTCCGACAGCGCTTCCGCGTCTGGTCTTGCACCGATTCAACAACAGTTTTCAGTTCCCTTTCGCTATCCAGTGCATTTTACTGAAGGGTTGCTGCGGCTGGATAATCCGCTGCTAGCTGAGGTTGTCAGTGGTCAAGAGCGACCAGGCAAGGTTCTGGCTGTTGTCGATAGCGGCCTGCTCGGATCTGGCCTGCTGGGTCAGATTACGGCCTATGCGCAGCAGTATTCAGCGCAGATGACGCTGGTAGCATCGCCGCTGACAGTGCCTGCCGGAGAAGCCGCCAAGAACGACTCAGCGCTAGTCGAGCGTCTGTGCTGGGCGATCAATCAGCACAACTTGTGCCGTCACTCCTATGTTTTGGCTATTGGAGGCGGGGCGGTTTTGGATATGGTGGGCTATGCGGCGGCGATCGCCCACCGGGGCATTCGCCTGATCCGGGTGCCAACCACCGTGCTAGCCCAGAATGACTCGGGCGTGGGCGTCAAAAACGGCATCAACGCCTTTGAGAAAAAGAACTTTATGGGGACGTTCGCGCCGCCGTTTGCGGTCGTGAATGACTTCTTGTTTTTGCAGACGCTGAGCGATCGCGACTGGCGAGCAGGCATTGCCGAAGCCGTAAAAGTGGCCCTGATCAAAGATTCTCAGTTCTTCGAGCAGATAGAGCAAGATGCCAAAGCCCTGGCAAATCGGGACATGGCAGCGATGAAGCGACTGATTTACCGCTGCGCCCAGCTCCATGTAGAACATATTGGTAGCTATGGCGATCCGTTTGAGATGGGCTCCTCGCGCCCACTCGACTTTGGCCATTGGTCCGCTCATCGGCTGGAGCATTTGAGCGGCTATCGCCTGCGGCACGGTGAGGCCGTGGCGATTGGCCTGGCGCTAGATACGCTGTACTCTCAGCTTTCTGGGCTGCTCTCAGTCGAAGAGCGTGATCGTATTCTAACGACGCTGCAAAAGCTTGGATTTGTTCTTCATGCTCCAGAGCTGTTCAGCTATCTCGATCAGCCTGAGCATCCTCAATCTCTCTTTAGGGGGATCAGAGAATTTCGCGAACATTTGGGCGGGCAGCTGACGGTAATGCTGCTGTTGAGCATCGGCCAGGGAACAGAGGTTCACGAGGTTGAGCTAAAGCACTATCGCGAGGCCATATCCCTGCTGACGATTTGGGCTGATCGCGTTCAGGGGGCGGCTGAGTTGACGGCTAAATCGAGTACTCCTTTTATTGAACAAACTGCGCTCGAAGATCAGAGTGCCAATACTTATGAAGATTCCGCTTTTACCCTACCATCTCGCGTACTGCACCAACGTTCATCCCGGTGAAGCCTGGACAGAAGTGTTTCACAATCTACAAACCTATGCTGTAGCGCTAAAGCGGCGACTCTGTCCTAACAGGCCCTTTGGCATCGGGCTGAGGCTCTCTGACCTGGCTAGCCGTGAGCTGCTGCAAGGCGATGCCCTAGCGTCATTCCAAGCTTGGCTAGAGCAGCAAGATCTTTATGTGTTTGCGATCAACGGATTTCCCTATGGTGGATTCCACCATCAGGTTGTCAAAGATCAGGTATACGCGCCTGACTGGACTAATCCAAGTCGGTTGCATTACACCCTACGACTGATAAAAATTTTAGCTGTCCTGCTGCCTGCCGATATTGATGGGGGCATCTCTACATTGCCGCTGTCTTATAAGCCGTGGAAACCGAGGGATGTAGAGAGCGTGTTTGCGCGCAGCACTCACCAGATTGTTCAGACTGTTGCCCAGATGGTTCGGATTGCAGCAGAAACCGGCAAAGTTTTGCATTTGGATTTGGAGCCTGAGCCCGATGGCCTCTTAGAGAATTCGGCAGAGGTGGTGGCTTTCTTTCAGGAGTGGCTGTTGCCGGTGGGCGGTGCCTGGCTCTCGCAGCAGCAGGCTGTTCAAAAAGCGCAGGCAGAAGACTGGATTCTTGAGCATGTTAGGGTTTGCTACGACACCTGCCACTTTGCGGTGGAGTATGAAGATCCCGAAAGCGCGATCGCTCAGTTTCAGGCGGTAGGTATCAAAGTGGGCCGACTACAGCTCAGCTCGGCCTTGAAGGTCGTGTTACCGCCTGACTCTAACCAGCGACAGGCCCTTCACTCTCAGCTACGGCCCTTTGCCGAATCGACTTATCTCCATCAGGTAATCGAACAGTTCGCTGACGGTACGCGCTGCCAGCATCGAGATTTGGTAACGGCACTGCCCGAGCTAGCGCAAACTGCCGCGCAGGAGTGGCGGACTCATTTTCACGTGCCGATTTTTCTCAGAGAGTATCAGGCGCTCCAGTCTACCCAGGATCATATCTTAGCGGTTCTTCACCACCTGCCCAATCTGCCTGAGCACCCTCATCTGGAGATTGAAACCTATACCTGGGAGGTGCTGCCGCCCGCCCTCAAGCTAGACCTAACGGCCTCGATAGAGCGGGAGTATCAGTGGGCACTGGCCCAACTAGAGGCTTCCTTTGCGTTGAATCATACCTGGAGAAAGCAAGAGCGCTTTGCTTCTAAATCCTAATCAAAACCCTGATTCCCTATGCAAAAAACGGCTGTTCTCAACGTGGTCGGCCTCACTGACCGGCTGATTGGCCCCTATACGCCTCGCCTGTTGCGCTGGCGGAATCGCGGCCAGCAAAGCTTGATCGCCCCGCAGCTGCCGGCGGTCACCTGCACTGCCCAATCTACCTACCTCACGGGCCAACCGCCCTCAGCGCATGGCATTGTTGGCAACGGCTGGTACTTTCGCGAGGACTGCGAAATCAAGTTCTGGCGTCAGTCCAATCGGTTAGTCCAGGCTCCCAAGCTGTGGGAAGTCGCCAAGCAGATCGATCCAACCTTCACCTGCGCTAACTTGTTCTGGTGGTACAACATGTACGCCTCGGTCGACTATTCGGTCACGCCCCGACCAATGTATCCTGCCGACGGTCGCAAGCTGCCTGACATTTATACTCAGCCTGCCGATCTGCGCTATCAGCTACAGACTGAGCTAGGGCAGTTCCCGCTATTTAAGTTTTGGGGGCCTGCGACCGATATCTCTGCCAGCCAGTGGATTGCGAACTCGGCTAAATATGTTGAAGAGTGCCATTCACCTACGCTAACGCTGATCTATCTGCCCCATTTGGACTACTGTTTGCAAAAAATTGGCACTCACCCTGATGAAATCCAAAAAGATTTGGGTGAGATCGATGCTGTCTGTGGTGATCTCATCGACTATTACGAGGCCCGCGACACGCAGGTTGTAATTCTGTCTGAATACGGGATTACGCCGGTCTCCAGGCCAGTTCATCTCAACCGGATACTCCGGGCAGAAGGGCTGCTGAGCGTGCGCGAAGAACTGGGCCGCGAACTGTTAGATGCTGGCGCTAGTCAAGCGTTTGCGGTGGCTGACCATCAGGTGGCGCATGTCTATGTGAATAACAAATCGCAGAGGGAGAAAGTGCGATCGCTCCTAGAATCTGTCAGCGGTGTGGCCGAAGTACTTGATCGGGCGGGCCAGCAGCGCTACCAGATCGACCATGCGCGGGCAGGCGAACTGGTGGCGATCGCCGAACCAGATGCCTGGTTTACTTACTATTACTGGCAGGAAGCGGCGCGCGCACCCGACTTTGCCCGCACCGTAGATATTCATCGCAAACCGGGCTATGACCCAGTGGAGCTATTTATCGACCCCGCTCTCAAGTGGCCGCGCCTCAAGCTAGGCAAAACCCTGCTAAAGAAGAAACTTGGCTTCCGATATTTAATGGATGTGATTCCGCTAGAGGCCACTTTAGTGAAAGGCTCGCATGGTCACATTCCTACAGAGACTGCCGACTGGCCGCTGCTAATCACTCCAAATTTTGCGGCAGAGGAGCTTCAGGCAACCGATATTTTTCAAGTGTTGCTAGCTCATCTTCAGGCCACCCCGGTAGACGGATCACAGTCTGCGCCTTCTCTTCATCCGCCCACCTTAGAAAATATAAAAACCAATGCTGTCAGATAGTGCCCGCCTAGAGCAGATTGACTACGAGCTGATTCGGCTTTTGGGCGATCGCATTGCTCTCACCCAAGCAACCCCCCTGCCAACCCATTCGGCACCTGCTCAAGCGCTGGCCGCAGCAGGCATCCCCGAATTTGTCTGGCGCACGCTCCAGGTTAGCTGCGCGGCGGCGGCGCAGCAGACCACTCCAACCGATCGGCCCAAACAGGTAACCCTGATTGGCGGCGGTGGCCAGATGGGTCAGTTTTTTGCCCGACAGCTTGCTCAGGCAAACCACGCTGTGCAGATTATCGGATCTCAGGACTGGGCTCAGGCCCCGCAGCTGCTGACAGAAGCTGACTTGGTACTGATTTGCGTGCCGACCCAGCAAGTGAGTGCGGTAGTTCGTAGGGCCGCTGCTTATCTATCGCCGGGGTGTGCGATCGCCGACGTCACTAGCATCAAAATGCCTCCTCTGGCAGCCATGCTAAAACATCACGTTGGCCCAGTTATGGGACTGCACCCCATGTTTGGCCCCGGGCTTGACTCCTTTCTCTCTCAGAATGTGATTGTCTGCTCAGGGCGCTATCCTCAGGCGTTTGAGTGGCTGTTGAACTTAATTGCCGCAGGCGGCGGTCATCTACAGCCCTGCACACCTACCGAACACGACAGCATGATGGCCACTGTACAGGCGATGCGACATTTTTCAGTCCTGGGTCTAGGGGTATTTTTGGCTCAAGAGCAGGTCGACATTGGCCGCAACCTGGCGTTCGCTAGCCCCTCATACAGAATTGTGCTTAACCAAATTACCCGTCTTTTGGGACAAGACCCAGCCCTCTGTATCGAAATTATGACCAGCAGCGACACTTGCTCGGGCACCATCAGCCGCTTAGCAACAACCTACAGTCAGCTATCAGAACTAATTGCAAAAAGAGACACCGCCGCCTTGAAAGAGATCTTTGAATCGGCTCAGTGCGCCTTTGCCGATGAAACTGAGCGGGCCTTCGCAGAAAGCAACTATCTAATTGAGGGTCTTAGCCTCTTTGTCGAAGCCTATAGAAATCAGGCGCTAGTTTAAGCACAGTTTATGAGAAAACTAAAAGCAGAATAATGTCAAATCAAATACTACCTACGAAAGACGAAAATCGCTATTGTCCCCTACGAAGGAAGATTTCTTAATGACATGAGTAAAGAAACCCTGCAATTTCCGTAATATTACTTTAGAATAATCACATAAACCAAGATGTCGAAAACACAGCAATATCCTGGTGAGATCACTATATTTACTATCGAAAAACATTAGCAACGAATAAGCATTAAATCTTAAGAAAATTGAGGAATTCTGTATCCTTTCAAGTTAGCTAAGCGGCAAACTGGTTCTTCAACCTCTTCTCCTGAAGTGTCACCCAAACTGATAGTTGAAAACCGGTTTACAGCAATTTACGTTACAGGACCATCCAATGAGCAAGCAGGCTACTAGTGTCATCGCGGATCGCTGCGACTTGACATATCGTCACGGCACACAGCAGGTATTAGGGCGCTTTGAGCAAGTTTTTCGTCTAATGGATGGTCTGCTCAGCGGTGCTCATAGCTCGCAAAGCTTCAGTCAGTCGCAAGTGTCCCATGCGCTTGAGGACACTGAGGTAGGTGTCGTCTTCGTCTCACTAGCAGGACGAGTGACCTACTGTAACAAAAAATTCTTAGCGCTATGGCAGGTTCCTCCCGGAATTTTATGCGCTCAGAAGTACAGTCAGTGCATTGCTTACTACCGAACTCAGCTGAAAGAACCAGACGCCTTTTGTGACGATATAGAGCAGCTAAACGAGCAGCCTTATGCAGCTGGTATGACTACCCTTGAGCTCAAGGACGGTCGAGTGTTTGAACAGTGCTTCCGACCACAAAGCCTGGAGCAGCAGTTAATCGGTCGCGTTTGGGGATATGCCGAGATAGGCGCTGCGCCAATGGCTCTATCGGCTCCCGAAGCGGAAGCTGTCCTGCAACAAGACACAGTGGCTTTGCTAAGGAAAAAGAACCTCTACCTACAGCAACAGATCACTAAAGAGAGAGCCCTTACTCAACTGCGACTACGGCTCTCTGCTCAGGTCGTTCATCGCGCCCTCAGCTCACTCAACTTTGTCTCTATGACGTCTGATGCCTTGGAAATATACTATGACCGTTGGACAGAAACTCAGAGAAAAAATTACTTAGTTCAAATAAGAACGGCTTTCAAGTGGCTACATCAGTTGATCAACACGTTAAGCGATGTTTGCCAGTTAGGAACGAGTCAGCCGGATAGTCCTTTTCGTATGGCTAATGGCTCAAAAGCAGACGATTCGACAGTAGATGCCTTAGCCACAAATGATAGAAATACAGGCGAACTTCTCAGTGAACCGGCGTTCGTAGATGTTTACAAGGTCTGCTGCGATTTGGTCGAAGATTTTAAGCGTATGTACAGAGAGCATGCCTTTGTCTCTCTAAATGCTGCTGATCGGGCAGTCGCTCAAGTAGATGAAAGCCTCTTGCGGACAATTTTGACAAGTCTGCTAGAGAACGCTAGTAAATATTCATCTAATGGCTTAGTAAAGCTGGTTTTTAGCCGCAGAGAGAGCAATATTACCCTGCAAGTACAAGACACCGGTATAGGCGTGCCGCCTTCAGAATGCGATCAGCTATTTGATCCCTTTTATCGCGCTAGCAACGTCGGTGACATCGCCGGGCTAGGGCTAGGACTGACGATTGCTAAAGCTTCCTCAGATGTGCTTGACGGTCAGATAAAGCTGGTTAGTCAAGCCGGTAGCGGCACGGTGGTAACTGTTGTACTACCAGTGCCCTAAGCTTTTTAGAGATTGTCGAAGAAACGTTCTATGAAGATCGGCTATCTACTCTACGCTGAAGTATTAAAACTTCTAGACTTCTCCCAGATTTTTTAGCTGATGTTTGGCAAATAACACCCATTAACGACATGCGACAGCAAGTGCTTATCATTGAAGACGAACAGTCAATTCGAGAGATTTTCATGAGCTGTCTCGACATGGAAGGCTTTGATGCGATTGGTGCCGATAATGGGGTCTCAGGTGTCCAGTTAGCTCAGCAACATTTGCCAAGCTTAGTAGTTTGCGACATCATGATGCCGCATCTCAATGGCTACGGCGTGCTTTCCAGACTCAGAGAGAATGCAGCGACCGCGCTCATTCCGGTCGTATTTCTAACTGCTAAGTGTAGTCAAGATGAGATCCGCCGAGGCATGCAGCTAGGGGCAGATGACTATCTTACCAAGCCGTCTACAATGAGAGACTTGTTGAATGCTGTAACGACACAAATCGAGAAACGAAAACTGCTGCAGCGCTGTTTTGAGACCAAGGCACAGAGACTAGGTGGTCAGGCAGAAGACACTGCCAATAAGGCAGCGTCAATTTTTCCAAAGTGCGAGCCGCTGCAGCCCGTTTTTGATTTCATTGAAGCGAATTATCACAAGCCGATTACGCTCTCTGAAGTGGCTCAGGCGGTTGGCTACTCACCGGCATATCTGACCAGTCAGGTGGGTACTCAAACTCAGTATACGGTCAACCGTTGGATCATCGAGCGGCGTATGACTGCCGCCCGGCAGTTGTTATGCAGCAGCGATCTCAAAGTAGAAGAAATTGCGACAATTGTCGGCTATCAAAATACCTGTCACTTTTCTAGGCAGTTTCGCAAACACCATGAGCAGGCGCCCAACGCTTGGCGAAGAGCACAGCGGCAGCGATAGATAACGGTCAAGCTAGGTTGGCGTTTGCTGTAAGTCAGGCTTTTCCTCCGGCAAGATCGCCCCTTCTACCGGGCATACCTGCAGGCAAATGCCGCAGTCAATACAGGTATCAAAATCAATCCAGTACCAGTCAGTACCTTTTTCGTTTTTTCCAGGGCCTTCGTGGATGCAGGCGACGGGGCAGGCATCGACGCAGTCGGCAACGCCTTCGCAAACGTTGGTCACAATGGAATGGGCCACAGGTTCTCGCCTTTACAACAGTTTTCTATACTTAGCTTAGTGAACAATTTCGATATCGGGCAAGCCCTGATCAGAAATCCAGGCAATCCGAGCGATGTTGCGTTTTTGAGCGATCGCTCTGATCGCCGCCGCTGACTGCTCCAAATCTAACCCCATCTCGACTCTGACCGTCTGCTCCGACTGCCGGACTTTCTGGGCGTAGGCCATGGCAGCAGCAGCGGCGGCTTCACTCTTCGGCACGATCAGCCAGTCGCTCGGCGGGATGTCACTCGGAAGCTGACCGCTGGGAAGCAGTTCCTGATGCAGCCGCTCGGTATTTAAGACAAAGCCCACCCCCGGGAAGCCCTGACTACCCGAGGCATCGTACAGCGCCAGCAAATCGTCGTAGCGCCCGCCCTGTCCCAGTATCTGGCGGCTGCTCCGGCTGACAATTTCGAACACAATCCCGGTGTAGTAGTCAAAAGGCCGAATCAAGCTGAGATCTAGAATGACCGGTGGCACCGCAATCCCCTGTTCCCGCTCCTGGTCGAACAGGGCGATCAAAGACTTGAGGCGGAAGGCTATAGCCTGCTGCGCGTCGTCTAGATCAAATTCGCAGAGCTTGGCGAGCACAGCCTTTGGCTCACCGCGCAAATCCATCAGCCGCAGCGCCAAAGCCTGCAAATCGACGGGCAGCGCCATTGCTTCTAGCGCCACCCGGTTTAAATGAGCAATGTGATGACGTACCGTATCGCCGACGTCTGCTGGAAAAGCCGCCAGCAGCGAATGAGTCAGCGCTGCTTCCCCAAGCACGATACTGGCATCCGGTAAGCTCAGGGCGCTCAAACAAGCCGACGCTAATAAGATGGCTTCTGCATCCGCCATCAGACCATTTGCCCCTAGCAGCTCAATGCCCGCCTGATGATACTCTTGCTGCCCGCCCCGACTGCCCTGCGCCGACCGGCGAAACACATTGGCATTGTAACAAAGTCGCTGCGGGTAGGTGACAGAGGTCAACCGACTGGCCGCCGCCCGAGCAATTGAGGCGGTAAGTTCGGGGCGAAGGCCCAGGCGCTGTTCACCGACCTGACCAATTTGCAGCTCAACCACCTCAACTCGCTCAATCGCCCCCCCTGCCATCAGCGTATCCATCGTTTCTACGGTGGAGGTGATAATCCGGTGGTAGCCCCAGCGGTGAAAGACCTGTTCAAGGCGATCTTCGATCCAGCGCTTTTGAACCACGTCTAAAGGGAGTAGATCTCGGCCACCCGTGGGGGGTTGGTACATGTTTCCTTCTAACCTTTTTGGGCCGCTTTTAGGCCGCTATCGTTTTTTCCCGCCAAACAATCCGCTCAAAAGACTGCCTTGCCCCTTTGCTTTTGAGGCTTGGGCTACCGCTTTATCCAGGGGCGGTTTGGCCGCAGGCACATTGAGCTTCTTCTGAACGCCTTTGGCCAGGCGATTGCTGGGGTCAAAGGCAAGTGCCTGCTTGGCGTGGACTTTCGCTAATGTGGCCTGTCCAGACTGAAGATACAGGCTAGACAGATAGCCGTGGCAAGCGGCACTTCTTGGGTGAGCGGCAATCACTTCCCGCAATTCTAAAATAGCGCGAGAGTAGTCCCCTTGAGATTCAAATTCTTGGGCGCGGCTGAAATAGCGCTCAATTATTTCTGGCTGACGTGAGTTCGGCGCTGAAGCTACAGTTTGGGCCACCGCTGGCGCTGCCTTCGTAGCCGTTGAGCGGTCAGATGACGGTGTCTTAGCTGCTGCCAATCCCTGCCGCATCAAATACACTGCATTGAGTTCGCTGAGTTCACTTATCGCGGTTTCGATGTGAGTGAGGTCGTCAAACTGGGTTGCGGTGATCGCCTGGAAGGCACTGGCGTACTCCCTTTCCAGATTGCGGGCATTGAGCAGCTTGGCAGCGGATTCGCTTTGGGGAGCGATCGCGTCTGGCTGAGCAGCGAGCTGCTGCTGCTTGAGCTTTAGTAGAACCTGATGTTCTGCTGCTTTCTTTTCGTTGCCGAGCGCTTCGTAAGCAGGGTTTACCATTTTTGAAAGCAGCTCGCTCGCCATCCGCTTTTGGGCCTCTGAAGCTTCTAGCAGGCTGTCAGGATGCAGCTGGCGGGCTACTTTGAGATAGCGCTTGCGCACCTGCTTAGGATCTGCTGCTAAAGAAAATCCGAGCACCGCGTGATGATCCGTAATATCAAGCTTAAAGAGCCCTGCAGTGATGGTCATAGCTGGTTCGGTTTCACAAGTCGAGGTTGATAGGTTCAGAATGCCCGTAATTCCTGACTCACCAAACCCAATGGAGTGACTCCAGTGTGACCTCTACCAGATGAGTCCCATTTTCTATGTTTTTCTTGGCTGCCAATAGCCGCTTGCGATTTGGCTCAGACTTCAGCAGATAATCCGTTTCATCCACTTCGTACACCATAATCTCGATTTCTCTGCCTTTGAAGGTTGCCTTCAAGCCCGCTAGGAAATTTTCATCTAGCTCACTAGCATTAAGGCGATAGGTACTGTGCATAGTTCATGCGGATGGATGTGAACATCTCTATTCTAACCAGGTGCAAACCGCTCAAATGGCTTTGTATTCCCCAGCGCCGCGCTCAGCTCACAGTGGATCTTTCCGTTCGTCGCCAAGATTCGCCCCGACTCAATCTTAAACGGGCTCTGATCGTAGGCCGTCACCTGCCCGCCCGCCTCTTCCACCAGGATCACGCCTGCCGCCAGATCCCACGGCGACAGCCCTCGCTCCCAGTAGCCCTCTAGCCGCCCGCAGGCTACATAGGCCAGGTCAATCGAAGCCGCCCCACCCCGGCGCACGCCCTGAGTCAGATGGGTGAGCTGGCAAAACTCAGCGTAGTTGTTGTCAATAGTTTCGCGGCGGTCATAGGCAAAGCCAGTCACCAGCAGGCTATCAGCCAAAGCGGCGGTGCCAGAAACGCTAATCGGCTCGCGGTTGCAGGTGGCGCCCAAGCCCTTGGCCGCCCGAAAAAGCTGGTTGTGCACTGGATCAAGAATGGCCCCGACGGCAGGTTGACCATCGATTAGCAGGCCGACCGAACAGCCGCAAAAAGGGTATTGATGGGTATAGTTTGTGGTGCCATCTAGCGGGTCTACGGCCCACAGTAAGCCATCTGTTTGGGTGCCGAGGCTGCCGGATTCTTCCGCGAGGATGGCATGATCTGGCAGGTGCCGCCGCAGAACCGCGAGGACTTCTTTTTCGGCGGCTTTGTCGGCTTCGGTGACCAGGTCGCCCGGTCGACCCTTTTGACGAATATCTGAGAGGTTGCCCCAGTAGTGCTGAAGCACTGCGCCCCCGGCTGAAGCTGCTTCGGTTGCAATGTCCAGAAAGCGCTGAAGGTCAGCTGGGGAATAGTTCATCGCTTACTCGTCTTCAATTGGGATACCAAAGCGGACTTTGCCTTTACCAAAGTAGCGCCCAAACTGCAGTTCGTAAACTTCGTCTTCGTCCTGAGTCTCTACCTCCAGGTCGCTGCGCGGATAGCTCACGCACAGCAGCGCGTAGCCCTGTTCGCGCAGATCAGGTGAGAGGCCCATGGCTTCGGGCTGATACAGCTCGCCAGAGAGAACGCGTACGGCGCAGGTGGTGCAGGCTCCATTACGACAGGCAAAGGGTAAGTCAGCGGCCTGGTTCTCGGCAGTTTGAAGGATGTAGCGATCGCCCGGTACCCGCACAGTATAGTCCAGCCCTTTTTGCCGGTCGTGGATGCGGACGGTATATTCAGCCATGAGAAAAGAGCGGTTGGGTGCCTCCCTATGGTCGCACGAAAAATAGCTTGGGAAGTAGTGGGAGAGCCCCCAATTTCTGATAGGATGGCAAAGCTGTAATGCACGCATTGCACGCCAATAGAGGAGAGATGGCCGAGTGGTTGAAGGCGCAGCACTGGAAATGCTGTAACGGGGCAACTTGTTCGAGGGTTCGAATCCCTCTCTCTCCGTTTTTATATTTGCCCAGGTTTCTAACCTGAGCTTTGCTGGGCTTTTGGGGGCTCAGGGTTTGCTGAGCTTTTCCTGGCTGAGCGCCACGCCTCCAATCGACAACAGTAGGATGCCTGTCCACTGAATAATTTCCAGTGAGTCAGGAGATGAAAAGCTCCAGGCGAGCGCGACCGTCGCCAGTGGCGTGATCGCGGTCATGGCAGCCGCGCTCGCCCCGCCCAGGCGCAGACTGCTGTAGTCGAACAGATAAATCAGCAGCATGACAGTGCCTAGAAGGATACCCCACAGGGCAAAGCTAAACAAACCGATGTTCGCGAGTTCAAGCGGTTTGACGATCAGCACAATGCTGCTGAGAACGGCGACAGTGGAAAACTGTACGATTCCCACTGGAATCGGGTGGCACTGCTGCTGATAACTGACGTTAGTCAGCACAAGATACAGGCTGAAGGCAACGCTGGCTAAAAGGCCCAGCCAGATAGCGGTGGGTGTGGCAGTTCCGATTGCCGGTCTGACGGTTGGCCGAATCGTGAGGAATCCGCCCATGGCGATCGCCACTAGCGCTACTCCCCCCAGCGACGAGAGCCGCCAGTGCCTTGTTAACAGCTTCAGTGGCACCACCAGCAACGGATAAAGAAATAGCAAGGTGACGCCCAGCACTGGCCCAGCTTGAGCAATACTCTGATAGAGCAACACCTGAGAGAAAAAGAGCGCAATGCCGCTGCCGATGAGCACCGTCAGCAGCCGATCCCGCCGGTAGATCCAATCTTGAAGATCTTCCCAGGTACGGCGATGAATCTGCGTAGCCAGCAGGATCAGGGCAGGCACCATCACCAGCATCCTCAGCCAGAGTAAACCCACCGCTGGAACGAACGAGATTCCTATCTGCCCCACGCTGAACCCCAGCCAGCGTCCGCCCTCTGCCAATACCCCAACTAGACCGTAGTGCCCTGCCAGCAGTAGCGTGGCAATCGCACTCAGGATCACGCCTTTCCGCACCTGAGCGGTTTTCTGCGCGGCCGCTTTCTGAGTCTGTAGGCTGTCATTCGGCTGAGGCTTGGCTGGCGTGGCGGGCAAATCAACTGGCCGACCGTAGATGTCAAAAGTTTCAGCACTCCAGGCAGGGGCCGGTTCGCCCGGTAAGCGCGGGCCGGTGCCTGCTTTAGCGAGCTGAATAC
>JBARVU010000549.1:0-2044 GCA_049646425.1 Phormidesmis sp. | reverse complement strand
GCCTAGACCTTCTATAATCTGCCGGCAAATGGCCAGCCCTAGTCCGGTACCTCCGACAGAGCGCCGTAACGCCCCTTCTTCCTGATAAAACCGTTCAAACACCGTATCGAGCCGATCCGCTTCGATGCCGCGACCACTGTCAGCGACAATCACTTCTACCTGCTGCTGCGCTGTGGTTTTAGCGTCAATAGTGATCTGACCGTTGGCCTCGGTGAACTTGCAGGCGTTGTCAAGCAGCTTGGAGAGAACTTCTACAATCCACTCACCGTCAGCTCGGACGAAGGGTAGGTCAGCGGGCAATTCGGTTTCGATACAGATGGCAGGGGCCGAATTAGATGAATTCTGCCAGCGCAGGCTGCTCAGGGAGAGATCCACACATTCTCTGAGCGAAAGTGATTCTAAATTCCATTCCACCCGGCGGCTTTCCAGGCGAGAGAGGGTGAGAAAATCTTGGACGAGTTTGCGCATGCGCTCGGCGTCGGTCAGGGCCGTATCGAGCATGATCTGCCGCATATCGCTGTCCATATCGGGCTCGGTGAGCAGGCTTTCTAGGCAGACCCGGATAGTGGAGAGCGGCGTGCGCAGCTCATGGCCAGTGATGGCGATCAGGTTGCTGCGGGTGCGCTCTAGATCGGCTAGCTGCTGGTTGAGGTCTTCTAGATTGGCGTAGGCTTCAGCTTGGATCAAGGCAACGCTCAGCTGGTTGGCGATCGCCTCACTCAGCATAATTTCATCTTCACTCCAGCGGCGGTCGGTATGACCCTCCAGATGCAGTTCTACCATCCCCAGCAGCCGGTTTTTGTGCACCAAAGGCACCAGTAGACAACCGCAGATCTGCCACCGCTGCAAGCGCGGGATGGCCATGGCCAGATCGATTTCTAGGCTCGCGCTATCTTCAATATCGTCAATCGCCAGCGGTTGGCGGTGGGTCTTCACCCATTGGTAGAGCGGATTGTTTTTCAGCGGCCAGGTGCTGCCTGCCAGCGAGTTGAGATGGGGTTGACGATATTCGTGATGGATAACGGCGTCGGTGGCGTCGGACGCAGCCCGATAGATAATGCAGCGACCGACATCCAGGACATGGCCCAGCTCGCGTGTAGCGATCGCAAAGATCTCAGCCGGATTCAGCGACTGTCGAATGGCCGCTGTGATTGAGTTGATCAGGCGCGCTCTCTGCTCCTGCAGGGCGATCGCCCGGTAAGCTTTGAGCTGTTTGTACTGACCGGCTTGCAGGTAGGTGATCAGCCGTTGGGCAAACGGATCGGTGTCGACCGCCAGTCGGCTGCTCAGCTGCTTGGGGATAAACAGCGATCGCGCCCGGCTGATCTTCTTAGCCAGGTCTGGCCGGTACTTCTGAATGCGGTCCAGCAGAAAATCCGCTGCTCGTAAGCTGACCTGCCGGTCTAGCGTCCAAATGCCTTCAAATCGCCGGGTCTGATCCAGATGCGGCGCGGCAGTTCCCATTACCGGCAGAACCTCAGCCTGCTTTGGTTTCGAGTCCGCTGCACTCGGCGCATGCTCACGGCAGATCAGAGCCGCACAATAGTGCTTGCCTAAGACGACCAGATGCCACTCTTGGGTTAAGGCATCCGCCTCGTCAAAATTGATCTTCTCATAGCCATCGACAGCCTCACTGAAGCCGGTTTCTGCTGCTGAGAGCACATATACCTGATCGCTTAGCTCGCCGATGCGCTCGTAGCGATGTGCCTCCTGCCGATAAAATCTTTCCTGCTGAAAGCTGGCAATGATCAGCGTCTGCTGCACTGAACCCGCTAAAACCTGGTCTTCCATAGCATGGGAGAGCGCCGTTAGCGATGTCTTGAAATACATTTGAGAATGCAGCGTTGGCAGCGCCTCAAACATTTCTTCCACAATGGAAGTTGGATTGCCCATGCGAAATTCGCTGTCCTGATGCTGTACAGACGGTTAAGGAACTGGCTTTTACTAGCCTAGCTATCGGTGGCTACTTGAACAGATTCTCCAAAGGCCCTCTCGCGTCAGGAGCTATCACAAGCAGCTTTTAGTTTTTTATAGTGTCTTAATT
>JBARVU010000548.1:0-10313 GCA_049646425.1 Phormidesmis sp. | reverse complement strand
GTTGCGCACTGAGCGATGCACCATTTCGTCCTTCTGAACTGTGATCATCAAGATCTTGGTGTCGGCGTCTACGCCCCAGCGGCTGATCGCAGCAATCATCTCTTTGGTCTTTGGCTGGGTCAGCTCGCTAGCAAAGTCCTGAACCACCACCATGCTGTCAGCGCAGCTCTGAAACGCTGTGCGCAGCGCCAAACGCCGCTCTTTGCGGTTCATCTTGGTGCTGTAGTCGCGGGGCTTGGGGCCGAAGATGACGCCGCCACCGCGCCATAATGGCGACCGGATAGACCCTGCTCTGGCGCGACCGGTGCCTTTTTGCCGCCAGGGCTTGCGGCCACCGCCCCGGACTTCGGCCCGAGTTTTGGAAGAGGCATTGCCCTGACGACCGTTATTTATCTGCCGCACGAGCGCCCGGTGGACGATGTGCGAGGCGTTTTCTTCGTTGGCTACTCTCAGGTCGAGGGTGGCGGTGCCTGCCTCTTCGCCCTGCCAGTCTTTTATTACACAATCAACCACGATCAAATCCTCTCCTACTGCCCGACAATCGTTGCGGGCACAATGCTGAGCAATGAACCGGCTTTTCCAGGAACGCCACCTTTGACAAGAAGTAGATTGCGATCGCCATCCACCCTCACCACGCTCAGCTTGCGAACAGTCACTCTCTCGTTACCCATCTGGCCAGCCATTTTCTTGCCGGGGTAAACGCGGCCTGGCGTAGTACCCGCACCGGTCGAACCGGGGGCGCGATGGTTCTTAGAACCGTGCGCCATGGGTCCCCGTCTAAAGTTATTGCGCTTCTGGTTGCCGGCAAAGCCTTTACCAATGCTGATACCGCTGACATCAATCACTTGACCAGCTTCAAAGCGGTCGGCTGAAAGTGCCTGACCTATCTCAAACTCTCCGGTTTCATCGACGCGGTACTCGCGCAGGTGACGAACGGGTGTCGCCCCAGACTTTGCCAGATGGCCAAGCTTGGGCCTGTTCAAAGCCTTTTCCTTGACCGCTCCGTATCCGATTTGCACAGACGAATAGCCGTCTGTCTGCTCTGTTTTGATCTGCGTAACCACGCAGGGGCCAGCCTGAATGACGGTGACTGGAATGGCGTTTCCAATTTCGTCAAACACCTGGGTCATACCAAGTTTGGTACCAAGAATACCGACAGACACTTTCTCGACTCCGCTTCATAACGCCCCAGACAAAGGCGATGCCCTGTAAGTCCGGGGATTTTTGACACACACAACCAGCTAGCAGCAGAACGCTTTTGCGCAGAGCCCTTAGTTCTAAGAACAGGACTTCAGAAGCAGGCAGCGTTGACTCTGCTTGGTCACACTGGAAAACAGTCGATGAGGTTTTGCGTTAAAGACTCAGCGCAGTGGCCTTAGCCGCACGGGAATCTCAAAAACTGGCCTCACCTTTTCGCCTCAGACTGGGAGGATGCGCTTATCGATAGACCTTCAGAAAGTTTCTAAAAGATCTACATGCCTCTAGTATCTGCTTTGACTGGCGACAGTCTTTAATCATACACGCTTTTCTGATTCTGTCTACAGCCCAAAAAAACTTCCTGAGTTTTCTCTGGGAATATCCCTGCGCTGTCGATCCAGCTTTAGAATTTAGCGGGGTATGAGTCGCTAGCAATTAAGCGAGCTTGCATCATACCTTAATATCTTCCGTTGTATGATGACGCTCAAGCCCCTAACTCGCTAGTCCCTAACTCGCTGATTTCCTATGGCACTGCTTGCATTTAACAAATTTACCCGTGACTTAGAAAAAGCCGGTGCGCTCGGTGTCCGGATGCCTTTAGAGGGCGGGCATGAGGGCCGCTATCGGCGGCGGGTGCGCTCGACAGGCTATGAGTGTGTATATATGACAGCTAGGGGGCTGGGCGACCTTTCTGCCTATTTGCTAGATGTGCATGGCGTCCGGCCACCCCACCTGGGCAAAAAGAATATGGACAATTCGGCGACGGGCGATCGCTACTTCATCCCGCCGATTGTCAGCTACCGATTAGAAGCACTCCAGCCCAAGTCGAAAGGATTGCTGCTCTGGCTGATTGAAGGGCACATCCTATCGAGCGACGAAATCGAGTTCTTGACGACGCTGCCTACAATTGAGCCCCGTGTCAAAGTGGTGGTAGAAGTCGGCGGCGAGCGCAGCTTTACCTGGTTCCCGCTGACAGAAGTCGTCGCCGCATAGCTATCAATGACTGACGTTGAGACAGCGCCCCTTCAGTCGCTTCGGTCGGGACACTGGGTCAAACTAATCTGTGGCGCTAGCTATCAGGCGTTGCCAGCGGTGAGAAATCTGACGCTGGCCTATGCCCTAGCGGGTGCAGACTGCATTGATGTGGCCGCAGACCCGGCAGTAGTGGCGGCGACCAAAGCAGGACTGGCGGCGGCTGGGAAAATTGCTGGCGAACAAGCTGATCGCCGCTACCGGCGACCCTGGCTAATGGTCAGCATGAGCGCTGGCGAAGACCCCCATTTTCGCAAAGCCTGGTTTGACCCAGCGATTTGCCCAGCCGACTGCTTGCGCCCTTGCGAAAAGATCTGTCCGGCAGCCGCGATTGATCACACCGGGGTGATTCGAGATCTTTGCTATGGCTGTGGGCGCTGTTTGCCTGTCTGTCCTTGGGGCCTGATTGAGGCTCGGTCGCAGCCGACTGAACTGAACGCGATCGCCCGTCAGGTTCTCACCAGTGCCGACGCGCTAGAAATTCATACCCAGGTAGGGCAGCGAGACGCCTTTAAGCATCTGTGGCAGCGGCTTCAGCCCCAGGCAAAGCAGCTGAAGCTGATTTCTATTAGCTGTCCGGACGCACCGGGCTTGATTAGCTACTTAAAAGATTTGCAGCGTATCCTGGCTCGTCCGCTCGGGACACCGTCAAATGGGCTGTCAAATGGGCCGTCAAATGTAATTTGGCAGACAGACGGACGACCCATGAGTGGTGACATTGGTAGAGGCACCACTCACGCGGCGATTCGCCTTGCCCAAAAAGTGCTGGCTTCAGATCTTTCTGGATATGTGCAGCTAGCGGGGGGAACCAATCAGCATACCCTCCCAAAACTGGATGCTTTAGAAATGTTAAATAAACCCTCCAAAAACGCCAAAGAAAACGCTAAAGAAAGGCATCGGGCGGTAGCAGGGATCGCCTATGGCAGCTTCGCGCGGCGTTTATTAATGCCACTTATTGAGCAAACCCTTTATCTTGAAGAAGTTCCCTCAACGTTATGGAAGGCTGTGGCGCTAGCTGAATCTTTAGTAGCCCCTTTAAAGCAAGCCGTCAATTCTCAATAGCAGCTGACTGACCGTTTATCCTGCTGCTGATTTTGGCCTTCTGTAAAGCGTCTTCTGACGATATTCTTTCTCCTCATTCGTTCTCTATGCCGAGTTTTGACGACCACTTGTTTGAAAGTGTCCCTTCGACGGAGTCTGCTGTGACTCCTTCCTCGAATAACTCCCAGGCAGAGCCTGTCCCGATTAATCTGGTGCCCGCCGACCTCGCCGACGATCTGCCGCAACTACTGGCCATCTTACCTGCCTATATTCGGGCGACTTTAAGCGAACATCCTCGCCGCGACCAGCTGATTGAGGTCATTCTAGATCTGGGCCGCCAGCCAGAGGCAAGGTTTTCCGACGCGGTTGAGTATCTTTCCGAAACGCCTGTTTCAAAGGCCGATTTACAGCACTGTATTGACCGGGTCGGTCACTTCGGCGGAGACAACCGGGCCGGGCTAGAGAAAACGCTGCACCGGATTAGTGCCATGCGCAACCGAGCCGGTGAAGTGATTGGGCTGACCTGCCGGGTCGGTCGCGCCGTCTTTGGCACTATCGGCATGATTCGCGACCTGGTCGAAACGGGCGGGTCTATTTTGATGTTGGGCCGACCGGGCGTCGGTAAAACTACTGCGCTCAGAGAAATTGCGCGGGTACTGGCCGACGACTTGATGAAGCGGGTCGTGATTATCGATACTTCCAATGAGATTGCAGGCGATGGGGATATTCCCCATCCGGCGATTGGCAGGGCCAGGCGAATGCAGGTAGCGCGCCCCGAGCAGCAGCATCAGGTGATGATTGAGGCCGTCGAAAATCACATGCCGGAAGTCATCGTGATTGATGAGATTGGCACGGAGCTGGAAGCGTTAGCGGCTCGCACGATCGCTGAGCGCGGCGTTCAGCTGATTGGCACCGCTCACGGCAACCGGCTAGAAAATCTGATCAAAAACCCGACTTTGTCTGATTTGGTCGGCGGCATTCAATCGGTCACGCTCGGAGATGACGAGGCCCGCAGACGGGGTAGTCAAAAGAGCGTGCTGGAGCGCAAGGCACCCCCTACTTTCGACATCGCCATTGAGATGCACGAGCGCCAGCGGTGGGTTGTACACGAAAATGTGGCAGATACCGTCGACTATTTGCTGCGCGGGCGCGTGCCGGGCCAGCAGGTGAGGGAGGTGGGGGACGATAACAAGCTGGTGATAACTAATGAACCACCTAGTCAGTCGGGATTGATAGCGCCCGCGCTAAAGTCGAATCGTAGAGGGCAGTTGAGTCCGGGGAGTTTGCGATCGCCCCAGTCTAGCCCAGGCTCCAGTCAAGGTGGCTGGCGATCTTCCGGGCGAATGAAGCCACTGGGCTCTGATGCTTTCGGCAAACGAGCGAGTCGTCCCTCGATAATCCTGGATGAGCAGCAGCGATTTCAATCTTTGCTGAACGACTCACTCGCCCAGTTGCCGCTGCCGACCGACCGCTTGACGGAGGTAGGTTCTGACTACGAAGAAGGCGATGACGATTTGACCCGTATTTATGCTTACGGGATCAGCCGTCAGCAGCTCGATCATGTGGTGCGAACGCTATCGCTGCCGGTGAAGTTCACGAAAGATCTGGGCTCGGCAGACGCGGTACTAGCATTGCGATCGCACCTCAAAAACCACTCCAAGCTCAAGCAAATTGCCCAGGCCCGCCAGGTGCCGGTCTACACCGTCAAGTCAAACAGCATTCCGCAAATTACGCGGTCTCTGCGGCGCGTGTTGGATCTCGACGACGATGGCGAATCGGCAGAAGCTATCAATCTGGATTTGTTTTCTCGCAGCGGCGCGGACGACGAGCTAGAAGCTTTGGAGGAAGCGCGACTGGCGGTTGAGCAAATCGTGATCCCCAAAAGTCAGCCGGTGGAGCTGCTGCCGCGATCACCCAAAATTCGCAAAATGCAGCACGAACTCGCCGAGCACTACCGGCTTAAGTCCATGAGCTTTGGCGACGAACCTAACCGCCGCCTGCGGATCTATCCTGCCTGAGGAAGAGGCAGGGTTGCTGGGCCGTCGGGGATCACTCTCTCTAGGGGGTTGTTCTCGCAGTGCCTTATTCAGATAAGATACTGACTCACATTCTCAGCAGATAGACAGCAGGTGGGTATGTATCCACCCCTATTAAGCTGTCGACCTATCTATTCGCCAACCTCCCGTTTTCCTATGAAAAGCTTACTGTCCCGTCTATTCGCCCTAATGCTGGTCGCCGTTATTGGCCTGACTGGCTGCAGCGCCGTAGGGCCGGCCAACGGCCTCAGCGGCAACTATACTGACGATACCGTCGCTCTAATTGAGAGCCTCCGAGACTCCATTTCAATCCCCGCAGACGCGCCCGACAAAATAGAGCTGCAAAACGAAGCTAAGCAAAAAATCAACGACTTTGCTTCCCGCTATCGCCGAGACGGCTCCGTTTCTAACCTGGGTTCTTTTGCTACCATGCGCACTGCGCTCAATGCTTTGGCGGGTCACTACAGCTCCTATCCCAATCGCCCGGTGCCCCAAAAACTGCAAGACCGCCTTGAGCAAGAGTTTAAGCAGGTCGAAGCTGCGCTGCGCCGAGGTGCTTAAACCTAACTTCAGCCGATATCTTAAGGGCTGATTGAGAGCAATCTTAAGTAAAGATCTTTACAACATGTTTGATAGTTGTATAGATCTTTGCTAGGATTGCAAATCTGTGTAGTAATAACAAATTTGGTGGGACATGAAAGTCCGCGCATCCGTTAGAAAAATGTGTGAGAAGTGCCGGGTTATCCGCCGTCGCGGTCGGGTAATGGTCATTTGCTCTAATCCTAAGCATAAGCAGCGTCAGGGTTAGCGGCAAAGAGCCTCGGCAAATTGCTAGGGTATCTATCGTTTTTGGTTTATGCCCGGCTTGCTAAGTATCAGGGCATCCACTCAAATATCCAGTTACAGGAACGGTCGCGCGTCAGCGACCCTAGCGTCAGTAGTTTCAGCAGTTGAAATATCTAAGCTCTGTCTGTTCGTCACTAGCGCGAGCAGATTTAGTGTGAACAGACAAAATGAGGGAGAACTAATCAGTGGCACGGATTGCGGGCGTTGACCTGCCAAGAGACAAGCGAATTGAAGTTGGCCTAACCTACGTTTACGGGGTCGGTCTCAGTCGCTCTCACGAAATTCTCGAGAAGACAGGCGTCGATCCTGACGTTCGCGTCAAGGATCTGACCGACGCGGACATCATCAAGCTTAGAGAAACCGTCGAAGGCGATTACCTAATCGAAGGGGACCTGCGTCGTCAGGTAAATTTGAACATCAAGCGACTGATGGACATTGGTTGCTATCGGGGTCGTCGTCATCGGGCGGGCCTGCCGGTACGTGGCCAGAGAACCCGCACGAACAGCCGCACTCGTCGCAGCGGCAAGCGGACAATCGCCGGTAAGAAGAAGCCGCCTCGCAAGTAAGGCTGGTTCCTAGAGCTGGCGCACCTGCCGAATATTGACTCCAAGCATTAACCCCTCGGACACCTTAGACATTCCAGACATATGGCAAAACCAGTAAGAAAAACAGGCCCCCGTAAGCAGAAAAAAAATATTCCCAACGGGATTGCGCACATTCAATCCACCTTCAACAACACGATTGTCACCATCACTGACGCCAGTGGAAATGCCGTTTCTTGGGCGTCCGCTGGCTCTAGCGGGTTTAAGGGCGCCAAAAAAGGAACGCCCTTTGCTGCGCAGACTGCCGCTGACGGTGCGGCTCGTCGGGCCATCGACCAGGGCATGCGTCAGTGTGAGGTGCAGGTCAGCGGCCCTGGCTCAGGTCGGGAGACGGCGATTCGGGCTTTGCAGGGCGCCGGCTTGGAAATTACCCTGATTCGAGATGTCACACCGATTCCCCATAACGGCTGCCGTCCGCCGAAGCGTCGCCGCGTCTAGATATCTGGATCTGGATATTGTATTTTTCTGTTGAGCCAGTGTCAGGCTATTTGAGCAAAGAGAGAGGTTAGTGAATGGCATTTCAAGTTGATTGCGTAGAGTCCATTATTGAAGATGATCAGAGTCAGTACAGTCGGTTCGTAATCGAGCCGCTAGAGCGTAGCCAGGGAACCACCGTTGGCAATGCCCTGCGTCGAGTGCTGCTTTCTAACTTAGAAGGCACAGCGGTGACTTCTGTGCGAATTGCCGGGGCTAGTCATGAATTCTCCACGATTCCAGGCGTGCGAGAAGACGTTCTCGACATTCTGCTGAACATGAAAGAGACGGTGATGAAGAGCTATTCATCTCAGCCTCAAATCGGCCGTATGGTCGTCCAGGGCCCCGCCAAGGTGACGGCTGCTGACTTTGACCTACCGTCCGAAGTCGACCTGATCAGCGCCGACCAGTATATTGCCTCGGTATCGGCAGGCAGCACGCTGGAGATGGAGTTTCGGATTGAGAAGGGCAAAGGCTATCGGGCCATTGATCGCAGCCGCGAGGAGACAGGTGGCGTAGACTTCATGCAAATCGATGCGGTCTTTATGCCAGTGCGAAAGGTCAACTATAGTGTTGAGAACTTTATTGACCCTTCCGGTGAATTTAAAGATCGCCTGATGATGGAGATCTGGACGAACGGAAGCTTGACCGCGCAGCAGGCAATGAGCGAAGCGGCGGCATTGCTCGTCGATATGTTTAATCCGCTGAAGGATGTCACGCTAGAGCCCAAGCGCGATGAAGATACTAAGGAAGAGGATCCGACCTATCAGATTCCAATCGAGGAATTGCAGCTGTCGGTGCGAGCCTACAACTGTCTGAAGCGGGCCCAAATCAACGCAGTCTCTGATCTGCTCGACTACAGCCAGGAAGACTTGCTGGAGATTAAGAACTTCGGTCAAAAGTCAGCTGAAGAAGTCGTTGAGGCTTTGCAGGTGCATCTAGGCATCATGCTGCCGCTAGAGAAAACGGCGAAGCCCGCGTAGGTCTACACTGCCGTTCACGATTTAGATTATTTAGAAAGGGGGAAAATTTATGCGGCATGGTCGTCGTGTACCAAAGTTAGGCAAAGCTGCCGATCAGCGTAAAGCCTTGATGAGAGCGCTCACTACTGAGCTGATGAGGAACGGTCGGATCAAAACGACTGAAGTCAGAGCGAAGGCGATTCGCACCGAAGCCGAGCGCATGGTGACACTGGCTAAAGATGGCTCACTCTCTGCCCGCCGTAGAGCAATGGGATACATCTATGACAAGCAGCTAGTTCATGCTTTGTTTGATCAGGCTCCTGAGCGCTATGCAGATCGTGAGGGGGGCTACACGCGCATCGTGCGCACGGTCAGCAGACGGGGTGACAATGCGCGTATGGCGATTATTGAGCTCACTTAGTGGGTTTGTGAACTGATGGCTGGCCGCGCGGCGAAGCTTTCCAATCAACTGGCGAATGTGCCTGATGGTCGGTGGCAGCGGGTTGCTCTGATTGTTCAGTACCAGGGCACTGGGTTTCACGGCTGGCAGCGTCAGGCCCAGGAACGAACGGTGCAGGCTGAAATTGAAGCGGCGATCGCTACTGTCCTTTCAAAACCGGTCACCCTTCAGGGGGCAGGTAGAACCGATGCAGGCGTTCATGCAGCCGCGCAGGTAGCTCATTTTGAAGCCCTCGCCATCATTCCGGCTGAACGCTGGACAGCGATTCTCAACAATCGATTGCCCTGTGACGACATTGTGATTCGCGCTTCTGCCGCTGTGGCTGACCGCTGGCACGCCCAGTTTTCAGCCGAATGGCGCCGGTATCGCTACACCTTCTACACAAGCCGCTATCCCAACCTGTTTGTCCAGCCTTTTGTGTGGCACTACTACCATCAGCCGCTAGACGAAAGCCTAATGCTGGCCGCACTGACCCCCATCGTGGGTTATCATAACTTGGCTGCATTTCACCGGGCAGGCTCAGACAGGGCTCATTCCTGGGTAGAAGTTCAGGATGTAAGCTGCGATCGCGCTGGCCATTTTGTCCGGGTGGAACTCCAGGCAAAAGGCTTTTTGTACGGCATGGTGCGCTTGATTATGGGGCTGCTCGTGCAGGTCGGCCAACAGCAGCTATCTCCCGAAGGCTTTACCGCAATTTGGCAAAACCAGCGCCGCGATTTGGTAAAATATTCAGCTCCCCCTCAGGGCCTTTGCTTACTGCGGGTAGGCTACGCAGATTTCCCCTTTCCCCCTGAAGCCTGGGTCGACACTCAACCTCAGTTTTTGCTCCTCGCTCCCTCACCTGTTAATTTCACTGACCATCAGTGACGTCCTTACTCGCTGTCTTTAAGACACTCAATGATTCACGGTAACCGCTATGTCCACTAAAACCACCCTTACGCCTGTCCAAGAAATCGAACGCGATTGGTATGTGGTAGATGCCGCCGATCAGCGCTTGGGTCGGTTGGCGACTGAAATTGCGCAGGTGCTCCGAGGTAAGAAAAAGCCCAACTACGCGCCGCACATGGATACGGGCGACTTCGTTGTAGTTATCAACGCTGAAAAGGTAGCCGTCACTGGCAAGAAGAATTCTCAAAAGCTCTACCGTCGCCACTCTGGCCGTCCTGGTGGGATGAAGACGGAGACGTTTGACCAGCTCAAAAATCGCATTCCCGAGCGCATCCTAGAGAAGGCCGTAAAAGGAATGCTCCCTAAGAACGCTTTGGGCCGTAAGCTCTTCACCAAACTCAAAGTATACGCAGGGCCAAATCACCCTCACGCGGCTCAAAATCCGCAGACAATGACCGTTAACACTACTCCCGGAGGTAACTAACCCATGGCTGACCAATCTGATCGCGCTGTCTATTGGGGCACTGGCCGTCGCAAGTCATCAGTTGCGAGGGTTCGTCTAGTTCCCGGCAACGGCAACCTAACGATCAACAAAAAGCCGGGCGATGAATACCTTCAGGCTAATGCTGCCTATCTTACCTCTGCCAAGGCGCCGCTAGAGACGCTAGGCTTAGAAGGCGAGTACGATATTCTCGTCAATGTTCGTGGAGGGGGTCTTACCGGCCAGGCTGACTCAATCAAGCTAGGCGTCGCGCGGGCACTGTGTCAGTTGGAC
>JBARVU010000547.1:0-3414 GCA_049646425.1 Phormidesmis sp. | reverse complement strand
GTGCCCAGCGTGCTGGCATACTCAAACAGACTCTCTTGTAAGGAATATCCGTAGCCCATCATAACGGCACTGCCGATAAAGAACACCACCATGTACAGGAAGACAAACAGCGCCACCTGACGAACCTGACTGGCCCGCAAAAAGCGGCGTTGCTCTCCCTGCCAAATCTCGGTTTCATTCACAGCCCCTCTGGGCAACAGCAACTGCCTGGTTTCTGACAGCAGAGACCGATACAGGATATAAATTCTCAGCTGCTTGATGCCGCCTGCGGTAGAGCCTGCGCCGCCGCCGATCAGCATCAGCACAATCATTCCAAGCCAGGGCAAGCTATTCCAGTCACCATAGCCCACGGTCGAAAATCCGGTGGTCGTCAGGGCCGTCACTGCTTCAAAAATGGAGACACGAACAGCTTTGCCCAACGTCGCGTACAGGCTGACAGCAGAGCCAAAAAAGATAATCACCGCCACCAGTGGGATCATCACCGCCTGCAAGCGCACCTGCCCATTGCGCACAACCGATTTGATTTTTCCAGTGAGTAAGAGATAAATGGTGACAAAGTTGAGACCGCCGAACAGCATCAGTACAATGGTAACCGCCTCGACAAAGGGGCTATCCCAGTAGCCAATAGAATCTGTACGGGTAGAAAAACCGCCGGTAGAGAGGGCTGCAAACGAATGGTTCACCGCGTCGAACCAGCCGACGCCCGAAACGCGCAGGGCCACAGTGCCAATCGCGCACAGACCGCTGTAAATAATCAGTACAAGCTTGGCAGAACGGCGAATGTTAGGTGCGAGCTGTTCGCTGCGGCCTTCGGCACTGCTGAGACTCGCCCCGACCGGCCCAGCGATCGCACTCAACGTAATAATCGCCAACCCCGCCCCGCCAAACAGCTCCATAATGCTGCGATACAGCAGAATCAGCTGAGAGGTTTGGGTGACATCCACCACTGAGAGCCCCGTAGTTGTCCAGCCGCTGGTGGATTCAAATACAGCCTGCGTAAAGTTCAGCCCGCCAACAGTCAAAAAAGGCACTGTACCGACCAGCACGGCTAGCAGCCACGACAGTACAACAATCACTGAGCCCTCTTGCAGGGTGAGGGTTGCGCCTGACTTAGGCAACAGCGATCGCCAGCAAATCAGCCCTAGCCCGCTGAGCAAGAGTCCCGGCAACAAAAAGCCCCAGGCCAGGTTTGCTTCTTCGGGGTAAGCCAGCAGCGCTAGCAAAGGAGCCAAAATACAAAGCCCTGCAATCATACAGACCAGCCCGGTGTAGCCCGCAACAGCCCGGTAGCGCCGCCGTAAAAAACTTTGATAGCGCATGGCTTAAGCACCCTCCCCGGTGAGCACCTTTTGGGCCTGGCCGTAGCGGTCGTTTTCGGCGATCAGGAGGAGGCGATCGCCCGCATGCAAATAGCTCCGCTGTTTCGTCAGCAGCACCCGCCCTCGCCTGACGACACAGGCCACCACAGCGCCCTGCAACTCCAAATCTTTAATCGCTGACCCCACCGCAGGACTATTTTCTGCTAGCACTACCTCGGTAATGGTGACGCCGCTGTCGGTTATGGGTACCAAATTGCGAATGTCGGGGCTAGCCGTTTGCTGCTCAATCATCGAGCCCAACACCTCGGTCGCTGAGAACGCAACAGTGACGCCCAACTCTTCAAAAATCTCGCGATTTTCCGGATCGTTCACGATCGCAACCGTTTTAGGAACGCCGTAGCGGTCTTGAGCAATCTGACAAGCGATCAGATTGTCCTGGTCTCTGGAGGTGAGGGCCAGCAGCACATCTGCCTGATACGCACCTGCTTCCTGAAGCACGGCAGGATCGCTACCGTCACCGGCAAGCACGGTTGCTTTCAACCGCCTGGAAAGAGAAACCGCATTCTCTTCATTGGGCGTAATAATTGTTAGAAAGTAGCCCTTGCTAGAAAACCGTCGTCCTAAGAAATAGGTGAGCTTATTGGTTCCAATTAAAATAATTCTCATTTAGCTGCCTGCTTAGCATTCTGCGGACTTTTCGGCTGGCTTTTTTCTTTGAACTGGCCTTCTAACGTTTTCAAAAATACGTCAGCAGAGAGCTGAGTCGGGCTAATTGTTTCAATCTCTAGCTCCTGATAAATCGCCTCGCGCTCCGGGTCAAAAACACGAGCCAGCACTGTAGGAATTTCAAAGATAGTTCTGGCAATTTGAGCCACCATTAAGTTGATATTGTCTTCGCTGGTAACTGCTAGCAAACAGTCCGCTTTGTCGACTTTGGCTTTGCGCAAAGTAGCTAGCTCAGCAGCGTCACCCACTATCTGAAATCCACTGAATTCACCGGAAAGGTTGCCGAAGGTTGCCTCTTGCTGATCGATCACGACAATGCTGTGACCCTGAGCGCTGAGCCGACCGGCTAATAGAGAGCCCAGCCGCCCGCAGCCAACAATAACGATATACTGAGAGCTTTCGGCGTTACCACCAAAGATATTAGAAACCATACAAAAAGACCTGCTATAAGAACGTTACGGACTCTGGTCGTCTTAATCGTCACCGCTCACCGGCTCTGGCCCGAGCACCCGCCCAACTAGCTCTCGCAGCTCGCTAGGCGTAAAAGGCTTTTGCAAATAGTCTACGGCCCCCAGCTTCATCGCTTCTACGGCGTTATCGAGCGAGCCATGCGCCGAAATCATGATCACCTTGAGCGAAGGCTGCTGGGCCATCGCCTTTTGCAATACTTCAATCCCATCCATCCCCGGCATCTGAATATCGAGCAGCAGCAGATCGGCAGGCGTCTCTTTCAGCTGGTCAATAGCCGTGCTGCCATCGACAGCAGTGGCGACTTCATAGCCTTGAGAAGCCAGCGCTTGACTGACGGTCAGACGGATGCTTTTTTCATCGTCGGCGACCAATATACTCGCGTTAGGCATCGTTTACGTCCTTATGAGTGGTAGAGGGGGAAGCAATCGGTAGCGTAAAGGTAAAGGTACTGCCGTGACCGGGCGTTGAATCAACCCAAATTGTACCGCCATGTGCCTTGATAATCTCTTTGCAAATAGCGAGCCCTAAGCCGGTACCGCCGACGTCTTTTTCAGTCTTTACCTGCACGAACTTATCAAATATCTTATGTTGATATGTCGGATCGATGCCAGGGCCATCGTCAATGACAGCAATAGATATCCAGGTTCCATGAGATTTGGCGGTCACTTCGATGGTTTTTTTGGCATAGCGCAGGGCATTGGCGATCAGGTTCGTCAGTACCCAGGTCAGCTTGTTGATATCGGCCTGTACAGCGGGTAGATTTTCTGATGCCTGGCTGGTAATCTGAATTTTCTTTTCCTCTGTTTGAATTCGCAATAGCGCGATCGCTTTATCAACGAGCTGCTTAGGATCGGCGGTCGTTTTCTCCATCTCCAGCTTGCCAGACTCAATCTTAGAG
>JBARVU010000546.1:0-11188 GCA_049646425.1 Phormidesmis sp. | reverse complement strand
GTAAGGCAGTGGGAAAGACTAGCTGCTGAATAAACAGGATAATTGAGACAAAATCGCCAGCGCTAAGCTGTCCAGATACAATCGCCTGAGAGCCAATCGCCAGCGCGATCACCAAACTCAGGCTGGCAAATCCCCCAAGTAGCGGAAATAACGTGTTGCGGGTCTTTGCCAGAGCCAGGTTGGCCTTGAGCAGATTGCGGTTGCGGTGGGTAAAGGCGCGGCGCTCGTTTTCTTCCTGAGCATAGATTTTAACCAGGGAGATGCCGCCCATATCTTCTTGAATGAGGTCACTGAGACGGGAGATTTCTTCTTGGACGTCGAGCTGCTGTTTGCGGAGGCGATCGCCAAAGATAGCCACTACCCCAAACATAAAGGGATAGACCGCCAAAGAGAAGAATGCCACACTGCCGTTGAGATTGACCATCGTCGGGACAATCAACATGTAGGCAAACAGGGTATTGGCTATACTAAGCACCGCAAACCCCAGCAAACGGCGGATATTATCGACATCGCTGGTGGCGCGATTGATCAAGTCGCCAATGGTATTACGGCCAAAATAAGCAGGCTCTAACGTCAGCAGATGCTCAAAAATTCGCTGCTTAAGATCGAATTCGACCTGACGACCGGCGCCAAATAGCAAGATGCGCGAGGACATGCGGATCACCCACATCACACTAGCGAGCACCAGTACCAAAATGACATATCGCAGCAGGCGACTGAATGTGAAGGTCACCGCCAGCTCATCGACGATGTAGCCAATGATCAGCGGAATGCTCACGCCGATAGCATTGACCACTAGCAGCGCGCCTAGCCCTAGGCTCACCTGTTGCCAGTGGGGCTTGAGGTAGGAGGCCAGCCGAGAGAGTTTAGAAGATTGAGCCATAGGGCAGGAAGACAGAGACCTGAGATACCGATGCTATCAGGATAACGCTTGTCATCACCGAGCTGATTGTTCGCTAGGCTCAGACGGCTTACAGACCGCTAAATCTCGATGCTAGAATCCCAGCCAAAGTTGAAGTTAGGCAGCCAACCCCTGAGGAAGTAATACAGGGAGGTCAGCAGTTCATTCCAATAGCGAGTAGTGAGCTGTAGGGCATCGACACTCGGGAGAAGAATTGGCAGCTGCTCCAGCAGGTCTCCCCCCGTGCTGAAAGGCGTCGTATAGAAATCGGTCGGTCGAGCAATCACCTGTAGGTCTCTTCTCTCGAAGGTTAGGGCGGCTCGCGACATCAGAATAGCGGGTGCGACAACGATGATTCGAGGGTCGTCTTGAGTGCCCTCGTCTCTGCGAACATCCCGATTGGCAATTATTTGCCGGTCTTGTAAAAGACTCTCTACCCGACTAGATGTCGTGCGGATATCAAGCCCAGTATTTTCGATTTGAACGTTTGAGGTGTCAACACCGTTTGCGGACAAAATGCGGCGAATGGTTTCACGCTGGTCTGAGTCATCGCCGCCTGCCCCAGCTGTGACAAAAACAATTGGGGCAGCGCCTCGGGCTTCAATCACTTGCCGGTAAAGATCGGCGGCGTAGATTAAGCGAGGCGCCAGGGCAGTATTAAGAGAAATATCAGTACCTGTCTCTGTAGAGATCTGAGTGGCCTGGTCAATGTCGCTGCTGTCGCCAAGCACGACGATCGCGGTGGCCTCGGAAAGCCTACCGCCAGGAACCTCGTCAATACGACAGACGCCCTCACAGAGCGCAGATCTTTCTACGAAGGCATTTCTGACTGAGCGCTCGGCATCACTGACCAGCAGTTGGGCGAAGAGGGGGATGCTAGAGATCAGTAAGATAGAGAGTGCGATCGCCACTAAGGTTCCCTTGGCGCTTTTAGTGCCTTCACTGAGCGCCGCGCCCAACAGCACAATAGTTCCCCCGAGCGGACTGAGGGGAAAAGAAATGATTTGCCAGATAACGCCAGCAGTGCTGTTGATCGGTTCAAGAAAAGAAACCGCTATCAGCAGGAGTAGAATAGCGCCCCCGAACCAGGCCAGATATTTTTTGGGAATGATTCGAGCGAGAATGTACCAGAGGAAGACCCCAACTGAGGCCCATAACAGTACACGGGTGAGCAATGCCAGCATTTCCGTCTCTCTAATGGGGTTAAACCGCTTTTGTTGAAGAGTTAAGCACACCTCGGGCCTTTCAGCCACCAAAAAAACCGGGAGCCCTTTGCAGACCTCCCGGTTTTGAAGCAGATATAAGGTAATCGCTGCTCAGCGAACTATACGAGCTGGAGATTGGGATACTCAGCAATCAGTTCGTCAGCAGTCAGGGTTTCACCTGAAATCTGGGGTGTCCAGAGCACTTCTAACGCCATCAGCTGCTCACTGGAGATCGCACCAATTTGATTGATGGCCTGACGCATATCATCTGACGAGCGGATATCGGGCAGGTTGAGCTTGCTTTGAGAAGCAACCAAAATGGTCGCTACGATATATTCACCCGGCGCGTCCGAGAGGGCAAGCTCGCCGCTGCTGTCTAGGGCTTGCTTAGCCTTAGCTTGAGAGATTTGAGCGTTGACATTGGAGAGGGTTTCACCGGTCAACTTGCTGCGTTCGGCGATCGCTAGCTGGTTAAAGGCTTGCTCGGCGCCAGTCAACCGAATTTTGTCAGATTCGATATCGGCGTAGGCCCAGTATTCTGGATGGCGCAATAGCGACAGCGTGGTTTCCTGAAGTACCTTCGCTAAGCCTGCTGAACTGCCCGTGTCAGCGGTTTCCGCGATGCGGTTGAGGTCAGCCTGCAAGCCTCGGGCTTGGGCGAGCAGCCCAATTTGTAGCCGTGCCACTGAGACAGTGGGATTGTCGCTGTAAACATCGCCATATGAGCCGTCGTCACCAACCCCGGCACTGCGGAAGCTGCGGATAAGGAAATTGGCAATCGCGATCGCAATAAAAATGCCGAATAGCCCGCCCGCTCCCCCGAACCCAACGAACGGCAGAATGAAGGGAAACCCAAAGCCACCACCAGGATAGTAGCCGCCGCCATAGCCACGACCGTAGCTAGAAGGGCCACGCGTTGGAGCAGGCGAGTAAGTCCGGCTAGGTGCTCGGAAGCTACCGCCCCCAATTCGACCGCCGCCTCGGGCAGCAAGTGCGCCATCTGCCGATGAGAAGACCATAATGGCCACGAGGCCGAAGACCAGAAAAGACTTCAGTAGGGACTTAAGCTTTGGTTTTAAGGTGCGGACCCAGGGGTGCATTTCAAGCATGATTGATTTCTAGCGGCTACCTTTAGCTGTATTTGTGCTGCCATTTTAACGCTTTTCTCCAGCGCAAAAGCGGCTAAGCGCCCTCTCAAAAGGAAGGGATTGCCGTACCCAGCTTGGCAGGTACCCAGGGGGGCAAAACCACCTCGTCAGTCGCACTATCCGCCGCCAACGATGGTGACAATTTCTAACCGGTCATCGGGCTGGAGGATGGTCGCGCTCCAGAGGCGGCGCGTCAAGATTTCACCGTTGTATTCAACGGCAATGAGCTTGGGGTTAAGGCCAACTTGAGCCAAAAAATCGGGTAGGGCAGTGCCAGGGGAGCAGCATTTAGATTCGCCGTTGACCTGGAGCTCAATCATGTCTGAAGGATGATTCATCGAATGGATACGCATAAACCGAGGAACGAAGCGGTTGCAGAAATCAAGATACCGATATTTTGATACTAATATTTTACAAAGGACGATGAACTTGCTGGGTTTGTTGGACGAGCGATCGCGCTACCTCAGCAGGATTGTCTGCCTGCATCAGCGCTCTGACTACCGCGACTCTGGTCGCTCCTGCCGCCAGGGTCGGGCCAATATTCTCAGCATTGAGCCCGCCGATGACAAACCAGGGCATGGTTGCGTGCTGAGCTGCGTAGCGTACATAGTCATTGCCAGCAGCAGCCTTGCCGGGCTTGGTCGGGGTCTCGTGCACCGGGCCGACGCCGATGTAGTCAGCCTTTTCGCCGAGCGATCGCTGCAATTCTTCAGGACTTGTAGTCGAGCGACCAACAATTTTATCAGGGCCGAGAATGGCGCGGGCCACGTCAATGGGCAAATCGTGCTGACCGAGATGCACCCCATCCGCTTCTGCGGCAACGGCAATATCCACCCGGTCGTTGACAATAAACAGGGTGCCATAGCGATGGCAAAGGGCCTTCATCTGTCGGGCAATGTGCAGACGTTCTTCATCATCGGCCGTCTTTTCACGGTACTGAACGATGGCGATACCGCCTTTGAGAGCGGATTCTACGACATCTAGCAAATCGGGGACTGGGGAAGTCACCAAATAAGTACGTGCCTCCATAAGCTGCTGGTGCCGCTGAAATAGGTCGATCTGCTCTACAGGAAGGGCAGACAGCATCGGGCCGACAATCTGGCTATCCAGAGTGTAGAGCTGATAGCGCATTTGCTTAAAAGCTGCGGCCATTTCGACGCTGCGCAGTTTGCCGTACTCTTCGAGGACTCGCAGGGCTTCTTGTGAGCGGGCGAAATTGACCTGTAAAATCTCGACCACACTACTGCGGGTCGCTTCCTCAGGATGGGTCAGCGTAGTGCCCAGATCACCTGGCGTATCGCGGGCTAAGCGAATGTCCGAGCTGTGCCAGCGAGCAACTGACTGCCGTAGATGCTTGAGCGTAGCGGTGCTGGCTTCGTCGTTGAGGCCAAAGCGGCACCATTCTTCAATCGTGCGAATGCCTTCGCGAGCCCGGTCTAAATTGGCATCGAGAATGCGTAAGAGCGCGCGGTCATTCGCTTCGGCGCTACCGGCAGATGAAGCGAAAGTCGGACTTTTGACCTGGTTTGCCAAAGGACTATTAGCGGTTTGAGGATCTGACGGGGAAGACTTCATCTGTAAAAAGTTTGATGTATGGAGATTAGGCGGGCGGATAGTGGTCGATAAATTTACTCAAGGTTGAGGTGTAAGTAGTTAGTGTAAGTAGTTAAGAAGCGCTTTGGAGAAACTATCGTCATTCCGCAGCGCTTTTTTTCCCGCTGATGGTCAGATGCCTGCTGGCCCCCTACGCCCTTGCCGACGAGGCATCAAGACACTTGACAATAGGAGCTTGAGGTCGCATATTTCAAAGACTACTGCTGTGCCAACTTTGATTGATTAGTCGGGAGCCATTGGCCTTAGATAGCTGACATACTTTTCGTCGATTCTTTTCAAGGCTTATTCGCAAGGGCGAGGGGATATTTGTATGCTGGACAGACAGATGCAGGGTAGAGGTTCTCACCGGGCAGTGGCTTTTACCCTGGGGGCGCTGCTGTTAGGAGCGGTAGCTGATCCAGCTATGGCACAGTCTGAGGTCGGTGGGCCAGCCTCACCCCGCGCGATCGCCTCAGAACCCGGACGCAGCGGTGCGGCTGATTATCGAACGATATACGTCAGCCCAGAGCTTGGTCGTGACAGTGCCGATGGATCTGAGAGACAGCCTTTGCAGACGGTGACCCGAGCGCTGGAAATTGCGCCGCCGAATACGGTGATTGTGCTGGCGCCGGGTCGCTATACGCAGGCTTCAGGAGAGGTGTTTCCGCTACAGCTGAAGCCGGGAGTGACCATTCAAGGGATGCCGGGTTCGCGTGATCGCGCTGCCATCATTGAGGGCGGTGGTGATTTTGAGAGCCCAACCCGATCGCGTCAAAATGCAGCTATTCTTGCCGCCGATGGGGCCGGTATTGCCCAAGTTGCGATTTCTAACCCCGATGGCTATGGGGTCTGGGTAGAATCTGTCAGCCCGACTATTTTGCAGACGGCCTTTGTCGGCAGCCGCCAAACCGGCCTATATGTGGCTGGTGGCTCTCCTCGCGTACAGGGCAACTACTTTTCGGGCAATCAGGTTGCAGGTCTGATCATCTTCGGCCTCTCAAATGCCAGTATTCAAAGTAATATTTTCGATGCAACCGGCGATGCCATTCGAGTCATGGAGGGAGCGACCCCTGAAATTGTCGGCAACCGTATGACTAACAATGACGCCGGTTTAGTGATCATTGGCGATGCGCGGCCAACGCTGCGCGATAACCAAATCACTGGCAATCGCCGCAACGATATCGTAGAAGTCGCGGATCAGATCGAAGCCGGTTCATCCGCGACAGCAGGAAGCGTAGAATCAGCAGAGCTGCTAGAAGATAATGCTAAAATTTTCTCTCCGATGGCGCCTGAATCGGCCAGAGCGTTGAGCAGCCTACCAGCGAACAGTGCAGTGCCTTCTGATTTGCCGGTGATTCAGACATTTGGCCAGCCAATTCCGATGCCAGCGAGCAGCCAGTCTGTCAGTCCGCCCGCGAATCAGGTTAGTCAGCCGCTACCTCAGCCAGTGGCGATCGCGTCCACCGCTGATTCGGCAGAACTGATCCCGGCGGGTGCCCCAGGCGCTGCGCTAGCAGCCTTACGCTCGGGACTAGCGTTAGCCCCTCGGGCAGTGACCGAAGAAAATCCAGACTCACCTGCCCTAAACAGACGCTCACAGCCAGGCCGCAGTCCCCAGCCAGCCACACCCCCACCGCCGTCAAGCAGTAATATGCCAGTCAACAACAACCGTCTGGCAGTTCCCAACAGCAGTATTCCATTGGGGGGGGGTGGCGCTAGCACCATTTTTTCTGCGCCGAGCAGCGGTGCCGGCGCACCGCCCGCTCCCCCATCACGGGCGCAGGCGCTGGGACTTTACTATCGGGTCTTTGTAGAGACGTCAGATCCGTATGTTCAAGATGAAGTTAGAAGCATTGTGCCAGACGCGTTTCGGACTAGTTTTGAAGGGCGAACGATGATGCAGGTGGGGGCGTTCCCGACTGAAGAAGAGGCAGACGACCGGCGGCGACTGTTGGAAGACAATGATTTCGACGTGCGAGTAGAGTACATCCGCTAGCAGATGAGGCCTAGATCGAGATGTTTGAAATCGAGGGTGAATAAGGTAGAGGGCTCGGCGGTGGACGAACTTGCTGCTAGCAGGACGGTGTGTTTTCCGATGGCGGTGATCGCACAGTCTGCTGGTAGATCCAAAAGCCGACTGACCGGTTCAGCGAATCGGTCGAGTAGAAGAGCTTGCCCCTGGCCCATGACCAGATAGCCCCAGGGCAGGGCGCTGACCTTGCGAGGAGTGATAGGAAGCCTCAGTCGCTTAACTGTAAAAGGTTTTAGGGTGATTAAAACAACGGTGGCGTCGGTTGTTTTGGTAGGGGCGGCGATCGCTACTAGCTGATAGGGAATAGCTGTCAGCGCCGTTTGGGTAATCGAGAAATTGAGCGAAAGCTGCGCGACAAACTGTCCCCGCCGCGTAAAGCAGACTAAGTCGGTCTGAGCCGGATGCGCTGCGCTGCGGACTTTCACCAGGTGATGAGCATCAACTGCGAGCAGCTGAACGACATCGGCTGACGGCATATCACATGGGGCGGATTGGAACTGAAGGGGTCGCTTTGCAGCGTTGCTCAGAATCGAATCAGCCTGGAAAAGCGCTCTGTACTGACCGCCCTCGCGGCCCTTAGATTGTCTGAGCAGTGTGATGCACCATCGCCCGTTGGGAGAAACGGCGCTCCACTGAGCTTGCTCAAACGCCTCTAATAATAAGAGCTGACGTTGAGCCGTGAGCAGATGGAGAGAGTTGGCTGTAATCAAACAGCAGCCTTGAGGAATAGTCAGCAGATGCTCAATCGGATCTGTAATCTGCACCTGGCTTTGACCGGTCGTTCCGATTGGAGATAGCGCAGGCGCCACAGAAATTGTCTGTAGGGCCGCTGAGGATGACTTTGCCTGCCTCGGGACTGGCTGGACGGCTGGGAGCTGCTGAAGGGCGCTCAGCATGGCTTCGGCGCTGGCAAAGCGCTGACTTGGTTGCTTATGGAGGGCAGTCGCTAGAAGCTCTTTAGCCGAACGGGTCAGTGTGTCAGGGAGCAGAACGGGCTGGGTTTTGTGGGCCTGCTGGAGCATCTCAGGATTGCCGAAGAAGGGGCGATCGCCCAACAGCAGCTCATAGAGCATAACGCCTACCGAATAGAGGTCGCTGGCGAAGGACATGTCACCATCGAAACGCTCAGGTGCAGCATAGGTGGGGGAGCCAATTTCCTGACGAGCGGGGCGAGGGCGTTCTGCCCAGCAGGCGATGCCAAAGTCGCTGATTTTTGCTGTAAGAGAGCGACTTTCAGCAGCGGGCATTCGGTAAGTGAGCAGAATGTTCTCGGGTTTGAGGTCACCGTGAATAATCTCATGCTGGTGAATATGGCTCAGACCTCGGAGAACGTCGCCGATGAGGGCTTTAGTTTCAGCGAGCGGGCAGGGGCGTGAGGGTGTGAGGTGCGTGCGCAAGGTGCCGCCTTCACAGTATTCCAGGCACAGCATGTAGTCCCTTTCTGCTTGGTTTGAGCAGTGGTCAAAGATCGCTTCGCAGCCCACCACATTCGGATGGCTGAGCTGAGAGAGTATCGGCGGCTCTTGAGTCGCAGCAGTCAGGTGACGGGTCTGCTTAATCGCGACCAAATGCCCGGTATGGCGGTGGATAGCGCAATAAACCTGGGCGAACTGTCCCTGCCCCACCAGTCCCAGCAACCGGTAGTCTGAGAGCTGCGCCGTGGGCTTCAATGTCCGCCGTGATGGGGGTGACATGTTATTTTCACGAAAGACCCTCAGTATAGGGGTACGCTTCGATCAATCCGGCGGCTGTAGGCGTCGATACCGCCCGCTAAATTTTTGACATTGGTAAATCCTTGCTCCGTCAGCCACTGGCACATCTGCGCTGAGCGCATACCCAGGTGGCACATGACGATGGTTTCAGCAGCCGGATCGAACTGGTTGCTAATCGTCGGTGCCCATTCAGGAAACTGGCTCAAGGGCAGATTTATGAATGACGGGACGCTAGCGACTTCCACTTCGTGAGGCTCACGCACATCGATTAGCTGAACCGCTTCAGGGTCAGTGGCTAGCCGTTGGGCCAATGTTTCCACGTCGGTTTCTACTATGGCGGGGTGAGCGTTTGTCATCGGTTGATACTGCTGGGGCGATGTCTGAATTATGCCATCTTAGTGAGACGGTGGGCTGCAAGATGCCTGGTCAGCTTTGGCTACGCCGGACGTCTTCTACCGATAGGTTTAGCGTATCTGCGATCGCTTCGGCGCTGAGGCCGAGGTCGATGAGTTTTGCGATCGCCTTGCGCTGAATCTGCTCAGCCTTCTGCCTTTCCTGCTCAGCCTTCTGCCTTTCCTGCTCAGCCAATTCTTCTCCCCAAGACAACATCTGGCCATCGGCATCCCACCACCGTAGCCAATATCCAGTGCGAGTCTGACGGGTTCCTTCCCATAACCCTAAAAACAAGCTGACGTCTGCGAGCCAGTACCGGCCATCTGGATTGGGTTCAATCGGCTCATATGTCCCCCTTTCTGCGAGCGAGAAGGCTTCTATTGTGCCTTCATCGGGCTGAAATATGGCGTAATAAGGAACTTGTAAAACCTGCTCGTAGTAAAACCATTTGCCAGGCGGGTAGCTACTCTTGATGGAGTATTCACCGCCTTCTGTGTAAGACAAAAACTCCATCACGACGAGGGGAATGTCTCCTTCTAAATGAGGCGTGTAGCTACGCTCAATTTCTTTTCTAGGTACCTTTGTAGTGGGAACCCAAACCCAATCCGGCGCTTTGACAACGGTTTTGCCGTCGAGTCTGGTGCAGATGCCATAGTTGCTAGCGGTGAATGCACTTGGTGATAGATAGCCCGCCAGTGCCAGGCTATCGGTCAGGGCACTCGCCAGCGGCGGCTGATTAATATTGTCCACGGGGTCATCGGGGAGAATGAAATCGGAGGGAAGCTTTTCCCAAACGATATCTAGCTTGGAACGTGTACGAGGGCTGATACGGGTAGGTGTAGCGACCATGAGCTGATTCCTAATGGAAGAAGAGGTGCTGCCACTATTGTAAAGGGTGAGGCAACCCTGTGTACTCCTTATGCGGTGGCTAGCCTGCTGAGTTGCTACGCTGAATATGAATTGGTTTTGAACTAGTTTTGTCGGCGGCTATTTCAAGTCACTGCGAGTAATTGTTCGAGCAAAAGCTATGCGTCGTCCATTTGTTTTATTAGCTGCGATCGCCCTCCTGGTCTGCCTGGTCCTCCTGCTGAGTACCGTTAGCTCGCTCGGCCAGCTATATGGCGGACTGGCGGCGGTATCGCCTTTGCTGGCGCAGGCGGTGGTGATGCTGGTGGTCTTGGCCTTGCTCGGCGCGCTGGGGGTGCTGGTTTACTATGGCTGGCTGTTTTTGCGGCCCCGGCGAAAGCGGGTGGTGACGTTGCCAGAAGCTCCGGATGAAGTGGCGGCGCTCAGTCTGCAAGCGGCTCAGCAACAGGTCAGCCAGATCGAAGATGAGATTGCGCGGCAGGCTTTGGCGGCGCGGTCTCAGGGGCTGGCGCGGCGACTGGAGGAACAAACTTTTCAGATTGTAGTGTTTGGCTTGGGGTCGGCGGGGAAGACGGCGTTGGTGAATGCGCTGCTAGGGGAGATGGCTGCGCCTGTGGCGGCGACGTTGGGGACGACCGAGGTGGCGCAAAGTTATCGGGTGGTGGTGAGAGAGCAGGGGCGCAGGGGAGAGGGGAAGCAGGAGAGAGAGTTGCTGCTTACGGATACGCCGGGGTTGTTGGAGGTGGGAGAGTTTGGGGAGGAGCGATCGCAGCAGGCAAAGGCTTTGGCGGCGTCGGCGGATCTGTTGTTGTTTGTGGTGGATAATGATTTGCATCGGGCGGAGTATGAGCCGCTGGCGATGTTGGTGAGGATGGGAAAGCGATCGCTGCTGGTGTTTAATAAGGGCGATCGCTATTTATCCGAAGAGAGAGATCAGATTTTGCAGCGGCTGCGTGAGCGGACCCGGAGGCTGATTGCACCAGAAGATGTTGTTTCTGTTGTGGCTAAGCCGGTGGCTGTGGGCTTGCCAGATGGCACAGTTGTTCAACCCGATCCTGATATTAGGGATTTGGTTAGTCGGATGACGGTTGTTTTGCGGCGTGAAGGGGCGGAGCTAATTGCGAATAATTTGTTGTTGCAGTCTCAGCAGATCAGCGAGGATGCTCAGGCTTTGCTCACTGCTCAGCGGCAGCAGCAGGCGGATGCCATTGTTGATCGCTATCAGTGGATCGGGGCGGGGGTGCTGGCGGCGACGCCGCTGCCGGTGGTCGATATGCTGGCGACCGCGGCGGTCAATACGCAAATGGTGGTAGAGCTGGGCCGGGTTTATGGTGTAG
>JBARVU010000545.1:0-7120 GCA_049646425.1 Phormidesmis sp. | reverse complement strand
AGATTATTCAGCTCGGCTACGAAACTGAAACGCCTTTAGAAGACGTGCTTGACCAGTCTGAGCAGGCGCTGTTTGGGATTACGCAGGAGCGGCCCACTCAAGGGCTGACCGCAACCTCAGACATTCTCACCGATACCTTTTCAGATATTGAGCAGCGATCGCTTGGCATGGTGCTGCCCGGCCTCGCCTGCGGCTTTTACGACCTGGACGCGATGACCCAGGGTTTTCAGCGCTCCGACCTGATCATTGCAGCCGCCAGACCGTCAATGGGGAAAACCAGCTTCGTTTTAAACGTGGCTCGCAACATCGCCGGTACGCACAAGCAGCCGGTTGCGGTATTCAGCCTGGAAATGTCCAAAGCGCAGCTCATTTACCGGCTGCTCTCTTCAGAAGCGAAGATCGAAAGCGGTCGACTGCGCACCGGGCGAATTTCACAGCATGAGTGGGAGCCGATGGGCCATGCGATTAACACGCTCTCCCAACTGCCGATTTTTATTGACGACACGCCCGGTATTGGCGTCAGCGAAATTCGCTCCAAATCCCGCCGATTGCAGGCAGAACAGGGCGGGACGCTGGGGCTAATTTTGATCGATTACTTGCAGCTAATGGAGGGGACAGGGGATAACCGGGTGCAGGAGCTATCGAAGATAACGCGATCGCTCAAAGGCTTGGCGCGCGAACTCAACGTGCCGGTCATCGCCCTCTCTCAGCTCAGTCGTGGCGTCGAATCTCGCACAAACAAACGACCCATGATGTCTGACCTGAGAGAATCAGGCGCGATCGAACAAGATGCGGATTTAATTATGATGCTCTACCGAGAAGAGTATTACGACGCTGACACGCCAGATCGCGGTATTGCCGAGATTATCCTTACCAAGCACCGCAACGGCCCAACCGGTACGGTAAAACTGCTATTCCAGCCTGAGTACACGCAGTTTCTCAATCGTGCCTCAGATCTCTCCAATCGTGATTAGAGAAAGCAAAGTGAACCAGCTCTTAAAGCCGCCCGCTTGCCTTGTTCTGATTGCAACAGAATAAGACCTATGGCTCACAACACGGTCAAGTTCAGTAAGCTTCTCAGCTACGTTCTGCGTCATCGTCCTGAGAAAATTGGCATTGCCCTGGATTCTCAGGGGTGGGTAACCGTAGAGACCCTTTTGCAGCAGACAAATGTCCATGGATATCCGCTCACCCGTCCGCTGCTGGAGGAAATTGTAAAAACTAACAGCAATCAATGATTCAGCCTCAGCGCTGATGGTAGCAAGATTCGTGCTAACCAGGGCCATTCGGTCTCTATTGATTTGGGACTCTCTACCCAGGTACCGCCTGCTGTCTTGTTTCACGTTTCTTTTCTTTCACCCTGACAACGGCGTTTGGCTAACAAATAGCGTTGCTCCTCGCTACCTGAAGCAGTCCGAAACTCCCTGACCTTTTCATCGGTCTCTGCTTTAGCAACTAGGAAAATAGATAAGAGCCAGCCTCAATTAGCAAGCGCAGGACTCAAGCGTCAAGCGACCGTTTGCTCAGCTAGCTTTTGCCGTAGCCAAAGGTTCACTAACGATTCAACATCTACGCCTTGCTGAACTGCCTGCTGCTCTATCTTGTTGAGTAAGCTTGCCTCCACTGTCACAGTGCAAACGACCTCAAATTCAGCGTCGGGCGCATCAAGATCGTCAAAGTCTGTGACATCGTGCGTGTCCCAAAACTCGCCGATCTTTTCGTCAGTATCAGCTTTAGAAATGCTGCTGAGTCTACTTGCGTCCATATGCTTTGCGCTCCTTTTTGCTCATGTCGCGGGCACTGATGATAACTGCGGTCCTCGAATCGGGTTTGTAAACAAAGAATACAGCCAGATACCTTCCGGCAAAAGTCCGTCCAAGTGCCACGTATACGTCGTCACCTTTAGTGCGGCCTTTTTCAATGAAGCGGATGCGAGGTCTATTAAGTAGAACCTGTTCGGCTTCACTAGCCGTAACCCTGTGCTTAACCTGAAGCTTCTCTTCAATATGGGTAGGACAAACGATGAGCTCAATTCTCATGAATTAAGTATATAACGCCAGAAATATAACCCATACAGCTCTATACCCATTTTGCTAGCTCATTAGCGCGGGCTGCTGAATCTAACGTCAGCTCAGGGTCTAGTTCTTTGGCGTGATTGAATTTTGAGATGGCTCCCTCTACCTCACCGCGCCGTGCTAACGCGCTGCCCTGTGCTACTGCGAACTCTGCCGGTTGCTGCCGCGTCCATATGCTGGCACAACTTACAAGCCTGTCGGGCCGTTTCATTTTGAGGAAAGGTCAGCGCCGTGGTGCATCAGCAAATTGCAATTGAACTTTTTCTAGGAGCGCGTGATCTCGACGGCGACGGTGCCGCTGAAGTTAGGGATGGGTGGCGTTGGCTTGGTGACTTTGACGTCGATTTGTTCGATGCGGGGGTCGCTTTTGAGGGCGTAGGTGGCGATCGCCTCTGCTAAACTCTCAATCAGCTTAAACTTCTCTGTGTGAATCAGTCGCTGCGTCTCTTGAACAATCTCAACATAGCTGTGCGTATCTTCTAAAGCATCACTTTTGCCAGCGGCAGAGAGATCAATCGAGAGTTTGAGATCGACGATGAACCACTGGCCGAGCACGTTCTCTTCTTTGAGCACGCCGAGATAGCCAAAGGCTTTGATGCCATTGATGTGAATACTGTCCATATATGCGTTTCCTAGACCGCTAGGTCTCTGTGCGTAAAGGGCTTGGCGTCTGACCCGGTGTAGGCGGCAACAATATGACCCTCGCCCACCAGCTGATATTTGTAAGTGACTAGCCCTTCTAACCCTACCGGGCCGCGCGGGGGCATCTTCTGGGTGCTGATGCCCACTTCTGCGCCGAAGCCATAGCGGAAGCCGTCGGCAAAGCGGGTAGAGCAGTTGTGATAGACCCCAGCCGCGTCTACCTGGGCCAGAAAAGTGTCGGCGGCAGCTGGGTCGGTGGTGGCGATCGCCTCCGTATGCCGCGATCCATAAGTGCTGATATGGTCTATCGCCGCTTCCAGCGAATCGACCACTCGCACCGCCAAAATCAAATCGCTGTACTCAGTCGACCAGTCATCTTCAGTCGCTGATTCGATATCTGGCAAAATCTTTTGAGTGGCTTCGTCACCCCGTAGCGCTACCCCTTCGGCCTGTAGCGCTGTCGCCAACACCGGCAGTGCTTTGGCAGCAATATCCTGATGCACTAACAAAGTCTCGATAGCGTTGCAGGCGGAAGGATAGCCTACTTTGGCATCAACCGCGATCGGAACCGTTTGCTCAAGGTCGGCAGCTTTGTCGACATAGAGATGACAAATGCCATCGGCATGACCCAATACAGGAATGCGCGTATTGGCCTGAACGTATTGAACAAATTGGTTTGAGCCGCGCGGAATGATCAGGTCTACGTATTTATCGAGAGCGAGCAGGGCGTTCGTTTCTTCGCGGGTCGTCAAAAGCTGCACAGCGTTGGGATTGTGACCAGCGTCGGCGATGCCCTGACGAATGGCCTGAACGAGGGCGGTGCAGGAGCGAACGGCTTCACGGCCTCCTTTTAAGATGACGCCGTTGCCAGATTTGAGCGCCAGGGCAGAAATCTGCATGACCGCATCGGGACGCGACTCGAAGATGATGCCGAGGACACCTAAAGGAACGCCGATGCGCTTGAGAATGAGGCCGGTGTCGAGTTCCCGGTGAAGGGTGATTTCGCCGGTGGGGTCAGCCAGCTGAGCGACGCTGCGAACGCCCTGGATGGCAGCATTGAGTTTGATGGGGTCGAGCTTAAGCCTGCCGTAGAGGGGCTTGGCAATGTTGTCGGCCAGGGCGGCTTCTAGATCCTGCTGGTTTGCAGCGGTAATCGCGCTGGCTGAAGCTTCTAAAGACCGGGCGACAGATTCAATGAGGGTGTTCTTATCGCCAGTAGAGAGCTGCGCAAGGGTGCGAGCGGCTTGCTGGGTTTGCTGAGCGATCGCTACCAGCGGCAGCGCAGTATGGCCTAGAGTATCTGCGGTTTGACGACTGGTTTGAACGTTCATGATCCTGACGCTCCTAGTGCAAAGAGGGGAGTTCTTTAGTCTACCAAGAAAGCTTTGATCAATTGTTGGGCAATGCGATCGCCTGCCCCACGTTCCCCCATTCGCTGTTTGCCGTTTTGATAGATCAGCTGGAGCCGATCAGGATCGCGAATGATTTGGGCGATCACCTCTCCAATCTCATCAGCCTGTCCCACCATTTGCACAGAAGGGCCGAGCATTTTGGCCTGCACAGTGGCGAAGGCTGGGGTGAACTGAGGGCCATTGCCCGGGAGGGTGACCGCCGGTTTGCCCAGGCCGACAAACTGTTCGGTCGCGGTGCCTGCGGTGGCGATCGCGATTTCACTTTGGTCAAGACAGTCTGCATAGGCGTCGGCAATGAGCATCAGCGTAATCGGTAGCCGCGTCGCAGTTTGATAGGTAAAGGTCGGATACAGGCCAGCGTGAGACTGCCAACCGGAAAGACTCACCTGGAGTTTTTCGATGGAGAGGCTAGGGGTGATCGCCGCCAGTAAAATTAGCGGACGATTCGGCAAAGCCTGACTCAAGCCAGGGATGGCTGCGAGCATATTTTCCCAGTTTTTATAGGCTTCAGGCTGACGAGAACCGGGCAGCAGAGCAATAGTCAGCGGGGCAGTTTGCTGCTTTGGGGTGACATATCGAGCGGTGGCCTTGGCCTTGTCTGGGCCATTTTTGTCTGGGCTATTCAGGCGCGACCCTTCCAGTTCTGCGGCTACAGATGACTGACTTTGCTGATCTATCGCCTGACTGGTGGCGGCGCGTAACTGAGCGAGCAGATCGGTGAGCTTGCCAGTAGGACTGAGGCCGTCCATCATCGGATTGCCCGCATACTGAGCCTCGACGCCGAGTGACTGAAGCTGCCTGGCTGTGAGCGCGTCGCGGACAAAAACCGCGCGGCAGCGATCACGGTTCATCAGCCAGCGCTCCCACGGCAGGTAAACAGAGCCTGACCAGCCTTCTAGCTGCTCCCACGGTTTGGTTCCAGGTAACTTGCCCTGCTCATCTCGCAGCCAGTATTCTGACTTAGCCGTGCCGACAAAGGTATAAGGCAGCCTGCTGAGATAGGCGAATAGCAAAGGAACAATGTCACCGACCGCGAGGATCGCGTCGCCAGTCTTAGCCCAGGCTTTGATCGCTCGGAGCTGCGATCGCGTCAAAGCCAGCAGCCCTTTCTGCAGATCGTGAGCAAGCTGCTTAGGATCGCGGTTGAGAAAGCCGCCAGAGGGCAAAACTTGGGTCGGGCCGATGAGTGGAATGTCGGCGGCCTGGTAGGCGCTGCCTGCGCCAGTAATCGGTAGGGCGAATACGCGCAGGTCAGGAGTACTTGCCCTAAGCCCGGTTAGAATACGTCGGGCAATCACATCCTCACCGTGTCCGTTGCTGATACACAGCAGGTTCATCAAAAAAGCCGTCTGAAGTTTGGCACTGAGTTTGAAATCTGGGCTTGAGACTTAGGTTTAGAGCTTGAAGCGGAGATTGACGCTATGTTGTCAAAATATAGCAAACGCTTCCCCGCATTTAATGGATGGTTACGACAATGCAATCTGCACTGGCAGCGGCGATCGCCCCGGCTGACTTCAATCCGCTGCGCCGCTATCTTACCGAGCAGGTAGTCTCTATCGCGCATCGACTAGACAGCGAGTCGGCGATGCTGTTTGAGGCGTTTGAAGAACTGGGCAAGCGCGAACTACTGGTGCCTAAGAGCCCAGTAGCTCTGGGTGGATTGGGTCTGAATACTTTGGACTTTCTCCAGTTTCAAAGCCTGATAGCACAGCATTCTGGTGCCCTGGCTTTCCTGCAAACGCAGCATCAAAGTGCGGCGAACTTTTTGCTGGCCAGTCAAAACAGGGCGCTAGCTGAGGCGTATTTACCAGCGATGGCCGTCGGCGAAAAACGGGTCGGGGTCGGGTTTTCTCAGCTGCGCCGTGAGCCTGCCCCCTTGGTGGCTCAGCCGGTTGCCGGCGGCTATCGGCTGCGAGGCGAGGTGCCCTGGGTCAGCGGGGCCGGACTGTTCGACGAATTTGTGGGCGCGGCGATGCTGCCGACTGGTGAGGCCGTATTTGGACTGCTGCCGCTAGTGAGCTGTGGCGATTCAGAGGCGCAGATAGCGGTCAGTGAGCCGATGGCTTTGTTTGCGATGGCGGCGACGAATACGGTGTGCGTGCAGCTACAGAACTGGTTTTTGCCAGCCGCTCAGGTCGTGGGAATACGGCCAAAAGGCTGGATTGCGAAGCGCGATCGCACTCATCCCTTGAGCCCACTGGGCCTGATGTTTGGCTGTACGCAGGCTGGGATAGATAGCTTGCAGACATCTCTAAAACGGCGGCAAATCGACAAGGCGATTGCCAATACCCTCACAGCTCAGCTCAGTCAGCTCCAGGCAGAACTACCTGAGATGATGGCTCTCCCAGAAGACACCTACCGGCAAAAGCTCGCTCTGAGAGGGCGCGCAATCTCACTGATGAATACCTGCGCTCAGGCTGCCATTATTGCCGCAAGCGGTGCAGCCAACGTCCTCGGCCACCCGGCCCAAAGAGTCTACAAAGAGTCGCTGGTATTTAGTGTGAGCGGGCAAACCACAGCCGGGGCGATCGCCTCGCTCAGCCAGCTCCTTCCTGGCCCATCTGCCTGATTTTTCTCTCTCTAGATGGATTTGAGAGAAATATGACGTAAAGAGATGTGAGGTATTATGTACTTGCTGTTAAGAAGCGTGTTTTAAACGCCCTGAGGGCGTTAGCTAGCCAACCTTTAAGGTAAACCTAAAGACAACATAAAGGTTTCATATGGATGTCAGTCTTCTTCGCCAGCTTTGGTCTATAGTCGAGTCCTTCCCCAGCAGTCGACTTTCTAACCTGGATGATCGCAGCCTGATGCGATCGCTAGTAGACTCCCTCAAAGCTGATCCAGCCTTTGACTCTCGCAACTTACCTGCCGTTAGCAGCTATATTCACAGCCGGATACCCCTGATTAGAGAAATGTCTCAGCAGATGTAGTCGCCGCCCTGCCGGCTGCTGCAGTTTCTCCTCACCCATTTCAGCACGTGCCCATCATAGC
>JBARVU010000544.1:0-9354 GCA_049646425.1 Phormidesmis sp. | reverse complement strand
AGAGTCTAGCTGTGACTGGGTTAATGGTTCTGAGCGAAGGCAGCTCAGAACCGCTTTCGGCTGCTTATTGCAGCTACAAAACAGCCTGGATACGAGGTCTTTTACGCTAAAATTTGCCAGACTCCAGTTCAAAGGTGTTTTCTAGCTGGTAGAGGTATGTTTTGAGGGAGGTGGCGATCGCCTGTGCCTTCTGGTCGCGCATAGAGCGAATGTCTGCCTGGAAGCGATCGCGAATACTCGCCAACTGCTCAAACTCCGGCGCGACGGAAGCAATTCGCTGTTTTAATTCATCTACGCCCTGATTGAGCAAGGGAATGCGCCGGGTTACTGCTGCCTGGAAGCGATCGCGCGTTTCCCGTCCCAGTGTGCGGGCCTGGCGGAGTTCAGCGATCGCCCGCTCCTGAGTCAAAAACACATTCAGCGCCTGCACAAATGGCTCCAAGCCAGTGCCCTTCAGGCCATCGTTTAAGCTCGCATCACGATCTCTTAACCGCTGTCGCAGTGCCTGCAAAGCCGAGATCGCAAACACTCTCTCCCGATAGCAATCAATCCCATCTACCTGGCAATAGTCTTGCAGGTGCGTCCGAAACAGCCGGTGCAGCTTTGCCTCAGCCTCAGCCACTTCTGTTTCATCCTCCGGGTCAATCAAACTCTCTTTGATCTGATCCCAGGCGTTGATCAAAAAGAACACCGAGAGGCCGCGCCCTTTTATATAGGTTTCTAAATAGCGGCGTTCGGCCAGGGTGCAGGGCTGTGTCGCCCGTAGCACAAACAAAATGGCATGACAGCTATTGATGTAGCCCAGAGAAAGCGCGTTGCGAGCTTCGGTGTCATTCAGACCAGGACTGTCAACAATTTCGACGCCTTTTTCCTAGCAGTGGCAGCGGGTATTCGGCAACGGCATAGCTGACGTTTGGAAAAGCCAGCTCTTCATTCGCCTCAAGCTGCTTCGCCTCCGCTGGGTCGATGGTGTAGCGCTGCTTAAATGCCTCAAAATCCAGCGTTTCCGGCGTGGTGTCGTCCAAAAAGTGAACCGTAATTCGCTTCTCAGGGCCATAGCGCAAAATCGTCAGCAGCGCCGTGCAGGGATTGACATCGCTCGGCAACAGATTTTCGCCGATCAGCGCATTCAAAAAGGTGCTTTTACTCCGCTTCATATCGCCCAGTACCAGCAGCCGAAAGATGCCTATACGCAGGTTTTTGCTGACAGGGGTCATGTCTTCAATCGGTTTGGCTGAGCCCCATTTGCCCGGATTGCTCAGCGCCTGATGCTTCTGAACCGGTGACAATTTTCACCATTTCAGCGAGGTCGTCTGCCATCTGCTGTCGTACTTGGGCGACGCGATCTAAGTCACTAAAGAAGTCGGCAGGCTGTAAAGGAGACACCGCAAAGAATAGTTGTCTTGTCAGGCGCAGACGTTACTCACGTTACTCAGATTCAATGAAGAGCTTGTATGCCACCCAGCCTACACCGAATAAAATAATCAGGGTGCTGATCCAGGCAGCTACTCGAATTGCCACAACTACACTGATGACAATCAGCAGAAATTTGCCAACGTTGGCCATCTTTTTGAGCGTCCGTCGGCGTTTAGGGCTGGCAGCTTCGCGATGCTTTGCGTCGGCTGCACCGGAATATCGTCCAGCGCCTGCTCTATTTCCCTCAGCCGCAGTTTCAGCTCACGCGTCTTGAGCGCTTCCTCGCGCTGGCGAATCTTTTCCTCGACCTCGTCAAAAGCGTCCACAGCTAGCAGTCAATAACGATACTATCGGCCCCGCACAGCAGGCATGATTAGCATGCCCCCTAAAGCCACTCAGCTCAATTCTGTCACGCATTGCTTTTCCCTGCCTGAAGTCGCATCTCGAATTTGGCCGCCGAGACGTATCTATAGACTGCGTGAATAGATTACTGGCCACTGCGGAGTAACGCTTTGAGCTGAGCCTTCAGCCGCGCTTTGAGTTTAGAGAGTCCAAAAGAATCCTCTCCTTGCTCGTCAGGTGCTTGAGCTTTGCCCTCGGGGTCATGCAAATATCGGTAGTGCTTCCACAGGCTGCGGTAGGGGCCACCGGTTCGCATTGGTGTGCCTGCCCAGTGCAAATAGCGAAGCGGGTGATCGCCATCAAACAGCCGCTCCCCGCGCTGCTCAAAATGAGGAGAGCCGCCCCAGCTACCGGGTTCGCCCGGATTGGCTTTGACAATATTGAGCCGATTTGGAATAGTCTTGAGCACCAGATAGTTCATAATCGGCTGATCGGTGGTGCCGCTAGAAAAGTCGAAATACTCCCGATGAGCCGCACAGTCTGCTAGCACTTCATAGAGTCGTTCCAGCGAAAGCGCACTTTTACGTGATCCCCACAGGCCGCTATTGAACACATCTCCGAGTGCTTCTGAGCTAAACAAATTTTGCTCGCGAACAACTTCACAAAAAACATCTTCTAAGCCCCGCTTAAAGTGGTAGTCGCACCAGATAAAGTCGGCTCGCTCTAAATAGGCAAGCGTGTCGGAGACCGGGGTGAAAAAGAGAATGTCGGTGTCAATGTATAAAAACTCGTCGAGCGGGCCAAACCAGGCTGCTAGCTTGCGCATTTTGTTCGGCAGCGCCAGAAAATCGCGGGGAAAGATTTCGCCGATTTTTTGAGTGAGCGTGTCTAAAAAGGTCAGGTCAGGAAAAAGCGCTACCTGGTAGAGCTCGCGTAGCCTTTCAGCAACGGCATGATAGTCATCGTTGAAGGGGATCAGATAGACCGGTATCTCCGGATCGTACAGACGCAGGCTGCTCATCAGCGCGATCGCGTTCTCCTGCACCTTGTCATTGGCTACGATGTACACACCACGCATAGATCTTCTCCCTTATAGCTGACTTATTGAGTACTAGTTCAGCACTTCCCGCCCAGACTTCTCAAAGTCTTCAACCGATTTCAGCAACGTCAGTGTAGTATCGTAAGCCGAAGCGGTCAGCTCGTCGCGCTCACCTCGATCCTGGATGGTCTCCCCATCTGACAAAAGGCTCAAAATACCCAGTACGCCGCTTAGCTGAGATCGCATCTCGTAAGAAGCTTTGGTGACCGTCTGCTCCCACTCAGAAAGATTCTTACTGCGTGTGTTACCTTTCACCCGTTCAGAAAATTGAATAGCACACAGCTGAGAATAGTATCCACCTTTGTTCAATAGCTCTGTGTGGGTACCTGTTTCGACCACTCGGCCGCTGTCCATCACCGCAATCTGGTCAGCATTCTGAACCGTTGAGAGGCGATGAGCAATCACCAGCGTCGTTCGGTCTTTGCTAAGTTCATCAATCGCCTTTTGCACGAGCCGCTCCGAAATCGTATCGAGGGCACTCGTTGCCTCATCCAAGATTAAAATATCAGGATCTTGAAGCAGCGCCCGGGCAATGGCTAATCGCTGCCGCTGACCGCCTGAGAGCAAAACACCGCGATCGCCGATGAGCGTTTCTAATCCCTGAGGCAGCGCATGCAAAAACTCGTAAGCATTCGCTCTGCGAATAGCATCTTCAATCTCATCGTCGGTGGCGTTTGGCCGTCCGTACGTCAGGTTATCGCGCACCGACGCATTAAACAAAAAAGTGTCCTGGCTGACAATTCCCAACCTGAGCCGAAAGCTTTTGATCTCAAGTTCTCTAAGGTCGAACCCATCAATTTCGATCTTGCCGCTAGCGGGGTCATAGAATCGGGGCAGCAAATCCGCCAAAGTTGACTTACCTGCGCCCGATGCGCCAACCAGTGCCAATGTGGTTCCTTTCTTAAGATACAAATCGACCGATCTCAGCACGGGCTCATCGCTGCCGGGATAGCTAAAACTGAGCCGATTGAACCGAATCCCTTTTTGTAGCTGAGTGTAAGGGCGGTGCCCCGGGTTCATAAAAGGCTTGTCGTCCCGCCGCAAAAACTCACTGACGATAGCGACACTGGGGCTCGTATTCGACAGCTGGGAGCGGGCCGAGTTGAGCTGTCCAATCGAGGGCAACATCCGAAACAGCACCAGCAAGTAAGTCAGCAGAATAGATGAAAAAGCCTCGATTTGCGCCGACATGAGCGTGCGGCCGATTGCCGCCACCGCAATCAGCGCGATGATACTGCACACTTCGTTGAGTGGCCCAATTCCCGCAAACAGTAGCTGAGAACGATACTCCGACACCTCACGATCTGCTATCAGCTTGCTAATTGTTTGGTATTCGGTCTCTTCATTGGCGGTCGCCTTCACCAGTCGAATCCCAGTCAGAATTTCGACAATTCGGGAAGAGTAAGCGCGTGACAGCGCAGAGAGTTCTGCGCCATAAACTTTGGCCTGTCGCACAGCGCTTTGATTGATCAACGCCACCATACCTAAAGCAAGGGTTGCCGCTATTGTTAGCTGCCAGGATGTCCATAGCAGCAGCCCGATAAATACGAGCAGCGTAATCACTGCGATCGCGATGCGAGACAGCGTGCGAACAGCAATCGCTGTCCGGCTTACTTCTACATTAAGGTGATTGATCAAGTCGCCCACCTTAGTCTTGGTGTAATAAGACAGGTCGACATCTAAGAGGATGCGCAGTCCGTCTAACCGCAGATTGGCAGAAAGCTTTCGATTGAGATTGTTAGAAGTTATAGAGCCTGCGTAATTGGCTGCATTTTTCAAGATAATTAGCGAAACAACCGCCAGCAGCAGAGCGACTAGCCGGTAGCGGTCAGGAACTACATCGAAGGCGCCTAGAAAACGTTGCAAAATGCCCGGAAGCTGTTTGGCAAATTCTCCAGATTGGCCTAATAAATCCAGCAGGATAGGCACGATTAATATCGTACTAATACCGTTGAATAACGCGCCAGAAAACCCCAGCAAAATGGTGAGAATCACCAAAAATGGGTATTGAAAAACTAACTTTACGAGGAGTTGTCTAGAGTGCATGACCTTATGGTGATCAAAAATCTGGATGACCGAAGACACAGAGCTAGGCCACGGTACTCAAAGCATAGGCGAACTGCGGAGATAGCCTCTATCTAAAGTGGCAAATCTAAAGCGGCAAGGTGGCTAAATCATGGCTCTGGCACCGGTATAGTCTTTTTTGCAGGGGTGAGGATAAATAAATCTGGATACGCTTGATACGTCTCTACAGTGCCCATCGCTTTTTATTAATATAAGAAACTCGGTTCGAATCTTTGTCATCCGCTAAGAAGCGGGGTATCTGCTGAGAAACAGATCGACCTAGCTTTGTCCTCCCTTGCGGTCTGAAGGTGACCTGAAAGATCGCTAGCCAATGTGCAGCTGAGAAAACATCTCCTGAAAACGCTCAACCATAGACCTGATACTGTAGTGCTCAATACATCTTGCCCGCGCTTGCAGCCCCCTTTGATTCGCAGCCTCCATATCTTGAAAGATTGCTGTCAGCTGCGCAGCTATCTGCTCAGGCGCTGCGGGTTCTATTAAGTAACCGGTTCCTCCTAATCTCTCTGGAATATCGCCTACTGTTGTTGCCAAAATTGGCTTTGCCATAGACATCCCGTCTGTGAGCTTGAGTGGGAATTGGGCTTTGGCAGTAGCCAAATCACGCTGCGGGACGACCACTACATGAGCCGCTGAAACCACCTCAGCCATCTGGTCAATCGTAAAGCGAGGCAGCTTCACCATCCAGCGTCCCCAGCGCTCAAACAGGTCATCCTCATAGCTGTCAGGCTTACGTCCGCCGACAATCACTAGCCGCAGATCTGGCTGATTGAGCTGGTCAAGGGCAATCAGGACGTCTTCTAGCCCCTTGTGGGGGCGCGCGGTGCCTGGAAACATCAGCACGCGGTAGTTGGCTAAGCCGTATTTTTGTCGGCTGGTGAGTGGGTCGTAGTCAGCCGGATTGAATATCGCTGTGTCTTTGCTGTTAGGCAAATAGTAACCGTCAAAACGCTGCTTGAGAAACTGCGTCGTTACGGTTATCCCGTTTGTGGTAGATACCAGGTTCTCCATCCACTCTAGATACAGCGGGTGCTCCGGATTGTGTAAAGCCCCATTCGGCTTGAAGACATCTCGAATGAGCTGCTTAGGGCCAGGGCGGTAGGGCTCGAACCAGCTCATTTCCCAATCGTCAATATCGACCAGTACCGGTTGCCGAGCAGTTAGCTTTTTGAGCAGCGCTGTCCCTAAGCTGGTGGGTCTGGGCTTGATAGCATAAACCACATCGCCTTTGATGTGGGGAAGCAGTCGGGTGAGATCGACGAGGTACTTTAGTGAGCGCCTCGCCGGTACCGCGCGAACGGTTAGGTTCGCAGGCGGCAAAGGGTAAAGCTTCTGAGCAAATTGAAAGCCCACGACGGTGACATCACACCCTAGCTGCTGCAAGGCATTGGCGATTAGATAAACCCGCGTAGTCCCACCGCCGGAGAGATCGGGGGCGACCACAGAGATTCTAAGGGCAGAAACATTAGGCACAGGGCAGCAGGGCAATCGAGGGCATCGGCAATCAAAATACTAGCCCACCTCAAGCTGGCCGACCGATTCTCTAAAGTTACTTTGCTAAAACTTGTCTGGCGGTTTATATTCTTTGGTCTGTTCAATCTGTGGCCTTTAGATCAGATCTGAACATCGCTTAGGGGTTCTTCAATGGTACCCATAGATAGGATTAAGCTGCGTATTGACCAAACCATCCACGAAGGCCATAGACTCTTCAGATAGCTCGGATGTATAGCCACCAATTACACCCTTGCGAACCTTAAATGTCTCTGGTCGGTCAATCTTGCGGGAAGACATCACACCTGCGTTTAGCTGATCGCTGCCTTCCACTTCCATCTTGCGCATATTCTTAAAGGAGGCGTAGTCAATGGCCGCTCGAATTTCGGCGGGCGTCACCGGGAGGTCGAGGAACTGGAAGATGCGTTCTATTTCTGGGTAGGTGTCGGCTTTCATATCTTCGTAGCGAACGACGAGCAGGTCTTCAGCGCGATCGCGATGAGTCTGCCAGTCGTTGTAGAACTGAATATAAGCCGCTAGATCCGGGCCTTCGCACACATACTGATCGAGCCTGTCAAATCCTAGTGAGGCTTTGTGCTGATGGTATCGGGAGACGATGGCATCGCGGGGATCGCGGACGAGCAAGATCACCTTTTGCCCGTCGTAGCGGTTACCAAACTGCCCATATTTTTCGTGCATGGGCTTGATCGAAGGGATCGTCGGCACCGCTTCTGAAAAGGCGAAGAGGTCGTGCAGGTTGATCTTTTCGATGTCGTAGTGCAGCTGCATAGCACGGCCCAGAATGACGCGCAGCCAGGTTCTGCCGCAGTTCGTGAGGGAAAGCAGCAGATAGTCAGCGCTATGACGCTCTCGCAGGTGCTTTTGACGGACAGACTCGTATAGGGGTCGCACACGCTGTCGGGCTCGGTTAAACAATCGGTAGGCAGGTGGAGAAACCGAAAAAAGTCGCTGTGGCATAGCAAACGATAGACTCAAGAATTTCGATGATTACTATGTTAATCGGGTGGTAGCTCTAGGCTCAGCTTGCCCAGCACGCCTTTACGAAATTCGATCAGGAGCTTGCGGGCAGCTTGTTCTTGACTGCTATGAAACTTTTGTTCGGCCAAACGGTGTAGATAGGTTTCGCCCGTGCAGGAAGTCGGATCGATGTCGTAGCGGGTTTGTAGGGCTTGAGTGCGGTGGTGAGTTTGCTCCTCAGCGTCGAGCTGCTTCAGCAGATCGACAAAGGCTGAGGCCACCCGCTGAGTGTCGTAGGCCGCCTGGCCAATGTCATCACAAATTGCCAGCTTGAGGGCCCGGGCCTGATCGGTGAGCTGGGCTGGAATGATGCCGGGGGCGTCTAGCAGCTCTAGCTCATCGGAGATACGCACCCACCGCAATTGACGGGTGACGCCTGCTTTGCGCGCGCTTTCGACGATGCGACGCTTGAGCAGGCGATTGATCAAAGCGGATTTGCCGACGTTGGGAAAGCCGATCACCACTGCTCGAACCGGGCGCGATCGCATGCCTCTATCCTGCCGCCGCTGATTCATCGCGACTCCCGCCGCCTGAGCTGCTCTGGCAATTTGGCCGACGCCTTTGCCCTGATTGGCATCGGTGTAGTAGGCCACCTGGCCCTGGCTTTTGAACCAGGCTTGCCAGCGATCGCGCATTTCCGGCAAGATCATATCTACCCGGTTGATCACCAGCACTCGCCTTTTGCTGCCGATCCATTCATCTAGCTTAGGATGCAGCGTTGACAGCGGAATCCGCGCATCGCGAACTTCTAAAACGACGTCTACCCGTTTTAGCTGCGCCTGCAGGGACCTTTCTGCCTTGGCAATATGACCTGGGTACCACTGAATCGACGGAGAGGTCATAGGACAGACGAAAGAAGCGGGCCTATCTAATTTACTACGCCACAACCCCGGTCATCATCTAGGGCACTATCAACACCGGGCAGGGCGACAGGTGGATCACCCGAGTACTGACACTTTCTTCGCGGCCTTCTTCAGTCAGGCCAATGCCCCGACAGCCCATAACGATCAGATCGGCAGCGACCTCGTCAGCCACATCACAGATGATAAAAGCGGGATTGCCCTCTCGCTCAATGGTTTCGGCTTCAAAGCCGCGCTGCTCGAATACCTGCTTGGCTTGACTTAATAGGGAAGCGACGGCTTCGGTAGAGGTTTGCTCGGGGTGAGCGGGATCGCTACTTTCTGGCGGCTCAACCACAGAGAGCAGCACTACTTTTGACTGGCAGAGCTGGGCCATATCCAGAACGCTCTGAATGATTTTTTTGGCGCCGGGGCTAGAATCTATCGAAAATAAAAGCGTTTTGTACATGTTTAATAGCGGTGCTCTCAAAACGTTCAGGTTTAAATCAGAAGCGATCGCAGACTTCTGTAAAATAGTGAACATATAAGCGATTAAGCAGATTTACTGATCGCCAGGCAATAACACCGTCTTTAAAGGACTGTTGTGTGTTATTGCCGTACGCATCGGCGACTGATGGGGTATTTGCCAGTTAATCGAGATCTTTATTTTACGTCGAGATCTAGGTTAGACAAGCTTTGGCTCGCTTTTGGCTCCGGTGCAGATAAACGTTACATATTTTTTAGGAGAGTATATTCCGTGGCCAAGAAAGCGTTAGCTGATCTATCTACGTCTGATGTCGCCGGTAAGCGAGTACTCGTGCGCGCTGACTTCAATGTTCCGCTAGACGATGCGGGCAATATCACCGACGATACTCGTATCCGAGCGGCCCTACCGACGATTCAAGACCTGATTGACAAAGGGGCCAAGGTCATTTTGGCCAGCCATTTTGGTCGTCCCAAAGGTAAGGTGGTAGACAGTATGCGCCTGACGCCTGTGGCTGAGCGTCTTTCTGAAAAGCTGGGCCAGCAAGTAGTGAAGTGCGACGA
>JBARVU010000543.1:0-5699 GCA_049646425.1 Phormidesmis sp. | reverse complement strand
GCTCAAAGCGCTACTTTCAATCTTCGGTCGTGACACTCCGGTTGAGCTTGAGTTTAATCAGGTGGAGAAAGAGAAGTGACTTCGGCTACGCTCAGTCACCCGGTTAGATATGCCTAATCATCTAGCTGGAACCGAGTCAGAACCGAGGGCTGAGCGTAGGCGTAGGCTTTGTCTGCTCGCAGAGTAGCCCGTCCGTATGCAAGTGTTCAATTAGTAGAGTTCATTAGTAGAGTCAATAAATGGCAAAGAAGGTAGTTGCGCTGATTAAGCTGGCAATCCCGGCTGGCAAGGCGAACCCTGCGCCACCGATTGGCCCAGCGTTGGGTCAGCACGGTGTCAACATTATGGCGTTTTGTAAGGACTACAACGCCAGAACCGCTGAAAAAGCAGGTTTGATCGTACCCGTCGAAATTTCTGTTTTTGAAGATAGAAGCTTTACTTTTATCCTCAAGACGCCGCCCGCTTCAGTCTTGATCAAAAAGGCTGCAAATATCGAAAAAGGGTCCAGCAATCCGAGAACTGAAAAAGTGGGCTCTATTACCCGCGCTCAGCTCAAAGAAATTGCTGAAACCAAGATGCCTGACCTCAACGCCAACGACGTTGAAATGGCGATGAACATTATCGAAGGCACTGCTCGTAATATGGGTGTAGAAGTCGCTGGCTAAGGCGGTAGCTTCAGCACATCAGCCGAGCATTCCAAATCATACAAACCCTATCGGGGGAGAGGCTACGGCTTCGCTACTGACCCCAGAGAAAAATGGCAAAGATATCTAAGCGCATGCAGGCACTGTACGAAAAAGTAGACGCCGAACGCAACTATCAGCCTTTAGAAGCTGTAGCCTTGCTGAAGGACACTGCAACGGCAAAATTCACAGAATCCGCTGAAGCCCACATCCGGCTGGGCATTGATCCCAAGTACACCGACCAGCAGATCAGAACAACGGTCGCCCTGCCCAAAGGCACCGGTCAGGACGTGCGGGTCGCCGTGGTGGCTCGAGGCGAAAAGGTTAACGAAGCGAGCGAGGCCGGTGCTAACATGGCAGGCTCTGAAGAGCTAATTGAAGAAATCAGCAAAGGCATGATGGACTTCGATGTGCTGGTGGCGACGCCAGACATGATGCCGAAGGTTGCCAAGCTGGGCCGGGTGCTGGGCCCGCGCGGACTAATGCCCTCTCCCAAAGGGGGAACAGTAACCTTCGACCTGGCAGATGCGATTCAAGCCTTTAAAGCCGGTAAGCTTGAATTCCGCGCTGACAGAACGGGCATCGTTCATGTTATGTTTGGAAAGGTCAGTTTTTCACCAGAAGATTTGCTGGAGAACCTCAAGGCCCTGCAGGAGACGATTGATCGCAATCGCCCTTCAGGCGCAAAGGGGCGCTTTTGGCGCACAGTTTCTATCTCGTCGACCATGGGGCCTTCTATTTCGGTAGATGTGCAGGCGCTGCGCGATTTGAAGCTGAATGAAGTGATTGGTCAGGCGTAGCTGCTCAGGTCAACTACTCGGGTTGAAAATGCTCGGATTTGAGCGTAAATGCCGAAAATCTGATGTTACTAAAGTCGTCTCAACCGTCGCCCATGGTTTAGTTCTACAGGTTCAGCCCTTGAACTTCAATTAAATATTGCTGCCAGAGACAGCAGGTGCACGCTTAGCCAGGGCTTTACCTGGGGATAGCTGCTTAATTTCCTGCCGAGGTATGCGGTTAATGTTTGCTTGCGATTTAGTGAGTATTCTTTAATACGTTTGCCCCGATCTGGTATGTAGATCGGGGCTTTTTGATGAGCGATTTTTGACAGACTGGCTGAATAAGCGGGCTTGCCCAGCGGGGCAAAAAATCTAAAAAAAGAGGAGGTGAAATGAAATGGGAAGAACGCTAGCGGATAAAAAAGAGCTGGTTGCAGAACTTCAAACCCTTTTGGACGAGTCGGAATCAGCTTTTGTTGTCGACTTTAAGGGGCTTTCGGTCGCTCAAATTGGCGACTTGCGAAATCGGCTGCGGGACTCGGGTACGGTTTGCAAAATCTCCAAAAACACGCTGCTGAAGCGGGCCATCGACGGCCAGGCGCAGTGGCAGGAACTGGAGTCTTTGCTGACAGGAACGACGGCGGTGATGCTGACCAAAGAAGACATTGGTTCGGCAGTAAAGGCGTACAAGCAGTTTCAGAAAGAGACTAAGAAGACTGAGCTGCGCGGCGGCGTGCTGGAAGGCAAGCTGCTGGGTCAACAAGAGGCGGAAGCGCTCGCTGACCTGCCGACTAAAGATGAGCTGTATGCAAAAATTGCGATCGCCATCAACGCTCTGGCAACCAAAGTGGCCGTGGGCATCAAAGAAGTTCCGGCTTCGATTGGGCGCGGTATCAAGGCATATGCCGAAAAAGAAGACGCGTAAGCGCGCTATTCACACAATTCAAGTTTTATTGACCACAAGGAGAAATACACATGTCTACTGCAACTGACGAAATTTTGGAAAAGCTGAAAACGCTCTCTCTGCTAGAAGCTTCTGAGCTTGTCTCTCAGATTGAAGAAGCGTTTGGCGTGAGCGCGGCTGCCCCGGTAGGGGTTGCTATGGGTGGCCCAGCCGCCCCTGCTGAAGAAGTCGAAGAGAAAACTGAGTTCGACGTTGTCCTGGATGAAGTTCCTGGGGATAAGAAGATCGCTATTCTGAAAGTCGTGCGAACCATGACTGGCCTGGGTCTGAAAGAAGCCAAAGGCATGGTAGAATCTGCGCCGATCACTGTGAAAGAAGCGATGCCCAAAGACGCGGCTGAGGAAGCGAAGAAGTCGCTTGAAGATGCCGGTGCTAAGGTCACTATCAAGTAGCCATCACAGAGACGCTCTGAACCGCGTCTCTAGGATGAAGCTGAGGAGCTGGCGGAAGTCGGCTCCTTTTTTTGGATTGATTCGACAAAGTCAGTAAAGGCTTCAAAGTACTCAAACTCGGGCTTAATGTCTGGCCATTCGCGGGTGATGAGCGGGCAGCTCAGCGTGCGTTCTAGATCCGTGCGCCAAACGTTCCAAATAGAGTCATCTAAGTACTTTTGGTAAGAGAGATAGTGAACATCACAGATGACGAAGAGGTATTTGCGCACGGCCTGCGTGAGTTCGGGGCTGCGCGGCGGAAGCTGACTGCTGTCCAGGCGTTTGTAAAATGCGTTGTCAGGGAAACTATCGGTTGCGGCCTGATGACGCTCTGAGTACGTAGTAAAGGTGTCTATATTCCACTGCTTATGGCTGAGCCGGGTATTGGCGCGGATAGAGACAGCAGCGAAGATAACGGAGATAATCCCCGCGACTTGAGAGATCTGAGCTGTTATTTCAAGCCAATCCATGCATACCTCGAACAACCCGCTCTCTAAAGGGTATCAGATGTCAGTTATGACGAATGTCAAGTGTCAGCAGCAAAATTGTTAATGCTTAGCCTATTCTTTTGAGATACGAATCCTTTGAAATCCCATAGAATAAGCGCAGAACGAAGCCGAAGGTCTGTAGGTTGATTGCGATGAAGCGTAAAAATATCAGAGATGCGGCAGCGAGTAGCCTCTACTCCTGATTGAAGCCATCAGCTTTGAGTGCGGCGAATTTGTTGCTTTGCTTGCTGCCAAAACATCTCTAGCTCCGCCTGGTTGTATTCAGCCAGTGGTCTTTTGGCCTGGGCTTCTACCTGTTCAAACCGCTGTACAAAACGGTGATTGGTTCCCTGCAGCGCCGCCGTGGGATCCAGGCCGCGCCACCGGGCGATCTGAATGAGTGAAAAGAAAACGTCTCCCAGTTCGCTCTCCTGCGCCGCCTGAGATTCATGGTCTAGCGCATGGCGAAATTCGGCCATTTCTTCGTCTACCTTTGCCCATACCTCCTCCAGGCTGTTCCATTCAAAGCCAGCTTTGGCTGCTTTTTTAGAGATTTTCATCGCGCCAGATAAAGGTGGCATCGAGCGAGCATAGCGCTGAAGCTTTGGCGAGAGCTGAGTAGGATTTTCTACCGCTGCTTTCTCCTGCATTTTGATTTGTTCCCAGTTCGCATTTACCTCCGCTGACGTTTTGACGATCGCCTCTCCAAATACATGCGGATGACGGCGGATCATCTTCTCGGTGATGCCTCTAGCCACATCGCCTAGATCGAAGTCTCCTTGTTCTTGAAAGATCTGAGACTGTAGAACGACTTGAAGCAACAGATCGCCGAGCTCTTCGGCAATCTCTTTTTTATCGCCTACTTGAATAGCATCGACAACTTCATAGGCTTCTTCAATCACGTAGGGCGTGAGCGTTTGCGGAGTTTGGGCCAAGTCCCAAGGGCAGCCGCCGTCGGGGTTGCGAAGCTGGGCAATCACAGCAATCAGTTGCTGTAGCGCTGTCAATGTCTGTTGGATGCGTGATGTCTGAGCAGGATCGGTCATAAAACTATTCCACCACTAGGCGAAAGCCAAATAAGATGTGCCTTGAGTCTATCGGACGATCATGCTGGTAGGCCGCTCGGCAAAAGCCGGGGTAGTCATCCCAGCCGCAGCCTTTTAGAACTACCTCTGAATCATCAGTTAGGGTGCTGGTGTATTCAAACACGTTTCCGGCCATATCTTCGATCCCGTATGGGCTGCGGCTAGTAGGGAAGGCAGCGATCGCACTCGTTCCCATCGGCCCATTTTTCGCCCAGTTCGTACCCTCGTCGCGCCAGTCGCTGCCCCACGGGAAATAGCGCCCGTCTGTGCCGCGAGCGGCTTTTTCCCATTCCTGTACGCTCGGCAGTCGATAGGTCGCCTCGTCTTGCTGCGATCGCCACTCAATATAGGCCAGCGCATCTTCATAGGACACCAGCACGACCGGGTGCTGGGCTTGGCCGTCCGGATATTGCCGGTTCTGCCAGAGATAAGGAACCACTTCGCTGTAGTCATGCACTAGAAAGCCCTGCGCCTGGTAATCTGCCGCTGAAATGTCTGGCACTCTATGCCCCGTAGCCTGCACAAACGCTTGATACTCTTCGTTCGCGATCAGATTTTGGCTCAGGCAAAAAGCTGGTAGGTCGATTATTTGGCGCTCAGGTTCTCGGTCGAACCAGCCTTGCGCCCGGTAGCCTGCTTCCGCTTTGGAAATTTGCTCGGGCGAATCGGCGTAGCCCTCGGCGCTGATCTGGTAGGCGTAGTCGCGTTCGGCGCGATCGCTGCCAGCGATAAACTCACCGCCGGCGACAAAGGCAAACCCAGCCTGGGCCTCACACGCTGCCTGAGATATGGGCGGTGCTGACGCTGGATCCCCCACCTGACAGCCAGTCGCCAAACTGAGCAACCCCAGCGCCAAGCCTTTGCGCATTAGCTTTATCATAGAGACTGCCTTTTACGTTCTTGCCGTAGCGCGAATCTATGACCTACTATAACTGGCTAGTCACCGACGACGGACAGTGTGAGTCTTTTGGCACTACCCTCGATGAACCGCCTGAGCGTACCTACCGGCTCTACCGGTTTTTAACTGAGCTAGAGGATATTCTGGAGCGCGAACCAGACGACGCTCTGCGAGTGCAGGCTATCGTCCCTCTGGTGCGAAAGCTACTCATCAGCTCCTACTGGCTGCAGCTAGAGCACAAGCCCCCTTCTGAAAAAACCGGCTGGTCGGTAAAGTTTCTCTACCGTGAGCACGAGTATCCGATCACGGTACAAATGGTAGTTTGGGCACCGGGCAGCGAATCAAAGATTCACAATCACGCAACCTGGGGC
>JBARVU010000542.1:0-9324 GCA_049646425.1 Phormidesmis sp. | reverse complement strand
TGTCGTGATGGAGCACAAGCTATGAGTGGTCTCTTTGGAAAAATCAAGGACTTCGTCGGATTGAACGATCCGGCTGATTATGAGTACGAATACGAAGAAGTAGAAGGCGATGAGTATCAGAGCCTTTACGAAGAAGACGGTGCTGAGAGTGAAGCCATTGCAGTCCCGATTCCCCCTGCACCAGAGGTTCCCCCTGCCCGTCGTCGTGTCCGTGAAAGAGTTTTGTCCACTGAATCTGGAATGGTGTCAATGAATAACGTAATTGGTATGCCTGGTGCAATGAATGGGATGTCTGAAGTAATGGTGATGGAACCTCGTACCTTCGAGGAAATGCCTCAGGCCATTCAGGCGCTGCGCGAGCGTAAGTCTGTTGTGCTCAATCTCAACATCATGGATCCCGATCAGGCTCAGCGGGCGGTTGATTTTGTCGCGGGTGGTACCTACGCAATGGACGGTCACCAAGAGCGTATTGGCGAGAGCATTTTCTTGTTCACGCCTAACTGTGTCCAGGTAAGTATGCCGACAGAAACAGTAGATGACTTCGCTATTCCGGAGCCGATGAGCACGCCTCGTCAGGCCGCACCGACCCCAGCTTGGGCGACTGAGCAAGTTGCTCGCATGGCCTAGTCTAACTAGTCTGCCGGTATGAACGACTGTGTATAGGTAAAAGAACAGCCTTCCTGAAGAGAACGGCCCAGCCCGAGGGGGCAGGCGTTGCCTTCGGAACTGAAATCCCCTTCATTTTCTAAGAGCTATTCGCGGTATGCTGTGAAGTAGACTTATGAGGGGCTGTCATCTTTTGCCAGTAAGACTTGGTATGATTGGCGGCGGGGTAATGGGCGAAGCGCTGTTATCTCGCCTTCTTTCTCAGGGGCTGTATGCGCCTGATGAAGTTTTGCTCGGAGAACCTTCTCCCGAACGTCGCGAGGTACTCTGCGAGCAGTATGCGATCCAGGCGACGGGCAATAACCGAGAGGTGATCGAGGCGAGCCGAGTTATTTTGTTGGCTGTTAAGCCTCAGATATTTGACTCAGTAGCAAAGGATTTTAAAGGGGCTCGCTGCGATACTCCCCCTTTGCTGCTGTCTATTTTAGCGGGTCTGCTGCTGGCCAAACTAGAGGAGGCTGTCCCCGGTTGGCCGGTGGTGCGAGCCATGCCTAATACGCCTTCTACAGTGGGCGCTGGCATGACGGCGATCGCCATGGGCACTCATGCCTCAGACGATCACGCCCAGCTTGCTCACGAAATCTTTTCAGCGGTGGGCCAGGTGGTACAGGTGCCTGAAGGTATGATGGACGCAGTGACCGGTCTTTCGGGCTCGGGGCCGGGCTATGTGTCGATTGTGATTGAGGCGCTGGCCGATGGGGGGGTGGCTTCGGGGTTGCCTCGGGCGATCGCCAACCAGCTCGCCGTACAGACGGTACTGGGCACGGCTCAGCTTGTCCAAAAAACAGGTATGCACCCGGCTGAACTCAAAGACCGGGTGACCAGTCCTGGCGGTACGACCATCGCGGGCATTGCCTGCCTAGAGGAGCTAGGCTTGCGCTCAGCGCTGATAGAAGCGGTCAGGGTAGCTAGTTCTCGATCACGCGAGCTCGGTAAGCCTGTCCAGCCATCTGATGGGACGCCGCCAAAAACTTGAGCAAACCCGGACATCTCTCCGCAAACCTGACAGTCAGTTTGTGCCTATGCCTCCTGAAGACCCTAATCTCGACGAAAATGCAGCGTTTACTGATGCTAGCCCTCTAGAAGACAAGGCGGGTGAAGACAAAGTGGGTGACGGGCAAAGCTTTGTTACGGATCGCTCGACAGGTGACTCCTCATTCAGAAGACCGCTAGGGCTACAGCGAGTTGACCGCAGCCGAGGTGGGGAACCCGCTGGCTCGCCAGCGTCGAACTATTCCTTGTCAGAGCCGGTGTCCGGTTCGAAAGCAGATGTCGATCAGCTGGTACGCCTTGGCTTGCAAGATCTTGAGAGCAAACGGCGTGACTTGCAGCAGGAGATAGACCGGCTAGAGCGGCGTAAGGAAAAGATACAGGCAGAAATGCGCGCTAGCTTTACCGGGGCTTCTCAAGATATTGCCATTCGAGTACAGGGCTTCAAGGAATATCTGGTGGGCAGCCTGCAAGACTTAGTAACGGCGGCTGAGGAAATCGACCTGGGTCGGCCCGCTACGCCGGTGGCTCCCTCAGCAGCGCCTGCTCCGCCGGTGGCGCCCTCAGCAGAGGAGACGAAAGATGTTCCTTTAGCAGCCCAGCGGTTTGCTGAACAGCGCGATCGCATCAACAGCTTGCTGGATCAATACCGCACCCGTCCTGACTATTACGGTCCGCCCTGGCAACTCCGCCGAACCTTTGAACCGATTCACGCAGACCGATGCGCCAACTGGTTTTTTACCCAGGGCGGACGGGGCGCTGTGAAGAGTATGGGCAGCCGTTTACAGAACGTGCTGGTCGCTTCTGCCGCGATCTCTTGCCTGCACACGATCTATGATCGCCGCTTATGTGTGCTCGTACTGGCGACGACCCCCGAGCGACTGGGCGAATGGCGACGCTGGTTGCAGGACTGCTTGGGAATTGCCCGTGCGGACTTTGGCACCAATCGCGGCGTGATGCTATTTGAAGCGGCTGAGCCGATGACTCAGCGGGCTGAGCGCTTGCTGGACAGCGGTAGAGTCCCTTTTTTGATCATGGACGAGGCCGAAGATAAAGTTAGCCTGTCTCTGCTACAGTTTCCACTATGGTTAGGATTTGCCCCCGATCCGGCAAATCCATCTACTGACTATGACTACTACTAACGAGGGAATCAGTCCTTACCAACTGCCATGACGGGGTCTGCTGTGTCTGGGTCTGCTATTGCAATATTGCTGCTAGGGCTGCTGGTGGCCTATTTACTGGGGACCATACCGACCGGTTTTTTACTGGCGAAGCTGCTCAAGGGAATTGATATTCGTGAGCATGGCTCTGGCAATATCGGTGCGACGAATGTATTTCGGGTGATCGGTAAGGGGGCTGGCATCACGGTGATGCTGATTGACCTGTTCAAGGGCTGGCTGGCTGTTGTCTGGATGGTTGGGCTAGTGTCTCTCTCAGGCGATGCGCTCACGTCAGCAGGGGCCTCCTGGGCCTATATGCTGGCCGCACTGCTCGCCCTAATCGGCCACAGCAAATCGGTTTGGTTGGGCTTTACAGGTGGCAAATCAGCCTCGACCGGGTTAGGCGTTCTATTAGCGCTTGCCTGGCCGGTGGGGCTTGGCGTGGCAGCTGTCTTTGCGGTAGGGCTCGCGGTTTCTCGGACGGTCTCTGTTGGCTCGATTGCTGCCGCCCTATCGGCGACGGTGTTTATGGTGGCAACTGATCAGCCGCTGGCCTATATATTGCTGGCGATCACGGGGGGCTGTTACGTCGTGTTCCGCCATCGCAGCAATATCTCCCGGCTGCTGGAGGGCACTGAGCCCAAGACTTTTGGTAGCTAGAGATGGGTCGGCTATGAGCGCTGGAGCGCGCAGTCGGGGCAGTAGGTTTCGAGGCAGGCGAGCAGTTCTTCGGGGCTGAAGAGAACCGGCAGAAAATGAATGCTGTTGACTTCTTTGAAATAGAACAGGACGGGTACCGCTGGCCAGAAGATCTTCCAGGTTTGCCAGTCGGCATAGGGGAAAGTTTTGAGAATGCAATCGCCGCGCTGCACTTCTAGCACAGTGTCAGTAAACGACAGTCGGATGGTGGCGCTCTGGTAGAGCAGAAAGGTGCCCAGCAGGATTAAGACAATCCCTGCACCGCCTGTTTTGACCGGCAGGAGTAAGACGAGGAGCGCGATCGCCAGGATGGCAATAGAAAGCTTGTAGTTAGGGGTGAGCACCGTGGAGGCCGTGGAGACGGCAGATGAGCTGGCGGAAGGTTCAGTCATAGCAAGGGGGCTTGATAGCCGAGGAGTCTGAATTTGTAAGCAAGGCAGGGTCTAGTTGCCGATAAAGGCGCTGCCGGTACCTTGAAACATAACCCAGGAAAGGAAGAAATTGGTGATGAAAATAGATAGTAGAGAGGTGACAACGGCTGTGGTTGTAGACTGACCGACCCCTTTGGCCCCGCCGGTAGTTGTCAGCCCCCAGCTAGAGCCGATAACGGCGATCAGGACGCCAAAAATTACCGCTTTGATCAGAGCGCTGGCAAGATCCCAGGTAGTGAGAAAGTTTCGAGCCGAATTTACAAAGACAGTAAAGGAGATACCGTAGAGATTAGTCGCTACTAGCAGCCCTCCTATCATGCCAGTCATAAAAGACAGCACGCTGAGTAAGGGCAGCATCATCGCACAGGCAATCACCCGGGGAATGACGAGATAGTCAATCGGGTCGCTTTTGAGCATTTGCAGGGCATCAATTTGCTCGGTAACGCGCATGGTGCCAATTTCTGCGGCAAAGGCTGAACCGACTCGCCCGGCGATGACGACTGCCGTCAGCACAGGGGCAAGCTCCCGCGAGAGGGTAAGGGCGAGCACGCCGCCAATCGCATTGGTTGCCCCAAAGTTGATAAACTCGCGCGCGACTTGAATGGTAAAAACCATCCCCACAAACAGCGCGGTTACAAGGGCAATGATCAGAGACTGGGGGCCGACGGCTGCCATTTGCTCGACCGTATTGCGGCGATGGATAGGCCGAGAGATGACATGAATAAGCACCTGTCCGCCCAGCAAAATAGCGGCCAACAGTCGCTGTAGCCAAAGCGTAAGACTGGACGGGAGGAGGGAGGAACTCATAGGAATCGTTTACACAGGTTAGCAACGATGTTTTATGAAAATTTAAGATTTCTCAAGGACGCCCTAGCCTGCACTATTTATCCCTTAAGGTAATCCAGAGGCACAAAAGACAGGTTGCCTCGCTTTAGAGAAAGTTTGGAGAGGGACACTGCGTTTTGTATCGCCATGGCTACCTTATTACATTTTCTCCGGTCGCTGGCAGTAAGTTTGCTGACTGGCTTTGTACTATCGCTCTCGCTGCTAGGTCTTTTGTTGGCTTGTCTAGTAGGGCTGCACGTTTCGCCGGTGGCTTTTGTGACCGATCCTGGTTACCTCCAGCTCAGCCGATTTTTGACCACGTTTGGCAATGGCGATCGCCTTGAAGGAATTATCGTCATTGCGCTGACGGTAGGCATCGTCTTCTCTTTGCTCAATGGTTTCGGTTCCTACAAGCGTAGCCAACGCTCTGAGTGGCATTTGGCCATGTCGAGCTTCTCTAAAGAGTAAATTCAGAGCCCAAATTTACAGGTAGTCACCCGAACTCTGCAAAAAAACTTATGCTGTATAACAGTGTTTTGCAGAAACTAGCTCAGGTGCTATGGGTCTTCGCCGCCTTTTTTCTTCTCGGATCTCATTGCGCTCCGTCCCGTTCAGCGATTTGACTGCCTGTCATTCTCCGTTCAGGCCGCTCGGTTGCCTTAGATCAACCACTGGATCAATCGCCAGATCAATCGCTGTCTTTTTGACTATTTGGCTGGCTGTGAGTGCATTTGCGCCGCCAGCGTTTGCCCGAACCGACGCCGACCAACCACCGGTCAGCGCTATCCAGCCTTATTTGGATAGGGTTGCTGAAGAGGTGACTGAGTTCACGCTCGATAACGGCATGAAGTTTATTGTCTTAGAGCAGCATGAGGCACCCGTCGCGTCGATGATGCTGTACGCCAATGTCGGCGCCTCTAATGAAATCGACGGGCAAACCGGCGTTGCTCACTATCTAGAGCATCTGGCCTTTAAAGGGACAACCCGCATTGGTACCCGCGATTACCCGGCAGAAAAAAAAGCGCTCGATCAGCTCGATCAATTATTTGATCAGCTATTGGCTGCTGAGACCGCTGGCAATGAGGCTAAAGTCGCAGAGTTGACCGTTCGCTTCGAAGCATTACAGGCTGAAGCGGCGGCATATGTCGAGCAGAATAAATTTGGCCAGATTATTGAGCAAGCCGGAGGAACGGGGCTTAACGCGACCACCTCTGCCGATGCAACTCGCTACTTTTACAACTTGCCTTCTAATAAGCTAGAACTTTGGTTTTCCTTAGAGTCTGAGCGTTTTCTAGACCCGGTCTTTCGGGAGTTTTACAAAGAGAAAGAGGTGATTCTAGAAGAGCGCCGGATGCGGGTAGACAACTCGCCAATTGGCCAAATGGTAGAGCGGTTTTCGGAGGTTGCCTTTACAGCAAATCCCTATCGTCGCCCTGTGATTGGCTATATGGAAGATCTGCGCAAAGCCACCCGCGCAGACGTACAGGCTTTTTTCAATACCTACTATGGCCCGAGCAACCTGATTGCTGCGGTCGTAGGCGATGTCGATCCTGACCAGGTAAAGCAGCTGGCTGAGGCTTACTTCGGTCGCTATCAGCTGCGCACTCAAGCCCCAAGACTCGTTGTTGAGGAACCTGCTCAAACTGAACCGAGAGAATTTACGCTGGAGCTGGTTTCTCAGCCCTGGTATCTGGAAGGCTATCACCGCCCCGGCATTAACGACCCTGATCACGTTGTGTATTCGATGATTGACAGTGTTTTGACCGGTGGACGGACTGCCCGCCTCTACAAGGCCCTAGTCGAGCCTCAGATTGCTTTAGATGTCGGCAGTGCCAATGGGTTTCCAGGCGATAAACAGTCGACGGTGCTGCTGCTGTACGGGCTTACGGCTCCTGGTCATACGGTGGAAGAACTGGCTGTTGGCTTAGCAGCTGAGCTCAAGCGCTTGCAGGAAGAACCGGTTGATACCGCGACGCTGGATCGGGTGAAGACCCAAGCGAGGGCTGGCTTGCTCAGGCAGCTAGATTCGAACAGTGGAATGGCTAGTCTGCTGAGCGAGTACGAGGCGAAAACCGGTGACTGGCGCAACGTGTTTAAAGAACTACAGGCGATTGAAGCGGTGAGTGCAGCTGATGTGCAGCGGGTCGCCGTTGCCACCTTCAAGCCGGAAAATCAAACGGCGGGCAAGCTGATTTCGGCAGCAGCGCCTGCGCCTCCTGAAGATTTGCCGCCGACTCCAAATCAGGATGACCCAGGTGTATCGCCCGATGGGCCAACTCAGCCACCGGGCGATACGCCTGCGCCTGGCCAGTAGGCGATCGCCCCATTAGCCCGTCCTACTGAACCGTTCATCAACCGTTGCTCCCTCCCTCACCGTCATTCAGCGAGTCATTCAATTCATGAATCTGATTTTACGGCGCAGCCGCAAACGTCTTTTACCACTTTTGTTTTTAGCAGCAGCCACTGTCTCGATCCTGCTAACTTTTGCCTATCCCAAGCCTGCTCAAGCCATAGAGGCAAAGCCTTATGAGGAGCTGGAGTTTCCGCCCTTGGGAGAGATTCAGATTCCTGAGTACGAACGCTACGCGCTGGACAACGGCCTGGTGGTGTACCTGATGGAAGACCATGATTTGCCGTTAGTGAGTGGCTCGGCGACTTTTCGGACCGGCGACTACCTGGTGGCTCCGGAGCAGACAGGGCTCAGCGATATTGTTGGGGAGGCGATGCGATTGGGCGGGACGGTGAGCCATCCGCCGGACGAACTCAATCAGATGCTGGAGCAGCGAGCGGCATCGGTTGAGACAGGGATAAACGATACCTCCGGGAGTGCTGGATTTTCTAGCCTGACGGAGGATCTGCCGGAGGTTTTTGATCTGTTTGCTGAGGTGATCATGCAGCCTGCTTTTGACACTGAGCAGGTAGCTCTGATCAAGAGCCGGAGTGCGGGTGGTATTGCCCGCCGGAATGACGATGCGGATGGGATTGCTACCAGAGAATTCAATAAGCTGATTTACGGCCCTCAGAGTCCGTATGCGCGCACGATAGAGTACGACAACCTGGCAAATATCAGCCGCGAAGCCGTGGTGGATTTTTACCAGAACACGCTGACGCCAGAAAATACGATTTTGGGGATTGTCGGTGACTTCGATCCGGATCAGATGAAGGCCCAGATTGCAAGCACATTAGGCAGTTGGGATGTTGAGGGCACAGCGGCCCTGCCTGAGCCCCCCGAAGGCGAGCAGCAAACGGCTGGTTTGTTCGCAGTAGATCAGCCGCAGCTCACTCAGAGCTATGTGCATATTGGCCATATCGGGGGGGAACTCGACAGCCCCTATCATGCGCCGATGGCAGTGCTCAATGAGGTGCTAAATGGCTTTGGCGGTCGGCTGTTCAATAAAATTCGCTCGCAGCAGGGCCTGGCCTATAGCGTGTATGCGTTTTGGAGCCCCCGCTACGACCACAACGGCATCTTTATTGGCGGCGGGCAAACGCGCTCTGAGGCGACGGTACCGTTTATTCAGTCGATGTACCAAGAGCTCGAAAAGGTGCGCACCGAACCGATCACTGAGACAGAGCTGGCATTTGCAAAGGATTCAGTGCTTAACAGCTTCGTATTCAACTTTCAGACGCCGAATCAGACGCTGTCTCGGCTAATTCGCTATGAATACTATGACTACCCCTCAGATTTTGTATTCCAGTTTAGAGATCAGGTAGAAAGCGCGACGACCGAGCAGGTACTAGCGGCGGCGCAGGCGACGCTAATGCCTGAGAAGCTAATTACGATTGTGGTAGGCAATATGGCTGCAATTGATCCGTCGCTGGAGACGCTAGCAGCTGAGATTACGCCAATTGATGTGACGATTCCGGAGCCGACGGCACTGTAAATAGACGGTGCTGTGTTAGCTGCTTGCCTCCTTAAAGTAGCCTGTCGGCATTGAACACGACTGAATGAACTGCCTTGAAGTTGGCAATAAGCCTGTAGTTTCCGGAAGTCTGTATTGCCTGATACTTTTGTTCGACGAATGAGGATTTCATACAAAGAGAGGGTTCTAGATGAGGTTCTCTTTTACTTTCTCTCACTGAACGCCTTCACTGGCTGCATGAGGAGAGGTGCCCAGAAGAGCCCACTTTATGAAAAGTGCGAGCGATCTAAATGAGTAGCGTGTAATGTTTTGTTGAACAGTAGGACGTTTCAGGCGACCCGCTATACCATTTGCGTGTAAGTAAGGCGGCGAGAGCTGTGTTGCCAGAAAGTGGTATCCACGCTATGAAAGCTTCTTCTAGACAGGTTCAGAGACAAGCTAAGACTGATTTTAGTCACTCTTTTACACGGACTCAACGGATCTCTTTAGCTGTGCTAGGGCTAGGAGCGATCACTGTTTTGCTCTGGCAGTTGGGAGCAGCGAGTCTTAACGATTGGGATGAGGCGATTTATGCCCAAATTTCTAAAGAGATTGTTACTAGCGGTGACTGGATTACGTTGCATTGGGGCTATGAACCCTGGTTTCATAAGCCGCCTTTGTTTATGTGGATAACGGCGACCTGCTTTCACC
>JBARVU010000541.1:0-11450 GCA_049646425.1 Phormidesmis sp. | reverse complement strand
GCATTGAGGTTGAGGGGGTGGCGGCAGTGCCTTCGGCGCTGCGGTTGAAGGGGCACAGTGGGGCGATCGCTACCCTTCCAGGCTACTCAGCGGGCTGGTGGGCTGTGCAAGACAGCAGCGCTCAGCTGGTTGCCTATCTGCTCGATCCTCAGCTGGGGGAAACGATTATCGATGCCTGTGGGGCGCCCGGTGGCAAAAGCCTGCATATGGCAGAGCTGATGGGTGATGAAGGTGTGGTTTGGAGCTGCGATCGCACGGCCTCCCGCACTCAGAAGATCCAGCAAAATATTGATCGCATGGGCCTGAGCGCAGTCCGCCCGCTGATGTGCGATAGCCGCAACCAGCCCACGTTTGTCGGCAAAGCTGACCGCGTTCTGCTAGATGTCCCTTGCTCTGGGCTCGGCACGCTGCACCGTCATGCCGATGCTCGCTGGCGGCAAAATCCTGGCTCTGTGGCGGGGCTGGTAACTTTGCAGCGTGAGCTATTGAGCCATGCCGCTACCTGGGTAAAGCCAGACGGTGTGATGGTGTATGCCACCTGCACGCTGCATCCGGCTGAAAATGAAGCGCAAATTCAGTGGTTCTTGAGCCAGCACGAAGGCTGGGAGATAGTGCCACCGCCACCCGGATTTGGCCTGGCGGCAACCGCAGAGGGCTGGATAAAAGTGTGGCCTCATCGTCAACATATGGACGGCTTTTGTATGGTGAAGCTGAAGCGATCGCCACCTATTTACCAAGACAGTATCGACGGTTCAAGAATCACGGCGGCGACAGAACCAGCCAAAAAAATTGATGTCATTGGCCATGGCTAGCTGATCCATTTGGGTTTGCCGGGCGGCTTCGTAGTACCACTGACAGTAGTCCTCATGGGCCTGACGATGCTCTACTTCTAGACGAAATTCCTGCGCAGCTTGATGAAGCGCTAAAGCGTCTACCTGCCACTGAACCTCTGCTGATTTCGGTAAAAGATATTCAAACATACGATTCAATGCTTTTCGCGCTGGTTTTATCCTAGCGGCTACACCCACCCTCGCAAACGATAAACCGCAAAACCCACGTACTCTTTCAGCGCCTGAGTAAAGCGCTCCATGGCACCAGCATCCGGTATCAGCGAGAGAATCTGTCCTTGCCAAGTGATGCCCCCACCGTCGGTAGAGACCAGATAATCTGTTGGAGCCGGAATGACGTTAATACCCAGCTTTTTGAAGATGGCGATCGCCCGAGGCATATGTATCGCTGAAGTTACCAGCAGCACCGTATCTATCGACTGCTCTCGCAAAACCTGCTGGACGTTAACCGCGTTTTGCCGCGTGTTCAGCGAGTTCCCTTCGAGCAAAATGGCAGCGTCGGGAACGTTCATCGCCAGCGCCAGCTCTTTCATGTCAGCGGCTTCTGAAGAATTGTAGACTGCTGAGTCACCACCGCGCCAGCTCACTCTGCCCCCGCTCAAAATCAGCTTGGGAGCGCGCTTTTGACTGTATAGCCTGGCCCCATAGAGAATGCGATCGCCCTGTTCAGACACCTCCACCCACGGACGCGGCGCCATCGCCGGTACGGTAGCCCCGCCAAGGACAACAATCGCGTCGGCAGTCGGCATCGGCTCCAGCGGCAAATAGCGCCACTCCAAAGTGCTGACCAGCTTATTGCTGACGGTGGGATTACTGCTAAAAAAGAGAATAAACAGGGCCAGCGCGATCGCCCAGGTTGCCCGCCGGGGATAGCGCCACAGCCACAATAGTCCGACAGCAATGAGCAGGCTGCTAAGACCCAGCGGATACACAAACAGCGGCAGCAACTTAGAGAGAAAAAACATAGACTCAAAGTAATCACAGCATCAAGCCTGAAAGTCTGGCCGTGAACAGTCCTCCCCTCTCCCCCGCCATTACCAACAGCGCAACCTACTTCAACTTCCTATCTCGGGCTCGTTGGGTACGCTCTATGTAGCGTCTTTTCGCTTTATTGGTCTTTAAGAAAGGCAGCTCCCAGCGCGGATCGACCTCGTCGGGACTGGGCCGTCTGAGCTTGTCGATGGGTGGCAAATCCTTTGGCGTAGGCGGTGCGCCGCCCTTTACCTGCCACCAAGCCGTGACGAGCCCCCCAGCAACGCCGCCAATGGCCCCAAATAATATGCTGAAAGGAATTGGGTATCCGAGCAGGGCAAATGCCAGCAGGAAAAACAGCCACATCTTGAGGGTTGCTGGAATGATTAAATCGGCCACGGCGATCGCCCTCTCTGCGCGGAGAATATCTCAATTCGATGCCCCCAATATACCTTGAGGGCAAGTCAGCAGGCTTCATTTTAGGCTGGAAACACGCTGACTAGCCGCTGCTGAATGTCTGCCTTTGGCTGGGTAGTGTCAATCGTGATCAGAGTCTCTTCAGTACCAAAAGGCTCCATAGACTGCTTAGCTAAAATAGCAGCGGTAGCATCAGCAATGTCGCCGCTGCGCTGGTCAAGTCGGGACTTGAGGACAGCTTCGGGAGCGGAGCAATACAAAAAGGCGAGGGAAATAGAATGGGCTTGGGCTTGGGCAATCGCTTCTTTGCGCTTTGCCTGCCGGTCAAACTTCGCATCCAAAATCACCCGATATCCCTGACTCGCAAGCCGTACACCCAGCTCAATCAGCCGCGTATAGGTTCTATCTGTCATCGCTTGCGTGTAGATCTCATCGCTGCCCGTTGCGTGGAGGGCCACCCCTGCTAAATGCTTACGAATCGCGTCCGAGCGCAGACGAATTGCGTTGGCCTGCTGGGTGAGCATATCAGCGGTCGTGCTCTTGCCTGAGCCCGATAGCCCTACCATCACGACGAGCGCGTCTTTTTTTTTTGCACGTAAGACCAGGCCAGTCGGTAGTAAGCTGCCGCCTTTTTGCTGGCTGCCTGCCGATCTGCCTGTGAAACAGACGGATCGTTTAGCATAAAGGAAGTAACCTTGGCTCGCACGTAGGACTGACGGCTCACGTACAGCGGCAATATTTCTAACCCTTCATAGTCGCCTGTCTCTTCCACGTACTGATTGAGAAAAATTGTGCTGAGGTCGCTGCGGCCTGCTAGTTCGAGATCCATCACGATATAGCCGATGTCGAACATCGTATCGACGTAGCGGAAGGGCTCGTTGAATTCAATGCAGTCAAACAGAAATATCCGGTCTTCCCATTCACAGATGTTGCCCAAGTGCAGATCTCCGTGGCAGGCACGAATGCGGTCTTGGTCTAGGCGCTGCCGAAAGAGGGCCTGACGGCTGGCAAAAAAGTTGTCTGTATAAGCCTTCGTCTCGTCAAACTGTTTCTGCGTTTGGGGCTTGGTCACGTCGTCTCCGCCGATAAAATCTACCGTCTGCTCGTAGTTTTCGTCAAAGGCTTGGCGGATAGCCTGGATGGTGCCATAGGTGCGGATGTGGTCGCTGGTTTCGGTTTTGTTGTGGAACGCAGCGATGGTAGTGGCGAGCGATCGCACTTTCGCTTCATCCAGCAGTCCTTTCTCAAACTGATCGCTCAGCAGTGCTGACTGCGGAAACTGACGCATCTTCACGGCGTATTCAACCGGTTTGCCGCTGCCCTCTAGCTCAAAGCGATCGCCCGCTTGTGTCAACGGCACGACGGCCAGATATAGGCTGCCGGCCCCGCGCTGGTTGAGCCTCAGTTCTTCCTGACAAAAGTACTGGCGCTTAGCCAAAGAGGAGTAGTCCAAAAATCCAAAGTCAACCGGCTTTTTGATTTTGTAGACGTAGTCACCAGTGAGCAGCACGTAAGAGACGTGGGTCTGCATCAGGGTGACAGGCGCTGTAACCGAATGAGGATAAAAATCCGGCTTGAGCATTTGCTGAATCAGAGCAGGAAGGGCAGAGTCGGCCATAGTAATTCAGTTTAGGAACATAGTATATTCACGCACCTCTGCATAGCAAAGGGCCAGAGAATAAATACCTCTGGCCCTTTAAAGCTAAGTGAGATTGAGCTAGGCGAGACTTTAAACGCCTGTATGTAGCTGAGAGAGAAGTATTTGAACTTTTAGGGAGCAGCTTCAACTTCGGTAGCTTCAGCAGAGGATGCAGTATCGACAGTCTCTTGGGCTGCAGCTTCATCATCCGTTGCCACTGTACGCGGTGCCAGCACAGAGACGACTAGCAGTTGGGGATCTGCGGCGACTGAACTACCCGCCGGTAGCTTGATCTCACCCACATGAAGCGCGTCGCCAATATTCATCTCGGAAACGTCTACATCTAAGGACTGAGGAATCGCATCGGGAGGACACTTGAGCTGAATTTCAGTCATGACCATATCCAAGGTACCGCCCTTGTCAGTGACACCAACGGCTTCACCGACAAAGTTGATCGGCATGCTGACTTCAATCTCGGACTGAGATGCAATCGAGAAAAAGCTGAGATGGTGCAGCTTATTTTTCCAGGGGTGCTTTTGCACTTCGCGCAAGATAACTTTACCGCTCCAGGGCATATCAGGCACGTTGACGGTAATCACCGATTTGTTGACGGTCGCTTTGCGCAGTAGGGCTTCGGCGTCGTAGTTGCTGAGCTTGAGCGCTACGGAGGCATCGCCGTCGTGGCCATAAAGTACGGCTGGCAAACTGCCTTCTCGGCGCAGTTTTTTGGGCTTTTCGTCCGCTGCACGCTGGGCGCAGTCAATTTTTAATTCCATGAGCGTTACTAGGGGTCAGTCAAAAACAAATTCTTCAGTTCAAAGCCGGGTTGCCAGCGAGTGTCGTCCGAACAGACGCACAGTTTGTCATTATAGCCCGAAGCGCCACATTGCTAGGCCATTACCTTGAAGGCACTGGTATTTTCTTTGAGCAAAGCTCGCTTCGGCCCATGAATCGGGTCTTCGACAATGATGGTTTGATCGCGGCTAGCGCCCAAAGACACAATCGCGATAGGAGCTTCCGTCAGCTTTGCTAAAAACTCTAGGTAGTCCAGAGCGGCTTTGGGCAAATCTTCTAAAGTACGGCAGTCCTCAGTCGACTGTTTCCAGCCCGGTAGCGTTTCGTAAATCGGCTTACACCGAGAAAACTGGCGGGCACCGCTCGGTAATTCTTCACAGCGAGTGCCGTCTAGCTCATAGGCGACACACACCTTAATCTCGTCAAGGCCATCGAGTACGTCGAGCTTAGTGATCGCTAGGCAGTCAAGCCCGTTGATACGTACCGCGTAGCGGCTGACAACCCCGTCAAACCAACCACAGCGACGGCGGCGACCTGTGGTCGTGCCAAATTCTGCGCCCACCTCGCAAATGGTTGCGCCCACTTCGTCGTATAGCTCTGTGGGGAAGGGGCCTTCGCCGACGCGCGTGGTGTAGGCTTTAGCGACGCCAATTACCCGGTCAATCGTAGTCGGGCCAACGCCGGAGCCTATGCAAGCGCCGCCTGCTACCGGATTCGACGAGGTGACGTAAGGATAGGTACCGTGGTCAAGGTCTAGCAGGGTACCCTGTGCGCCTTCAAACAGGATGTTCTTTTTCTGCTGGGCGGCGTTATAGATGTGCAAGGAGCTGTCGGTGATGTGCGATCGCAACCTATCCGCATAGGCCACATACTCCGCTAAAACGTCTTCAGCATCGAGTGGCTTCAAGTCATAAAGCTTTTCGAGCACGACATTTTTATAGTCGATTGTCCACCTGAGCTGCTCGGCAAACTCAGCGGTATCCATCATATCGATGATGCGAATGCCCGTCCGCTCAGACTTATCAGCGTAGGTTGGGCCAATGCCACGCTTGGTCGTGCCAATCTTTTTGCTACCCCGCCGCTCCTCCGTCGCCTGATCGATCAGGCGGTGATAGGGCATGGTCACATGCGCCGTCTGCGAAATAAACAGGTTTTTCGAAGAGACGTTGAGCGCTTCTACCTTGTCTAGCTCAGCGATCAGTTCCTTGGGGTCAATCACTGTACCGCTACCGATAATGCACTCGGTTTCAGGGTAAAGAATGCCTGAGGGAATCAGGTGTAGCTTGAAAGTCTGGTCTTTGACGACAACGGTATGGCCGGCGTTGACGCCGCCCTGATAGCGCACCACTACATCTGCTGATTTACTCAGCAAATCGGTGATTTTGCCTTTACCTTCATCGCCCCATTGGGCACCGATAACAATAACGTTAGCCAAGAGAATACATCGCTAGAGTTCAAACAAACAACCATTATCACCAAGCTGTGATTGAAGTGTCAACAACAAAAGTTGACCGGTCGGCCTGAAGTAGTGACATTAGCGATGGCTAATCCCCCCTCTCCACAAATAGATTCGTTATGGTGTACAAGGGAGTAATAAGTTTTTTGTGCAATTTTACTGAATCCGCAAAAATTGCCGGTTTTTGCTTTATCCAGTCGAGGCTAAAAGTCAAGTCTGAGGCAAACAAGCCCATAACGCTCTGAGTTTTCAAAGGCTTTGAAGCCCGAATAGAGACAAAGCCTGAATCTAAAAACATTGGCAACCTAATAACCCTTAGCTGCTCCAGAGACCTGTTCTTATGGACTGTATTTCTACATATCTACACACCCTAACCCAAGGAGAATTTGACAATGACTTTATATGCAGAGTTGCACCGACATCTTGGTGGTTCCGTTGTGCCCCGAGTGCTGTGGCGCTACTTCGAGCGTAACCGGCCCGATATTTCCGATCAGTTTTCCAACTATTCTGCCTTCGAGAAGTTTTATACCCAACCCAAAGAAACGCTGGAAGAATATTTAGAGCTCCACACATTAGTTGAAAGCGTACAGACGAAAGAAGCCCTGCCTTACTTTATTTACCGGCTGATTCGAGGCGCTTATATTTTTGAGAATCTGGCCTATTTAGAACTGCGCTATACGCCTTTTTATCGCACACCTGCCCGGCTTAGCGATGCCCAAAGAATCGACGCTATGGCCGAGATTATTGAAGTAGTGGGCCGTGCCAGTCAGCAAAGCGAGTATCCGGTGGTGACCAAGCAGATTCTCTGCCTGCACTCTCGCCTGCCCTACGAAATCAACCGAGCCACTGTGGAGCTGGCCGCCCAGTACCCTGAGTATGTGTGCGGTATTGACATTGCCGGGGGCGATGCGGCCTATAACCTGGAAGAAATTAAGCGACTATATATCCATGCCCGGAATTTGGGGCTGAATACGACCGGGCACCTATATGAAACAAAAGACGGCTGCTATCCCGAGCTATTACCTTACCTGATGCGGATTGGCCACGGCATTCAGATTCCACTGCGCTATCCTGAGCTGCTGAGAGATGTCGCTGCTCGCAATCAATGCCTAGAGGTATGTCCAACTACCTACCTGCAAACCGGCACGCTAGAAGAAATCAGCCAGCTTAAAACAGTGTTTGATCGCTGCTTGGATGCCGGGGTCGATATTGCTATTTGCACCGACAATGCCGGGTTGCACAATGTACGGCTGCCCTTTGAATATGAGAATCTGCTCACTCACGACGTAATTGGGTTCGACGAGTTGCGGGCCTGTCAGGCGGCGGCTTTTCGCCATGCCTTTGCCTGGCCCCACCCGCAGCAGCCTGCCTATTTGCTCTCTAGTCTGCTGAATGACCGCAGCGAATACCGAGAGAATCTGGAAGCGTTGAGCGTCGATGAATGACAGTGACTACACTGCGACTACGCGCCTTTTGAGGAAGTCCCTAAAAAGGTTGATCTTAATAGGGACGTGGCGCTTAGAGGGATAGACGAACCAGGCAACGGTGTCAAAGTTAGTGGCGGTGACGGCGGAGTCTGGAAAAACGTTGACCAGTCGGCCTGCGTCTAAGTCAGGTTGAATGAGCCAGTGGGGTAATAGCGCTACGTCCATGTGAAATCTGTATCGGTGTCCTTCTGCGGATAGAAATAAGAACCTGTCCGATGCAAGAAGACTATAGGGGATTTTTCGCTTTAGGCTGAGGACTGCAATACATAATCCATTAAAGGAAAGACTTCATGGCTACCGAGCAAAATGAAAATATTAAGAAAGCAGCGGAGCCCGGCAAAGGGGCGGCTGGAGACCAGCAGGCTGTGCAGCTCGCTCAGCCCGTCGGTGAGGCAATTCAGCCTGAGGGAACTCGGACGATGCCAGGCGGTGATGTTGAGCAAGCCAAAGACGATATCGCCACGGCCCGCGAAGAAGAAACTGGTAGCGACCTAAAAACGACTGATGGCTTTGTCGTTGATGATTCAGGTCGGCTGAATAATTTTGCGATAGAGCCTGAGATGTATGTAGAAGAGTAGATTTCCTTATTCCTCTAGCGACTCGTCCACCTGAACTGCTCCTACCTCTGGGGCTGTTGCTCGTTCGCATTGGCAACAGCCGGAGAATAGACGATGCACACCAGACACAAGCTACTGACAGCTAAGACTTTGCGCGCTTTCAGGAACCAGGCTGAAAGCGCTCGCTGACCGAGTCGACTGATCCATGGGGACAAGGCATGTCACTTGCCAAGCGGGTAAGAAACCATCTATCCAGCAAAAAAACATTCTATTGAGACTGTGAACATTTGCCATTGTGCTGCTTAGATTGACTACACTGAATACTGAGTATAATTACAGATCTAGACCCTCATGTCGGACAGTCGATCTTCCCAAGCCAATAGTCCAGACGTTACTTCGCCTGTTCATGACGAGGATCAGAGCGAGCTATCCAAGCGAGAGCTACAGATTGTGGAGCTGGTCGCAGCAGGACTCACCAATCAAGAAATTTCTGAGAACCTATCGATTAGCAAGCGCACAGTCGACAACCATGTGAGCAACGTGCTAAACAAAACAGCTACCGGTAATCGAGTTGCGCTGGTACGTTGGGCACTTCAGTCAGGCAAGGTATGTATTGATGAGCTGAACTGCTGCGATCTGCCTGAGGCATAGTGGCCAGAAAGCAGAATTCAGGAGACAGAAGTCTGTTGGCAGCCGGGTTACTTGGGACGGTAGACTTTTTTAACGACTAGCGGGCGGTTAGCCGTGATTTTTACTGATCCATCTTGATTATGAGCACTCTTCAAGCCATTCGGGGCACCCGTGATATTTTGCCGTCAGAAGCGCCGCTATGGGCGGTGATAGAGGAGCTCTCTCGGCAGGTGCTCAGTCAGTCTGCCTATCGGGAGATTCGCACGCCGATTTTTGAGCAGACGGAGCTGTTTGCCCGAGGTATTGGCGAGGCGACTGACGCAGTGGGCAAGGAAATGTACAGCTTTGAGGATCGCGGCGGGCGATCTATTGCGCTGCGCCCAGAAATTACGGCAGGGTTGGTGCGGGCCTTTATTCAAAACAAGCTGTTTGCCCAGGGTGGCGTGCAGAGGCTGTGGCACCTCGGCCCTGCGTTTCGCTATGAGCGACCTCAAGCAGGCAGGCAAAGGCAGTTTCACCAGCTTGACGTTGAGATTTTGGGTAGCCGGGATCCCAGAGCGGATGTAGAGATTATCGCCGTCGCCACCCAAATCCTCAACGCGCTGGGCCTCACTGCCCTGACGCTTGACCTCAACTCTGTCGGCAGCGGCGAAGACCGGCAAACCTACCGCGATGCGTTGGTCAGCTACTTTACCCCCTATAGAGATGAGCTAGATGAGGACTCGCGCGATCGCCTCACCCGCAACCCCCTGCGCATTCTTGACAGCAAAGACAACCGTACCCAGGAGATTGTCACCGACGCCCCTAGCCTACTCGACTACCTCAGCGAAGACTCGCAGCGCCACTTCGATGACGTACAGCAGCACCTCACCAACCTGAATATTTCCTTCAACATCAAGCCTCGGCTGGTACGCGGGCTGGACTATTACACGCATACTGCTTTTGAAATTCAGTCTTCTGACCTGGGCGCGCAGGCGACGGTCTGCGGTGGCGGTCGTTACGATGGGCTGGTTGCTCAGCTCGGCGGGCCAGATACTCCGGCTATTGGCTTTGGCATGGGTCTGGAGCGGCTGATTATTTTGCTAGAGAAAATGGAGCGCTACAGTACGACGCCCGAGCTCGATGTTTATTTGATTTCGCGTGGCGAAAAAGCTGAGTTTCAGTCTGTAGCATTGGCCGACCAGCTCAGAAAGCACGGCTATTCGGTAGAAGTCGATCTCAGCAGCAGCGCCTTTGGCAAGCAGTTCAAGCGAGCTGACCGCAGCGGCGCAGTCCTCGGACTGGTATTGGGCGAGGCCGAAGCTGAGGCGGGTAAAGTGCAGCTCAAATGGCTAGCTTCTGGTGAGCAGGACGAACTCGGCCAAAGCGAGCTGATTGATCGGGCCGATGAAATCAAGTCACTGATTGCTCAGAACCGCAGTCAGGTGACTTAGTAGCACTGTGTTGACTTTTAGAAAGATAGAACGGTAATCCTTGTGTAGAACTGTCTACTCGGTAGGCAGATCCAGCGAAGGCACGTGCTAGCGTCGAGCCAAGATTTCCCTATTTGCTATGGCTAACCTGAGCGAAAATCCACCGCCACCCAATACGCCGGGCGGTGCTTCAGATATTGTCACTTTTATCGAGCGGGCACGTGATCGCGGTGCCTCGGACGAATTTATTAGTCAGCTACTTCAGCGCTTCGGCTGGCCCCAGCGTGAGATTGAGCGGGCGTTTTTTCAGGTATACGAGCGGTTGACGGGCTACCCTATCCCATTGCCCCCCTCCGGCGGCGGGGAATTGGCTAAGGATGCTTTTGCCTACTTACTGGCCTTTGCCATGCTGGGCCTGTGGTCGCAGGCACTCGGACAAATTGCCTTTGTGGTGATCAATCAGGCTTTCCCTGACGCTACCCAAACCAGCTACGGCGCTTATTACGATCTCGCCTTCAGTCTGGCGCGGCTAATCGTGGCTTATCCAGTCTATCTGTGGGTGATGCGTTTACTCAATCGAGAGCTGGCCCGCCACCGCGAAAAGCACTTTTCAGGCGTGCGTAAGTGGCTCACCTATCTAACGCTGCTGATTGTCGCGCTGATTGGGATTGGTACGCTGATTGCCTTTCTCACCTCCTTTTTACGCGGCGAGCTAACTACTCGGTTTGTGCTCAAGGTGCTGACTGTACTGGTAATTGACGGCGGCATTTTCCTTTACTACCTCAACTGGCTACAGCGATCGCCCCTCACTGGAGGTACCCGAAGATGACTAGAAGCCACCGATTAGTAGATCGTGCCTTTGTCATCACCTCTTTACTTCTGGTAATACTAGGGATTGGCGCGGCCTTTCAGCTACTGGGCTCCCCCGCTCAGCAGCGACGGGTTTCGCTAGACGAGGAGCGGGTGCGCGATCTCGACAACATCGCCCGCCAGCTCAAAACTCAAGCGCAAGAGGCAGACGAAGCCGAAAGCAAACTGCCCGAGCAGCTTCCTGAAGCCTTGAAATTCGACAAAGACCCGGTGACGAATGAGCCCTACGAATATCAGCGCCAGAGCGAAAGTACCTATGCGCTATGCGCGACCTTCGCTACCGATTCTAGCGAGTACGCCAGAGACCAATCCTGGTTTGACAATCAGTGGCGGCATCCGGAAGGGCGCTACTGCTATGAAATAGAGG
>JBARVU010000540.1:0-5385 GCA_049646425.1 Phormidesmis sp. | reverse complement strand
ACATTACTTTAGTTCGTAAGACGCCCTTGTGTCAGCTTACCGTTCCCAATCACAAAACAATTGCCAAAGGAACTTTAAGAAGTATCATTCGCCAGGCTGAACTGACCGTTGAGGAATTTACGAATCTGCTCTAGCTACGTCGAATTAACAGCTTGAATACTTTCACCCAGCCAATACCGTGCCAGCTGTTAGAGACAGATAATGGAAAGCTGTAGAGGCGAGGGGGTACTCTGGAAAGTGATTGACAGCGATGCGAGGTCGACCGTATGACGGCTAAGGTGGTTTGGGATGAGGCCATCTCAGAGGCTATCAGGACTGCGAAACTAGGGGAGAATGACCGCCTAGCTGTAGAGCTTTTGAAGCTAGGGCCAGTGCCGATTGAGTGCTTCAGCCGGTGGGTGCCGTCTGGGCCATTTTTGGCAGCGCTAAGAGAGCAGGATTTGCCGCTGCGCTATCAAGTACAAATTCTTGAGCGGCTAGCCGATGAAGCTCAATTAGAGGCGCGTTTGACGGTTGCAGAATCTTTGGCGACGCCGCTTTCTTTGCTAGAGGCGCTAGCGGGTGATGAGGATGTTGCCGTGCGGCTATCGGCCCAGTACAACCCAAACTGTCCGACGGCTCTAGCGGAGTTAGTAGGACGGCAACAGGCGATCGCGGCTGATCCAAACACCGACGCTGAACAGTTGGCCATGCTAGGTGAAAGTCAGTGGGGATGGATTCGGCAGACCGTGGCGCAAAATCCTGCGGTGCCGGAGCCGGTGCTGTTAAAGCTGGCGACGGAATCTGAGCCTTTGATTCGAGAGGCGATCGCTGTCGCATACCGTTATTCGGCATTTAACAAATAGTCAGAACCTGCAAGTCTTGACCACCCTTGCCAAACAGATCACTCTCCCCGAAGACGTTTTAGACGGGCTGGCGAGCCATCCTAACAAAGACGTGCGCACCAGCGCTTTAGCCAATTCTGCTGCGCCCACTGCCACTTTGAGACGCGAGCTACCTAGCGTTACAGACGAAAAAAGTCTGGAACGGATTTTGCGGGGCACCAACAACAAGCGCAGCATCAATCTAAACATGCCGCCCGAACTGCTAGAGCGATTTTCACAGCACTCCAACAGAACCATCCGTTTCTTAGTGGCTCGCTATCCCAACGCCAACTTCACCATGCTGGAGCGCCTTGCTTTTGACGATTCTGACCTCGTCAGGCAAACCGTTGCTGAAAACCTCGGTACGCCCTGTGACCTGCTTGTTCGCATGGCTGAACGAGAAAAGCTTACAACCAGCGTAGGCTGCTACCACACGGTGTCCAGTCAGATCTGTCGTCGCCAGGATGCACCGCCTGAAGCGCTCGATGCGATCGCCCGTCAGCCGATTCAATCCATTCGTCGCATGGCTGTCGCGAATGCGAATCTTGCTTCTGAAACGCTGGCCTGGATAGCGCAAAACGAAACAGATGAAGCGGTTCTAAAAGGCGTTGCCATCCATCCAAATGTAGAAGAATCGGTCTTAGCAGCGCTAGTAGAGCGCGGGAGCGTCGCTGTGCGTGAGGCGATTACCGCCCTCCCCAACTGCCCGCCACAAATCCTACTGCTTGAGCTGCTCACTCAGATCCCCTCCACAGAAGTTTGCCTCAAAATAGCGGCTAACCCCAGCACCCCTGCCACCAATCTAGATCTGTTCATCGCCAGCGAAAAAGCAGTCCTGCGAGCGGCGGTGGCCTCTAATCCTAGCCTGAGTATTACGCAGCTAGAGCAGCTGGCGGCAGACGACAAAATCGAGGTTCGGCGGGCTGTCGCCAACAATCCTAATGCGCCGGAAGGGTTGAGGCGATCGCTCCAAGCGCTTCTCATAAGGGCCGAAGGCGCAGAGGCTAAGCCCATCAGCCCCACACTCAGAGACCTGCCGCGACTGTTTGACCCTGAAAAGGAAGCGCTGCCGGTGCTGCTAGCAGATTACTTTGAATCAGAGAATGATTTTGTCCGGCTGGTGGTTTTGTTGAACCCACAGACGCCTGTTGAAGTGTTAGAGAGCGGCAAGCGATCGCAATCCTGGCTAGAACGCTACGCCGTAGCCGAGAACAGTGCCACGCCTATCGAACTGCGTCGGCAGCTCACTCAAGACGACCACGCCCTTGTCGCCGCCGTCGCTCAATCCATGATTACTTGAGCTATCACTTTCTGAGCCCTTGACACATCAATAGCCATGAATTTTAAAACCAAACAGCAGCTTGGTAGCCTAGAAGTTCTACTATCTTCAAACCTTATAGTGCATTTGCCCTATCACGAAAACGGCGGCTCGTGGCAGCCCTTTCATTGGGATAGGACGACAAGCCCTGCCTTTACGCCGCTCAATTTGGCAGAAGCCGAAGGCTGGATGAAAGAAACCGATCCAGAGTACGCCTTGCTGGATTGGCTAGCCGTTGAAGAATCCGGCTTTGCCTCACCAAACGTAAGCCAGTATTGGCGTGGTCATAATGATGCCAAGATTTTGCTCACCGATAGACAGCGCCAGCAGCGCCAGAATACCTATAGCGAGCTGATAAGCTACTTTCAAAAAGCGTTCTGCAAGGTAGAAGCGTTTACGCTCTCGGTGAAACCAGACTATGGTAAGAGAGGACATACAGACTATACTTGGTCATTCATCATTGGGCAGCAACAGAGCGGAGCCTGGATCGGACTGGCCCCCAACGTACCGAGCGAAACCGGACGCTACGTGTTAGAGGCTTTCCACTCGTCCGTTCATCCGCCTGAAATACAGACGAGGACTAGCCAAGATGATTCCTCTGCACTGCCAAACGAGCTGCAAGCTTTTCTGACTGCAATACCGCCCATCAAAATCTATGGCTGGTATGACGGTGGATACAATCACATCCATTCGTACAGCCTACAGTCAGCTTGTGCCGACTCTAAAGAAGCGGTGATTGAAACCCTGTGGCGCAACGCTCAGTTTTTAGAAGTCGTCCCATTTGATTGCTTCAATCTCAAGTCGCGATACTACTCACCCCATGAGAAGGATGAGTCTGACCGCTACTCAAGAATCAGTCGGTTCCTAGCTGAAAGCGTATCGGCTCTGACCGTTTACCGCTTTTGCTTTTGGGATATTGAAATGCTTTATCTGCTGGGTGAAGTGGAGAAAGGCGATCACATTGGCATGTTCACGAAAAGTCAATTCACCTACAATCCGTAGCGCTGTCAGGCGATAGCAATATTTTCGTCACTGTGCGCAAGCTCTGACTCACACTATTTCCTGATTTGGCTATGGCTAGAGACGAAAGCAGCGTGTCAAAACGAACAACAAAGAGCAGGATCCCCAATCGCGTGGAACGTTCACCCAGTCAATACTGCGCTAGCTGTTAAAGACAGTTCAGGAAAGACTTGAGAGACAATCACTTCGTCCTCTTTGTAAGTGGTTTCCCGGTAGATGTCGTCTTGTAAGGTCAGCACCATCACCTGTTGTCTGTGCGGATCGATAATCCAGTATTCGGGGATGCGCCACTGCTGGTATTGCGATCGCTTCCAAAGACAGTCCCGCTTGTAGTTCTCACTCGACTCAGGGCCCGGGCTGACAACCTCAGCGACAAACTGAGGCGGCAGCTGTCCAAAAGTAATCGCTTGTCGAGCAGTTGTCAGATGCTCGCGCTGCATGACTATCACATCAGGCTTACGATTGACCCGCTGATCGCCAACAGGATCTACCTGAAACTCCTTGTTTCCGGTTCTAACTAAGCCTTTAAGCTCTGGCATCTGAAGCAAAATGAAGGCTAGCCCCATCGCTATTCGCAGGTTGTCATCGTCTTCTGAAGACACCTCAATTACTTCTCCTGTACTGAGCAGGCGATAGTTTCCATCCGGGCCAAGCTGGTCATCGTCCAAGTACTCTTGATAGCTGCGGTAGCGAAGTGGGGTATAGGTCATCTGCATACTGCCCTAATCTCTACTTGAACGATAGCATCTCAGCACCTGTTCGTCGGTAGAAAATAGCGCGTCAGGAGCAAACTCGATATTCTTGCACTTTCGCAATCTAGCCACTTACGAAAATTACGTCAGCTAAGACAGCAGCCCAGTGCTGTTTGTAGAATCCGCTTCAGAGCAGGTGAAATAGGCAACTTTAACAATTCCCAGCAAAGTTTTTGACATGACTCTCCTCGATTGCGTCTCTCGGTATAAACGGCAACCAGAAGCTTCTCTAAACCGTGTCTTGTTAACATATCGGAAGTTAAACCCATAGCTCCCAAGAGCACAATGCCACCGAGCATACCTCCTGGGCCTAGCGTAGCTAAGGGGTCTACTCGCATGCTCTAAAAACTTACCCTACCAAAACTGCATCTGCTGTCAACAATAGATCAGGAAATGCTTTAGAAACAATCAGTTTCTTGCCTCTGTAGATCGTCTCCTGGTAGGTGTCATTTCGCAATGACAAAACCGTCACCTGTTGTCTATGGCGGTCAACAATCCAGTACTCAGGGATGCACCATTCTTGGTATTGTAATCGCTTCCAAAGATAGTCTCGCTTGTAGTTCTCACTCGACTCAGGGCCTGGACTCACAATCTCAGCGACAAACTGAGGTGCAGACATGCCAAACATAATGGCCTGCCGAGCAATTTCTAAGTGTTCAGGCTGCATCACTATCACGTCGGGCTTACGGTTGACCTGCTGATCACCCACTGGATTTACCTGAATCTCCTTACCACCGTTACGAACCAGATTTTTGAGTCTGGGTAATTGCTCTAAGGAAAACATCAGCCTAATTGCCAGGCGCAGATTCTCATCGTCTTCTGAAGACACCTCTATGACTTCTCCTGTGCTGAGCAGGCGATAGTTTCCGTCCGGGCCGAGCTGGTCATCGTCTAGGTACGCTTGATAGCTGCGATAGCGAAGGGGGGTGTAAGTCACTGGCTTGTGCCCTCAGTTTCTACCTGTAAATATAGCATTTTGCCCTCAGCGCTTTCGACCAGCTCGGTGACGGTAGTGATGATGTAGCCACGTTCTTGCAGCGCCGGGAGAACTTTTTTTAGCGTCCGAACAGTGCGATCGCCCCGGCCTTCACCATTGTGCAGAACAATGATGTCACTGGGTGAGGCCGTTGCCAAAATGAAAATGATCGCCGCTTCATCCGCCTTTGCCCTCTTCTCATCGCGATCGCCTCAAAGCCTATCTCTAAGGATCGTAGCGGCATCGCTACAGGAGTGTGTAAAAATGTTGAGGGCAAAAGAAAAAAGGACTGCTATCCATGGCGTCTCCCTCCAGTATAAGCGTTCAAGCTGTCCAGGCGATTGGTCTGACGGTGTCTGATGCAACCCGTGCGACCGATTTTTTTACGGGCGCTTTCGATTTTGAAGTCGTCTCCGACATAACGGTTAGCGGCGATGAGGCCAGCTATCTATATGG
>JBARVU010000539.1:0-5118 GCA_049646425.1 Phormidesmis sp. | reverse complement strand
AAAGAAAACGCTGGGCACGTATGATGTTTTTCCGAGTGCGGCGGTGTTGAAGGCGTTGCTAGGGGGGCTGGGCGATCGCAATCCTGAAGCTGACCTCTGTAAGAGCAAGGGCAGGATCGAGGCAGATACTGGCCTACGTGACTACGAGAATGTGCCGCTGGGTGAGTCGGTGGAAGACTACTTTGAGCGGGAGGTAAAGCCCCATGTGCCCGATGCCTGGATTGATGAGAAGAAGCGCGATGCGCTAGATGGAGATGTCGGTATTGTAGGGTTTGAGATTCCGTTTAATCGGCATTTTTATGTGTTTGAGCCGCCGCGTCCGCTAGAGGAAATTGATCGCGACCTAAAAGCCTGCACCGACCGTATTAAGCAGATGATCGAGGAGCTGTCAGCATGAGCTTTCCGAGATACGAGAAGTACAAGGATTCTGGGGTGGAATGGTTGGGAGAAGTGCCCAAGGGTTGGGGAGTCATGCCATTGAAACATTTAGTTTCAACACCAGTTACCGATGGGCCACACGAAACCCCCAACTTTATTGATGATGGTGTTCTGTTTATATCGGCTGAAGCAGTGTCTTCAGGGAAAATAGATTTCACTAAGGCGAAGTATGTGTCCAGGAAAGAGCACAACCGTTTTTCAAAAAAGTACAGACCTCAGAAATATGACATTTACATGGTTAAGTCTGGTGCTACAACTGGAGTCACAGCAATTCTTGAAACCGATGATGAGTTCAATATTTGGTCTCCACTGGCAGTTATACGCTGCGGAAAAAATCATCATCCTTACTTTGTACTTTTCTCAATGCGGTCACGTAGCTTTCAGGAGTCAGTTGTCCTCCATTGGAGCTTTGGGACTCAGCAAAACATCGGAATGAGCGTTATTGAGAACCTTCCAATAGCCAACCCTCCTATTGAAGAACAAACCCAAATTGCTCGCTTCCTTGACTATGAAACCGCCCGCATCGACGCGCTGATTGGCGAGCAGCAGCGGCTGATCGACCTGCTCAAAGAAAAGCAGCAGGCCGTGATTTCCCATGCCGTCACCAAAGGTCTCGACCCCACCGTTCCCATGAAAGATTCCGGCGTCGAGTGGCTGGGGGAAGTGCCCGAACATTGGCCTATCCATCTCTTAAAAAGAGCCTTTAAATCTGTTGATTACGGCATTTCTAATTCCCTTGATTCAGAAGGGAATATTGCAATTTTACGGATGGGAAATATAGGAAATGGCAAAGTTATTAAAGATGATTTGAAGTACACACATTCTGTCGAACCTGAGCTTTTTCTTGTTTCAGGAGATTTATTATACAATCGCACAAATAGTCTTGACCAGATTGGTAAAGTTGGAATTTTCTATGACGATGGCTTGATCTACAGTTTTGCTTCGTATTTGGTTCGGCTGAGGGTTAAGAACGGATCAACTTCCGAATACTTTGCATACCTTTTAAATACCGATTTCATCCTTAGTATCGCTAGATCGAGCGCTTTTGTAGCTATTGGGCAGTGTAATTTGAATCCGTCTCGATATGGGTACATTAAAGTAGCCGTTCCACCTCGAAACGAGCAAGTCAGAATCGTTAAACATCTCGACAAACACACAGCAGTTATCAATGAGCTGATGGATCAAGCCAATGAGGGAATTTATTTCCTCCAAGAACGCCGATCCGCCCTAATCTCCGCCGCCGTAACGGGAAAAATTGACGTACGCGGTTGGCAACCACCAGCCTGCTCGTCAAGCAACGCGCAACCAGGACCCTTGTTAGAGGCTGCTCATGGCAGATAGCAAAGAACTCACCTTCCAGCAAGACATCATCAGCGCCATGGCCGCGCAGAGCTGGCTAGTGGGCAAATCTGCCAACTATAACGCTGCCACCGCCCTCTACACCGAAGACCTGCTCGCCTACTTCCAAACTGCATGGCCAGATCGCTGGGAAAAGCTCTGCAAAAATAACCCCCACGACCCCGAAGGCGTACTCGTTCAAAACACCGTCCGCGCCCTAGAGAAAAACGGCACCCTCGACGTGCTACGCCACGGCTTTAAGCTGCCAGGGGTCAAGGTAGCGCTGTGCAGCTTCAAACCCGACCACGACATGAACCCCGACACCGCAGCCCGCTATCAGGCGAACCGCCTGCGGGTGGTGCCAGAAGTGTCTTACTCTCCCCATGCCCGCCCCGGTGACTACAATCCCCGGCTAGACTTGGTGCTGTTCGTCAACGGCATCCCTACCGCTACCCTCGAACTCAAAAGCGAATTCAAGCAATCCCTTGAACTGGCAAAGCGCCAATACCGTCAGGATCGCCCGGTCAAAGACCCCCTCACCCGTAAGCCAGAACCCCTGCTCACCTTCAATCGCGGCGCACTGGTACACTTCGCCGTTAGTCAGCAAGAAGTAGCCATGACTACCAAGCTAGCGGGCAAGGACACTTTCTTTCTACCCTTCAACCAGGGCACTGCCGAAGGCGGCGCAGGCAACCCACTGCCAGCCAGCGAAGATAACTACGCCACTGGCTACCTGTGGCAGCAGCTCTTCCAGCCCGATGCCTGGTTAAAAGTGTTAGGCCGCTTCCTGCACCTGCAAAAGAAAGAAGAAGAAGGTTTTGATGGCAGTACTGTCACCAAAGAAACCATGATCTTCCCTCGCTATCACCAGTGGGAAGTAGTAAACAAACTGATCGACACCACCCGTACTGAAGGCGCAGGCAAACGGTATTTAATCCAGCACAGCGCAGGCTCCGGCAAATCCAACTCCATTGCCTGGAGTGCCCACCAGCTCGCCTCTCTCTATGACAACAGCGGCCATAAGCTATTCAGCTCCGTCATCGTCATTACAGATCGCACCGTGCTTGATAGCCAGTTGCAAGACACCATCTACCAGTTCGAGCACGCGCAAGGGGTAGTGCGCCCCATAACCCGCGACATCGGCAATCAAAGCAAGTCTGAGCAACTGGCCGAGGCTCTAGCCGCCCAGACTCGTATCATTATCGTCACCATTCAGACTTTCCCAGCTCTGTTCGATGCTCTGGATAAATACCCCGCCCTGGCCAGCAGTCGCTACGCGGTAATCGCCGACGAAGCCCATTCCTCCCAAACCGGCTCCGCTGCCAGCAAACTCAAAGCCATTCTCGGCAGCGATGAAGCCAAGGGCAATGATTCAGACCTAGAAGAAATCAGCGCCGAGGATCTGCTCGATGCCGCTGTGCAGGCTCGCAGGCCCAATGATCGCATCAGCTACTACGCTTTCACCGCCACTCCCAAAGCTAAAACGCTGGAATTGTTTGGGCGATCGCCAAACCCCGACCTACCCCCCAGCGCCGACAATAAGCCGCAAGAATTCCACCTCTACTCCATGCGGCAGGCCATTGAAGAAGGCTTTATTCTCGACGTGCTGCAACGCTACACCGCCTACAGCACCGCCTGGAAAATCGCTCACGGCGACGAAACAGAAGACGAGGAAGTCGATACCAAAAAGGCCCGCGCCAAATTAGCCCGTTGGGTACGCCTGCACCCCTACAACATTGATCGAAAAGTCGAAGTGATTGTCGAGCACTTCCGCGAGCATATTCGCCACCTGCTAGGCGGTCAAGCCAAAGCCATGGTGGTCACCAGCAGCCGTCAAGAAGCGGTGCGCTATCAGTTGGCCATGAAAGCCTATATCGCCGAGCAGGGTTACCCCGACGTGCATCCGCTGGTAGCCTTTTCCGGCAGCGTCCCCCCAGATGATGTCATCCCCGCCGAAGTCACCGAAACCAGCAGCTTACTGAATGCGGGGCTCAATGGGCGTGCTCTAGATAAAGCCTTTGATACGCCAGACTTCAACGTGATGATCGCCGCCAACAAGTTCCAAACCGGCTTTGATCAGCCCAAGCTCTGCGCCATGTATGTGGATAAAAAGCTTCACGGCGTAGACTGCGTTCAGACCCTGTCGCGTCTCAATCGTACCTTTCCTGGTAAAGAAACATTCGTCCTGGACTTCTTCAACGACCCAGAGGATATCTTAGAAGCTTTCTTGCCCTACTATACCAATGCTGAACTGACTGACGTGTCTGACCCTCAGCTCATCTACGACCTGCAAAATAAGCTCGATGAAGAGGGTATTTACCACTGGAGCGAGGTCACCGCGTTTGCCCTGGCTTTCTTCGACCCCAAGGCCGCTGCCAGTAAGCTCAGCTACCACTGCCAACCCGCCGTCAATCGCTTTGCCCAGCGCTATAAGCAGGCCGAAAGCGATCGCCGTCAGGCGCGTGACCAAAAACGCACTGCTGAAGGCAACGGGGATGGCATCGGGCTAAAGCAAGCCGAGCATCATCTGGCCCAAGCCGGTGAGCAGAGCGATCAGCTTGACCTGTTCAAGAAAAATCTGAAAAGCTTTGTGCGCCTGTACGAGTTCCTCTCACAAATTGTTGATTACGAAGATCCTGAGCTAGAACAGCTTTGTGTGTACGCAAAGCATCTGTATCCGCTGCTGCGGGTTGATCGGCTAGAGCAAATGGACGTAGACATCTCCGAGCTACAGCTCACCCACTACCGCCTCACTAAACGGACAGAACAGCAGCTACGCCTAGCCGAAACGGACGGAGACCATACCCTTAAACCCGGTAGCGACATCGGCAGCGGTAAACCTCACGACCCCGAAACAAAACGGCTGTCAGAAATCATTGAAGCGTTGAACGACCTTTTCGGGGCTGAAGTCAGCGACGATGACCAGGTGCAGTTCCTTAATACAATTGCTCAGCGTATTAGCCGCCAGGAAGACGTGATGGCGCAGGTCAAGAATCACAATGCAGAACAGGTGATGCATGGTCTATTTCCAAAGCGCGTAGTTGAAACCGTTTTGGATGCAATGACCGACCACGAAAAGCTCTCTCTAGACGTGTTGGACAGCAAAGAAGCTGAGCACAAATTTGCTTTATTGATATTGAAAATGCTGACCGCTACCAGTGGGCCTTCTATCCAGCGGCTTGGCGAAACCGGTCAGAAAACAGGATAGGCAACGACGGAAACAGGGCCAAGGCTCTATTTGACTGGCTAGGAGAACAAGTGATTACTGTTCCAGGGCACTTCAAGTTCGTTGGCTTTAGATCAGCGAGAGTTTTGTGTACAAAAAAATATTTGTACACAAAA
>JBARVU010000538.1:0-11315 GCA_049646425.1 Phormidesmis sp. | reverse complement strand
ATTTCGGCCTTAGTCATATTACCCTTGTCGGCAAAGGTCATTAGACCCCGTGCCTCGGCGACCATGGCCGCGTCCATAATGCCAATTTGCGGAATGTCCAATATGGCCGTCTTCCCTTTAAACTCTTCGTCAAAGAGATCGCCCCAGCTCGATATCTGACGGCTCACCATATCGGGACGGTAGCCCAGCGTATCGGCATTGTATTGAAAAGGAATGAGGGTGGCGTGGTCGGTCGGTGCGTCAGAGAATTCTGTCGACTCCGGGCCAACTAGATACATGACTCTGTAAGGCGCAGTGCCCTGAGAGGTCTCTACGGGCATCCCTTCAAACTTACCAGAGGTGAAGAAGGGAACAATCTTATCCCAGTTCTTGATTTTGGCGACTTCAATCGGTTTTAAGTTACCCGAAGGGACCACCAGGGGCAAGCTAAAGTACTCTCCGTCAAATATGTCGTACTGCCCAGGCTGGGTGATGGCGATTTGATTGTTTTCTTCAGTACTGAGCGCTCGCATATCTAGCTTGAAACCGAGATCTTCCTGCGCTTTATCGCGAATTTCGTTGATCTGAGAGACGCCAGTGCCGATTAGCCTGAGGGTGACATCTTTGGCGTTGTTGGCGTTGACCTCTGGGCCAGCTGCCGGATTGTCCGGTGTGCCCACAGGGGCTTCAGAATTTCCGCAGCGGGCGGTGGCTAGGGCAGCGCCAGTGGCGAGTCCGGTTTGGATAAGGCGGCGGCGAGTAAACTTAGGCATTGTTTTGAGGGGGTATTCGGGGGTAAAGAGGGATGAGACAACAGTAAGGGAAAATAGAGCGTTTTCTCTATGGTGTATCCATTTTTTCTTGAGCGTTTGATGAACAAAGGGTGGACGAACAAAGGATTGAAGTTAGTACGGTAGGAAAACACAGTCCTGAGCCGACCAGCGGACAGTCACAGACTGACCCGTTTGCAGCCCTGAGGACATCCAGTCTGTTGTCGTTGCCTTGTACAGCAGAGACTGACCGGTCTTTTCTAGCAACAGCAACACTCGGGTGACATAGCCAGTGAGTTCCACATCTGTGATCCGCGCGGTGACATGATTGACTTCAGGAGAAGGTCGCAGGGCTGTTTCAGCAGACTTTGGCTCTAAATGAATCAGGTCAGGGCGCACAGAACAGGCGGCTTCTGACCCATTCGGCGTGGCGGTACCCTGGCAAAAGAGCGAACCGATCCCCTCTACATCCAGCTCAATTAGGTCTTTACCATTATCGTCAGGTACCGTATTGGTCACTTTGCCCGCAAAAATATTGTTGTCCCCAATGAACTTAGCGACAAACTGAGAAGAGGGCGTATTAAACAGCTCTGTGGGCGTGGCGACCTGATCGACATGGCCGTGATTCATCACGATGATTTGATCGGAGAGGGAGAAGGCTTCCTGGACATCGTGGGTGACCTGGATAAAGGTCAGTCCGAACCGCTGCTGAATTTTGCGCAGCTCACTTCGCATTCGTACTCGCAAATTTTCGTCGAGAGCGCTCAGTGGCTCGTCGAGCATCAGCACCTGGGGGCGGTTGACCAGGGCCCGCGCGAGGGCAATGCGCTGCTGCTGCCCGCCGCTGAGCATGCTGGGTTTGCGATCAGCGGTATGGCTCAAGCCAACCAGCTCTAAAATTTCATCGACCCTTTGCTTGCGTTCGGGCTTTGGCACACGCTTCATTTTGAGGCCAAATTCTACATTTTGCCAGATTGTTTTGTGCGGAAACAGCGCGTAGTTTTGAAACATCATGGCGGTGTTGCGCTGGGCAGGCGGTAGGTGGGTAACGGGGCGATCGCCGATCAAAACCTCCCCCTTCGTCACCTCCTCATGCCCCGAAATCATCCGCAGCGCCGTTGTTTTACCGCAGCCGCTGGGGCCGAGTAAACAGCAGTATGCGCCCGCTGGAATGTCTAGCGTAATGTCTTTGATCGCGGTAAAAGTGCCGTATTTCTTCGTCACTGAACGCAAGGAGACGCCCGCAGCAATGTGTTTGGTCGCTTGCTCAGTCTGGTGCGAGACTTTTTCTGGATGAATGGCAGTGGTTGGCGGCTGAACTTTAAGCGTCATACGGCGTTACCTGTTTGAAGTAGGCGTGAGCGACAAAAGACCGGGCGGTTAAGGCTAAGTAGCAGAACAGCGGTAGTGCTGATCGAGGCGAAGCAGCGTATGGAGCAGCACGTTTGCCCCTTGAACGCACTGCTCAGGCGAGGTATATTCGGTTTCAGCGTGGCTCACCCCGCCCTGGCTCGGCACAAAAATCATGCCCATATCGGTGATGCGGGCCATTTCCTGAGCGTCGTGACTGGCCCTGCTGGGCAGATGCATATAGCTGTAAGAGAGGCTTTCACATACTTGAGCGATCGCATTCTGAATATGCGAATTAGCGGGGGCTGAATGATTGCATAGCAGGGGCGTCAGACTGATTTTGGTTTGGGTCTCTGCGGCAATCTGAGCGATGTCCGCCTCCAGCCTCGTCATTAGCCGCGATAGATGGTCATCGTCCAGATCCCGAATATCTAGCGAGAACTCCACCCGACCGGGAATCGTATTGGCCACGTTAGGCAGCACGTCTAAACGACCTACCGTCGCCACCTGATCGCCTGGCTGATTGCCCAACGCATGCACCGCCAGCACCAGCCGAGAGGCTGCGACCAGCGCATCTTGACGCATCGACATCGGCGTCGTACCTGCGTGGCTGGCTTGCCCTTCCACGGTAAAGACATACCGGCGCTGACCGACAATGCCCGTGACCACGCCAATTTCTTTCTGCCCGGTTTCCAACACCGGCCCCTGCTCCACGTGCAGCTCTACAAACGCAGCGATATCTGCCGGGGTTAGCTGCGCCGAGTGCCGCTGTGACCAATCCCCGCCCACCCGTGACAAACAGGTCTCAATCGGCTCTCCCTGAGCACTGCGGTAATTCTGGGGGTCATGGCTCAAGTTGCCTGAAAGTGCCTTGCAGCCAACCATCGTTCGCTCTTCATCGGCGAACACAATTACCTCTAGCGGATGGTCTAAGACGTGCTGGCGATCGCGCAACGTCCGCACTACTTCCAGCCCGGCCAGCACCCCATAGGCCCCGTCATAATGACCAGCGTTGGGCACCGTATCAATATGGGAGCCCGTCGCCAGCGCCGCCACAGGCTGAGCCGACTGACTAAACCGGCCAGGATAGCGGCCAATCAGGTTGCCTGCCGAATCGATTCGCACCTGCATGCCGGTCTCTCGCATCCAGCGCTGCACCAGCTCCCGCGCCAGACAGTCTGCTTCGCTGAAGGCCAGACGCTGCACCCCCCCGTTTGGCAGTGCGCCAATATCTGCGAGCTGAGCGATGCTCTGCGTGAGCCGGTCATGGTTAACCTGAAGCATTGAAACAAGACTGGGCACGGGCTGCTCCTGACGGGATATCGGCATAGTGATAGTTAAATCCCCCTGAACACAAGTTTCTGGGTAATAGGATACTACCTGAGCGATTTGCCACATGTATACTGTATACAAAATACTGTTCATGAAACTGTATCGTCTGTAGCTAAAGCGCGCGCTGCTTGCTCTCCTCTGCCGTTGATGACTCCCGACTGGTGAAAGTTGTGATTGACCCATAAAACGCTCAGCCCTTATTCTAAAGAGCCTTGCTGTTTACTGCGTCTATTGAGGTAGTGCCCGATGTCCGATGCCAAGCATGTTTTTATCTGCGGTTCAGCCCTACGCGGCCAGCCCGATCATCAGAACCTCCAGTCGGCCACTTTTTTAGGCGAAGCCAAAACAGCGCCCAAGTACCGCCTGCACGCCGTTAAAGATGGCTGGCATCCGGGTATCTATGAAGTGACGGATAAAGACGGCATCTCTATTCCGGGCGAAATTTACGAGCTGACCGCCGAACAGTATGACTACCTCGTCTCGACAGAGCCGCCGGATATGTATCCAGCCGAGGTGACCCTGGCAGATGGGGAGAGTGCGATCGCTATGCTCTACCCCAAAGCGCTAATAGACGAAGGCGGCTGGCCCGACATCTCCGATATTGGCGGCTGGGCCGCGTACAAAGCGCAACAGCAGTAGCCTATCAGTAACGTGGCTAACCCCCCTGCATCGGCTCCACTTAGCGGCCTGTTGTTCTTTGAGAGTGGCTACTAATCCAGCTTGGAAGATACTTTTAGTTCATCAAAGCCGGTTAGCTGATCGAATACCCGCTGAAAATGGGTATCGGGAAGGAGGGCGATCGCCAGCTCCAGAGTCGTATACACCTGGCACCCATAAACAACATGTCCGCCTTTACAGTCGCCTTGTGAATTCGCCACCATCATATGCAGATGAACGCCGTCCTGGCTGAGCATTCCAGATAGAGTCAGGATTTCGTGCTTGCCTGCTAGCTGGGTGTGAATGTCTTGATCGGCATATCTCAAGCACACTTGCGCCAAGCTCCCGACTGCCCCCATAATTACAGCTGCGCTCATTTTTTCGCTGTCTGCCAGCGCCTCCAACGCTCGACGGATATCTGCACCTGGGCCAAGTCTCAGCGCTAATGTTTCAACCGATTTACTCAGGTGCATGTTCGTGTCGCCTCATTTTCGAGGGTTCGCCGCATAGATAACGGAAGTAGGGGGGACTTCTCTGGCAGAGTAGCGACCCATCAGGCCATAGCTGACTAAGCCCACGCTTTCTCTAATCACTAAGAATCGTCTGTGAACAGGATCAGTCTCTGGGCTGAAAGGGCTGGTGTGAGGGATGACCTCGAAGCCAAAGCTCTCGAAGGTGAGGAGCGACCGCAGCATATGCTGCGGGTCAGTCACCAAGATGATGGTGCGCACGCCCTGAGGTCGCAAAATTGCGGCGGTAAACTCTGCGTTCTCCTCGGTGGTGCGGGAGCAAGGTTCTCCAGAAACCGCTTCGGCAGGAACCTTTGAGCGCACTAACTCGGCGATTACAGGCGCATCGATCCGACCGCTGGCAAAAACTAAGGGCGCCCTTTGTCTCTGCCACAGGGCCTGAGCTTCCTTGACCCGATTGGGATTGTGCGGCAGTCCTCGGCCTAAAACAACGATAGCGTCGGCTTTCCCGCCTCTATCAGGCGGAACGAAATCGACCAGCAGCCGATCTCCCAAGCTCATAAAAAGGGGTGAGAGCACGATTAAGTAGCTTACCAACAGACAGCTACTGACCGTCACAGCTGGCTTTTTCCACTTATTTTGATGCGTCAGCCAAGGCAACATCGCCAGCACGAGCAGCACGAGCAGCACTATCGCTGGATTAGAAAGCACGTACAGCAGCATCCAAGGCGCTCGCGGCCACCATCCTGGCCACCATCCTGTGGAGGACGCCTGCTGACAAAGGGCAGGATCTAACATGCTTAGGAAGTCTCCCAAAACTGGAGAAAGATAGGAGGTATTTCCCACCTAGTCAGTTCTGACATATTACTTAATATTTGTCAGTATTCAACCCATCATTTCAACTCGCTATTTCGGGGCCTGTCAGTGCGGCAAGGTCTATGCAGTTCCGACCAGCTTTTCGCTCAGTTCCCATAGCTTGCCTGCTTTTTCCTCATCGGCGGCCTCGTTAGACACTTCCTGGCAAAAGGCTTCGCGATTTGCATCCTGGCGGTTGCCCCAGCTCCAGTACACGCCCGACTTGTTATAGCCTTTGTCGGCGACGACTTTGGCCACGCGATCGCCCGACTCTTCTTCAGAGACATAGCCACCGGTAATATTTTTTTGAAAGAAAGGGAAAATTGTCTGAAATAGCTTGGGCGCATCTCTAAACAGGTCAGATTCGGCTACACAGCCGGGATAGAGCGCGTTGAAAACGATCCCCGTATCCTGGTGATAGCGGCGGTGCATTTCTAGCATGGTCAGCATGTTGCAAAGCTTGCTGTCTTTGTAAGCTTTGCCTGGCTTGAACTTTTTGCCGTCGATCATGGCAATCGGCGCTTTGAAGCCGAGTTCCATGCCCTTGAGGTCACCGAGATCGGGGGGGGCCGGAATCGGGATTTTGCCACCTAGCTCTTTGGGATTAGCGGTCACCGTGCCTAAGGTTACCAGGCGAGGCTCGGGATGAGCCGCCTTTTTCATGTCTTCTAGCAGCAAGTTGCACAGCAGAAAGTGACCGAGGTGATTGGTGGCGACGCTGATCTCATAGCCATCTTCACTGCGCTCGGGCGACTTCAGCCGGGGTTTGTAGATAGCCGCGTTAACGACCAGGGCGTCGAGCGATCGCCCGGTCTCTCGAAAGTCTTTGACAAACTGCCGGACGCTCTCTAGCGAAGCCAGGTCGAGCTTAAGAATGGTATAGCTGTCAGGGGCCATGCCGACTTCCTCGGCAACCCGTTTGGCCTTGGGTAAATTGCGGCAGGCCATAATCACGTGCCAGCCTCTTTGGGCGAGCGACTTGGCGGCGTATAGGCCAACACCGGAGGAGGCCCCGGTGATCACAACGTTGTAGGTCTGCTGCTGTTCCATGGATCGCTAAAGGAAATTGCTTCTATAGGGCTTTGATGACGCTTGTTAGCTATTAATCATGCTGCCATATTGTTGAAGGAATACAGCGAACCGTTACCTTTTGCTAAGGAGTGAATAGCTTTGCTAAGTGTGCGGGCGTTCTATGAAGTCTGGAAGGGAGGAGGGGGAGAGTAGCTGTGATGCTACGTTACTCTGCCAGTACAGGCGCAACTTGGGAAGCAAACCAGTGAGTGGTCGTCAGGGCGCCGGTTTCGAGTTTTTTTGCCAGTTGCTCTCCTAGTTCTATGAGCAGACTTTCGCGGGTCTGCGCTTCGAGGGCAATGTAGCCGGAGAGCGTGCTCAGCAGGGCCAGGTATTTTTCAATGCTGTAAATAGACTGGCAGCTTTGTATTGTCACGCTGCTGGGCTGAAAGAAGCCAGAGGTGTTGACCATTTTTGCAAAGGTTTCAAAGTTGCCCTGGTAGTAAGCCTCGGTACGACAGTGTTCTTGTCCCATTTCTGAGAGATCGTAGCGGTCGTAGACGGGCTGTAGGTATTGGCACAGGTCTGGGCTGGGCTGAGGCGGCGTGGCCCAGAGTAAAATCAGCGCGCCGCCAGGGTTGAGGGCGGCGGCTGACTTTTTGCAGGCGATATCGGGCGATATCCAGTGAAAGGAGGTGGCGGCGAGCACCGCATCGTATTTTTCGCTGAGCGGATAGTCTTCAAAGGTGCTGTTGTGAATGCTGACGGTTTTGTAGTCTTGGCAGGCTCGGCGGGCGATCGCACAGGCGGCAGCACTCGGCTCTACGCCGGTAATCGTCAGTCCTTTTTTGGCAAAATCAGCCGTGGCTATCCCCGGCCCACAGCCAATCTCTAACAGTGTGCTTTGCTGATTGAGGCGCGCTGTCTCTAACACTTTTTCAATCAGCGCATCGGGATAGCGAGGTCTGGCCCATCTGTAGGCTTGGGTGGATTGGCTATACCACTGCTGGCGCTCTTCAGGACTATGGTGCTCATCAAAGTCTGTGTACCAGGTGTACCAGGCGTTGTCTTGGGATTCATCCATGGGGACTGTGCTGGGGATGGATTTAGACGCTGTCAATCATCTAATACTAAAGGCACGCCGTTACTTGCCGCGACCAGGACGCCACGACGGCGAGGGGTCACTGGCTGCTCGTCGGCGAGTTTGAGTGAGTGATGCGTCAATATTGTTGCCAGTACCAGATTGATCTCCAGTTTTGCCAGGGCATATCCCAGGCAGCGCCGATTGCCGCCACCAAAGGGGATAAATTCTGAAGGAGAGAACTGCCTCTTTAAGAATCTTTCGGGCCGGAACGCTTTGGGCTCAGGGTAAAGATCTTCTCGGTGATGAAGTAAGTAAATAGAGGGCGCCAGGATTGTGTCAGCCGGGAATGAGTGATCTGCGAGTGTGACTGCTTGGTTCGCAATGCGGGGGGAGGTGATGGGGGCAATCGGGTATATCCGCAGCGTTTCGGAGGCGACGGCGGTGAGATAGGGGAGGGTGGCGATCGCCATACAGTCCGCCCGGTCTTCTAACCCCGCTAGCTCAGCCAGCAGCTTACTCTTCACATCGGGCAGTTTGTGAATCCAGTACAAGGCCCAGGTCAATACCGTAGCCGTTGTTTCATGTCCAGCGACTAGCATCGTCATCAGCTCATCTTTCAGCTCTACATCTGTCATCGGCTGCCCGTCTTCATCTCGCGCCGACAGCATCAGACTTAGAACATCCTCTCCAGCGGTCTCCGACTGTCTCCGGTCTTCAATTTCTTGCTGCAACAGGTCATAAACTTGCTGCCGTTGACGAACAATTTTCCCCCAGGGACTCCGACTGCCCCAGTCTTTCTGTAGCCAGGGAAAAAACAGCATACTGGCACTGAGCGGTGTCCCAGTGGAATCGAGCAAACGGATCAGCAAAGCTTTGAGCTGCTGATAGCGATCGCCTTCTCTCAATCCGAACACCGTTTGCAGAATCACTTCCAGGGTAATCTCTGCCATGGCTTCACTGGCCAAGAAGGGCTGCTGGGGTTGCCAGGTGTCACTCACTTCGCGGGTGATCTGACAGATGGTGTCGCCGTAGGATTTGACCTTGGCGCCGTGGAAAGGGGGCATGAGCAGCTTGCGATCGCGTTTGTGGCGATCGCCGTCCAGCAAAATCAAAGAATTCTCTCCCAGCAGCGGCTTCAGTATTTGCTGCCCTCTGCCGGCATCAAACTTGGCATCAGCCGCAAAAATTTCCTTAATCGCCTGCGGATTGCTGACCATGACCAGCGGCGGAAAGCCGAAGAGCTGCGCGATGAAGATATCTCCGTACTTTCCGGCGCACTCATCTAAAAAACTGTAGGGACGGGCAATCCAGTTGATGAGCTGCTGAAGCCGAGACAGGTTGACCGATGGTAGCTGCATGAGTGTTACGTCTAGTAAAAAGTTATCGCGATATCTGGCAGGGGATGGCGATGAGGCTAATTGAGGGAGGCAATCTTAATTTTAGGGAAATTCAGAGCTTACGTCTCGCTCTAGAGTTATTCGCTCGCTAAAGCTAATGCCTGAGCTAAAACACTCGGGCTAAGACGCAAACCAACCTGAACTAAATTATTGAGTTCTGGCTTCACCAGAGGGATATAACCTGATTCTTTGGCCAGCAAAATTACAGCTAGGGTGCCTCGTACTGGAATCTTAAGAATTTTGGCGGCTTTACGGGCGGCTCGGTCATCGAGGATAGCTTCGTACCCTGGATGGGTAGTTGCCCAAGAGAGGACTTGGCTTTCGCCTAACCCCAAGTCCCAATTGGCTACATTAGGTTCAATCGCGGCAATAGGCCGAATCCAGATCTGTCCTTTCTCTCGCAGCCAGCTCACGGCACTGTCGTCGTAGCCGCCAAGCTGAATTTCATCAGCTACGCCTTGGGGAATCACTGCATCATTACACAGCTTGGACAGTAGGTCGATGCGCCCAATCTTAGCCAAGCTAATGATAGGAGAGGCGTTGATGACCCAACGCCTAGCCACGGCTGAATTCCTCGGTTAGTTCTTCGGGTGTGGTCTGAAAGGGAGATACTTCAAAGCGATCAAGAGACTGTAAAAAGGCTTGGCGACTGATGCCTGCAATCTCAGCAGCTTTCGACTGAGAAATCATACCGACTTCGTACCATTTCACGACAGCTGCAATCAGCAGTTCCTGGGCAAATTCATCGGGCGTGCTGCGCAGGGCAGAAAAGGCACTATCAGGTAAGTTGAGTTGAATTTGGATCACGGGGTTGCCTTTGAACGAGGTATTGCTCACCCTCTAATGCTAGCTGCTTCTCACTTGCTGAATTACTTAACCCGTGAGGAAGGGCATCCCTGAGATTAGCAGGTAGCAGTAGTAGGGTGAGCACTGCCCACGCCGTTTCTTCACTCGCTTAGAGTAGTTGTGGTCATCAGGCGGTAGCGTCCAGATGAAATGTAGATGGTCTGGCAGAATCACCAACACGACGATTTGAAAGTCGGCTTCACGCTTGGCTTTCCTGACGGCTTGACGCAAAAGAGCAACGGTATCAGGATGGTTGAAGAGCGGTGTCGGGCGGTAGGTAACCCAGGTCAAGAAGACGTTGCTACCAGCGGTGTAAGCGCGTCGGTAGTTAGACATGCAAGGGAAGAGCGTTTACGCTAAGGTGCCTAAGTCATTCATCAGATAGACGTGCGGGCAGTGCCCACCCTACCGACTCGCTGAACATCAATGTCAGCCTCAAATACAGAGTTGAGATAGTCCAGGAAAGGAGAATAGCTATGACTCTGATTCAGAGCATTAGAAAGGAGATCTAACTTATGATGAACAGGGAAGAGCTGCTTAAGAGATATAGTTCCGGAGAAAGAGATTTCATCGGAGTTGTAGATATCTATGACGCTCTGGATGGCGTTGATCTGAGTGGAGCTAACTTGAGTGGCTGCTCTCTTGACAGTGGTTACTTCGCAGTGGCCATCTTGAAAGGCATTAATTTTTCCGATGCTCACTTGGGAAACGCCTGTTTTAATGCGGCCGATCTCTCTAGAGCTAATCTGACTAGAGCCAATCTGGAATGGGCTAAATTCGTAAAGGCCAACCTCAGCCAAGTTAACTTGAGAGATACGATCCTCTATTCCACCTGCTTCAGAGGAGCTAATTTGAGTGGAGCTAATTTGAGTGGAGCTCGACTGAAAAGGACGAACTTCGACGAAGCCAATCTGACTGAAGCTTGTTTGGATGGTGCTGACTTGAGTGGGGCCTACTTCATGAACACTATTATGCCAGATGGGAGCATCAGAAGCACCTGCAATAGCAGGTAGGGTGGGCACTGCCCACGCCGTTTTTTCTCTCCAGATAAAAAACCAACTTCAAGAAGACCCGAAGTCGTTCATCAGATAGACGGTGGGCAGTGCCCCACCCTTGATGTCAATATCAGTCTCAGCAGTTATGGAGAACCAACTGTTATGTACGCCGAAGAATTGCTCAGAAGATATGCTGCTGGAGAGAGAGAATTTCCCGGCGTTGAGTTGAGAGGTGAACTGATCAAAGCCGAGTTGCCAGGAATCAATCTGCAAGGAGCTACCTTCGACTGTAACACTCTCGAAAGATCTAACCTTAGCAGCTCCAACCTCAGCGGGGTTTATATTTCCGGACACTTTCTGGCTCAAGTCGATCTCCACGCTACCAACCTCAGTGGAACTTCCTTGGAACAATCCGATTTGGAAGGAGCCAACCTTAAGGGAGCCAGATAGATCTAAAATTGGTGCCTAATTTTTTTCAGGTGGCAGCAGTTTGTCTAAAGCGGCTACGGTAGAGAGATTAAGCGCTTCCAGCCAGGGCAACCCCTGCAATTGAGCGCCGAAGAATTGGG
>JBARVU010000537.1:0-11871 GCA_049646425.1 Phormidesmis sp. | reverse complement strand
GCTTTAATCCTGACTACCAGCTGCGTAACTTAGACAAGGTCTATCAGCGATTAGATATTTGATCGTTGATTCATCTTAGGCTTGGTCGTCATCGCCATCAATGTAGTCATCATCTTCATCGGGCCGGTCAATTTCGTCTTTAAAGCCTCTCAGGGTTTTACCCAGCGCGCCGCCCAGTTCAGGGATTCGCTTGGGGCCAAAGACCAAAACAGCCACAACCCCGATGATGACAATTTCTGGTACGCCCAATCCAAACATGACGCTAATCCTATGCTGCGCTTCTATAGATCATCATAAGCTTTTCTTCGCAGGGTACTCGTCTTGACTTGAAGTACTTGAAGCACAGGCTCACAAAATAGTCAGATAGGTGTTGGCTGATTCAGAAGGTAATACTCTGAGCGTTTGATTTTGCAGGTCGGGCTCTAACCCCAAAAGCTCTAGCGGAATCACGCCGATCAGCGGACTTTGTCCGCCGGGCAGCTCCAAGCATTCAAACGTACCTTCCCGACCGCATAGAGAAACTTTGGCATCTTGAAAGACTCGTGCCCTACTCAGTCCGTTAGCCGTTATCACCTCGACTTCTTTCAGTATTTCTAGCCCAAGCTGAGCAATCACCCCTGCCGGCAGACACAGCGTCGTTGCCCCTGTATCAACTAAAACATTTTCTAGCGTGACAGAGCGCACCTGCTCAACAGGAATGAATCCTCTAGATGCAGCAGTCTGGTCGGCGCGTTTCGTCACAGTTAGCGTAGCTAGAACCTTTCCCATAGGTTGTGTTGACCCTATAGATAGATATGTAGACATGTGGCAATCTCACTTTTGCAGAGCAGATTAGGTTCATTATCCCCAATATAATGAAGAGGCTGAATCCGGAGATCATACCTTGCGTAAGTCAGGCGGCTCAGTTGGACGACAGTGGCTCACCCTAGCAGCAGTCTTGCTAGCGATCGCCATCAATGCCCTTTCCAACTTTTATCCTCCCGCAGGCAAAAACATCGGCGAGGTCTCGAATACGACGTTTGCCGATGTGCTGATCACCCCAGCTGGCTACGCCTTTGCCATTTGGGGGGTGATCTACGTCGGGCTGATTGCCTTTAGCCTTTACCAGGCGTTACCCAATCGACAACCCGATCAGCAGCAAAGTCCGGCAATTGCTCAGACTGCACGGGCCATCATCGGCGCTTGCCTGCTGCAAATAGCCTGGGTATATGCGTTTTTGGTCTCTTATTTCTGGCTGTCGGTAGCCCTGATGGCCGGCATCTTGATCTGTTTGATCGCGGCCTATCTGCCGACTCGCTCACTGCGGCCCACTCGCTCGATCCGGTGGCTGGTACAGGCCCCGATCAGCGTCTATTTCGGCTGGATTACCGTAGCAGCGGTGGTCAACGTCTCATCTGCACTCATGATCAGCTTGCCATCAGTTTGGGCCACTGCCAGTACCGGTTCAGTCGGGCTAACGATCGCTATGCTCGTCATCAGCAGTGGGGTCGCCGCGACCATTGCCCTGAAATATCGCGATGCAGCCTATCCGGCAGTGACGGTCTGGGCCTTGATAGCGATCGCCCTCCGTCATCCCGACATTCTCCTCCTGGCACTATCGGCAGCGGCCCTAGCGGTGGGCCTCAGCGTCGTAATTATTAAAATTGTCGCAACCGGATCAGGCCGGGCCAGACAGTAGCCTCTCTCCTGCTTCTCTGCGGATGCTAGGAAGATCCGTGCACCGTCTTCACCCACTTCAGCCGCTTAGGCCGCACTGAAATCCGCATTGCCATTGTCGCGATCACCAGCACCCAGTGCAGCATGTAGGCGGTGCCCCACAGCGTTTGACCAGCCGCCCGCCAGACTGAGGTAGGTTCGGCGCGGCGCAGGGTTGTCCACATGCCCCAAAACGACAGGCTCACGCCCAGCACTGTAATCGGGCCAAATATCGGCAGCTGACGGCGGCTGAGGGCGATCGCCAAATCGGGCAGTGCCACCACCGGCATCATGTACTGAATAATCCAAAAGGTGGCCATATCAAAAGACTTCTTCCAGCCCAGGCGATTTTTGGCAAGCTGCCGCCAGTAGTCCAGATAGCGCTGAAAGCCCCCCTCTGCCCAGCGGTTGCGCTGATGCCATAGGGCCGTGGCTGAGGTCACCCCCTCCTCGCCGACTGCTGGCGCAAACAGCAGGCCAATATCCCACTGATGCAGGTGTAGCTGAATGGTGAGATCGAGGTCATCTGTAATGGTTGCTTCATTCCAGCCGCCGCACTGAGCGATCGCTTCGCGCCGCACAAACTGACCGTTGCCGCGCAGCTCACCAATCCCGCCAATGGCAATCCGGCGCTCCTGCATGTAGCTGTCGAAGGCCATTTCGGCCTTTTGCCCTCGCGTCCAGAAATTAGTCTGGGCGTTAGCGATCGCCTTACGCACCTGGACAGCGCCCACCTGCGCACTCTCGGCACTAGCCGCCTGACCAGACGTCCCGACTTGCGGCTCAAACATTGGTACCACGTGACGTAGCAAATCCTCGGGCACCTGAGCATCCGCATCGAACACTGCCAAAATATCGCCCTGCGTTTGTGGCCACACCAGGTTGAGCGCCCCTGACTTACCGCCCGTTGCATCCGGCCCTCGATGGATCACATTCAATCGGGGATAGCGCCGCGCTAAGGAATCTAATATTTGGGGGGTTTGGTCAGTGCTGTAGTCGTCAATAATCCACAGGTCATAGCGAGCCGCAGGATAGTCAATATGCAGCAGAGACTCGACCACTTTACCGATCACCTGCGCCTCGTTTTTAGCTGCGATCAGTAAAGAAACATAGGGCCAGCTAGCCTCTGGTGAGGTCAGCTGGGGCTGAGGGGCGATCGCCGCTGCTACAGCCACTGATTCGGACTGAGTAGAAGGCAAAGGAATCGGTGCCGCCAGAGGCTTGGCCAAAACGACCCGCAGGGCCTGAAGACTCATTAGCCCTGTGCCAATCAAAACGACTTCGCGACCCCAAGCGACGCTGTGCAACAGTGCTGTAAATAGCCAGAGAGTAGCCAGCGCAACAGCTGCTTTGAGCCGTCGTCCGGCATATCCTCTCAATAGCTCAGCATCAAAAACTAACTCTGACTCTAGATTGAGCTCAGAGTTCAGGGGTTCAGCAAAATCTGACATGTGTGGTTTTGTTTAGATCCCTTAACAAAGATTTCTTAATTTAACCATACTCCCCCTTCCCCACTGGGATATCTAAAAGGTTCGCAGCCGAGCTTTCTTGGTCAACTTTTGGGCCAGACGGGAATTCTCAAAGCAGGATCTGCCTGGAAGTGCAATCCCCTTCGTCAGGGTCTTTCTCCTACATATCAAAGCAGCCATGTCTCTCCAATCTATTCAGCCTGCCAGCAAGCCAGAGGCGAGTGTCTATTTACCCTACTATCAGGGCAAAAAGCGCAACGCCCTACCCTATGCGATTGGCCTTTACAAACAGGGCAATCTTGAAGGCGAACGCAAAATTGAGGGTGCTGATAGCATCCCATTTCTAGCGACCTGGAATATTTCAATGTTGCCTGCTGACCTTACCCGCTGCCGCATGCAGTTTGACGGCGACGCTGAGCTCACCTACGAAATTACGATGCCAAACTTCGAGTTTGTCGATTTTTTGATCAGTATCGTTGTCTTGATGAATCAAGATAAAGATCCTGATTTTGAACAAGGCTTTTATCGTAAGCTGCTGCGAATGGACAGCTGACTCAGGCTCAAGCAAAGCGCCGTCCTTTCAGCTTGGCAACAGTTTGTTCGATAGTTTCTTGAGGGCTGCTACAAGAGCTAGCTCCAACTTAAAGGATGCCTGAGCCGAGCTGGCGCTGCTAATTTTCTCAAGCGGCACCGGAGTAGACGTGGCAAAATGATGAGATGTCTCGAGGCTCGCTGGTCTTTACACTTGTTAGCTACCCTCAGAGATGTGGCCAACGCTATATGTGGAAAGGAGTTAGGGCGTGCCCCAATCATCAAGCCGAATATCTAGTCGCTCATCTAAGCTGCTCATTGGCTCGGTTGAGTCCCATAGCGGTAAGTCTGCAACTGTTTTGGGGCTTGCTTTACAGCTGCGATCGCAGGGGTTTGATGTGGCCTATGCTAAGCCAATTGGCACCTGCCCCAGTGAACACGACGACGCGGTAGACGAGGATGTCCGCTTTATCAGCGATACGCTGGCACTCGACGCAGATCGGGTGCGCCCAACGCTGTTTTCACTGGACGATGCCACGATTGCGCAGCAGCTCTCGAAAGGAAAGCAGGTGTACCAGCAAGAGGTAAAAAGTCTGCTAGAGAGTCAAGGCGAAGATATTTTGCTCATTGAAGGGCCGGGTAGCTTAGAGGAAGGGATGTTGTTTGGCCTGTCTTTGCCCGATATGGCAGAGATGGGTGAAGCCGCAGTGATTCTGGTATCGCGCTATCGTTCGGCGCTGGTCGTCGACAAGCTGCTGGCGGCTCGGCAAACGCTCGGTGACCGGCTGCTCGGCGTGGTGATCAATGATGTGCCTGAGGCGCTGATGTCAGATGCGATGAATCCGGTCAAAGCCTGCCTGGAGCGCCACGGCATTCGAGTGTTAGGCATTTTACCCAGAACGCCGATCATGCGCAGCGTCAGTGTAGAAGCGCTAGTGCATCAGCTCAAGGCCGATCTGCTCAATAGCCCTGAGCGAATTGACCAGATCATGGTGGAAGAAATTTCGATTGGCGCGATGAATGCCAATTCGGCGCTGCGCTACTTCAATCAGGCGCACAATATGGTGGTGGTAACTGGGGGCGATCGCTTCGACATCCAAATGGCCGCGCTCGAAAGCTCGACCCAGTGCCTGGTGCTCACCGGTCGACTGTCCCCTCGCAAAGACGTTTTAGATCGCGCTCGCGATTTGGAAGTGCCCATCCTCTCAGTGGATTTGGATACGCTGACCACGGTAGAAATGATCGAACAGGCGTTTGATCAGGTGCGTTTGCATGAGCCTATTAAAGTGGAATGTATTGGTCACCTGATGGCCCAGCACTTTGATACCGAGCGAATGATGGATGCCCTGGGACTGAGTCCGGCGGTCACCGCTTAGTGAGATCTGCGCGATCACCCGCGATCGCAGGGTAGAGTATAGCTCGCGAGGGACCGCGCTACAATCTAGACAGTCGCGCTCACTCAGGGTGAATGGTACAGATACCGACTCAATTGCCAACCTTACGTCTGGAACTGCCAACCGAGATTGCTCTGCAAGTGACCCAGACACAGTTTGAGGCGATCGCCCTGGCGAATCGCGATCTAAAGCTAGAACGAAGTGCGGCAGGAGATCTCATTGTGAACCCACCCGCCGGCGGGGAGACCGGGCATCGCAATATCAAGATTGCCTACTTTCTGGTCAAATGGGTCGAAGAGCAGGGCGGCAGCGGCATCCCTTTTGACTCCTCTACCGGCTTCAGACTTCCCAACGGGGCTGACCGTTCTCCGGACGCTTCTTGGGTTAGCTCAAAACGGTGGGAAGCCTTGACCTTAGGAATGCGTAAAGGATTTATCCTCCTGTGTCCTGACTTTGTAATTGAACTGCGTTCCCAGACCGACAGTCTTTCAAAACTGCGAGCTAAGATGCAGGAATGTCGGGACAATGGCGCTCGCTTAGGATGGTTGATCGACCCCAAGGGTAAACAGGTAGAAGTTTATCGAGCGGGCCAACCGAAAGAGACGCTAGAAGATCCAAAGGTGCTTTCGGGTGAGCCTGTGCTACCCGGTTTTTCTTTAGACTTGAACCGTGTGTGGTCTTAAAGAAACAGAGACATAGATGCAGCGTTACCTTGCGAAACCCGTTGCCCTACGTTGGGGTAGTTCATTTATCAAGGGTTTGGTAAAATTACGGGGTTTCTTATATCCCTTACCCCCCGATAGCCATTGAGTCAGTCAGTTGAAAATCCGCTTGATTCTGTTAAGGTAGACGACTTTTTGCAAGAGCTGGCAACCATTCAGCAGTCTGGCTCAAAGCGGATTGCTATTTTGGGGTCACGCCACGTCCCGATCACCCATCAAAACCTCATAGAGCTGATGAGCTATGCTCTGGTGCTAGGGGGCAATCGTCTGATTACCTCCGGGGCGACCGGAACGAACTCTGCGGCTATTCGCGGGGCGATGAGGGCAGACCCTAACTTGCTGACGGTCATTCTGCCTCAGAGCTTGAAAAAGCAGCCGCGTGAGTCACGTGAGCAGCTAGATTTGGTGACTAACCTGGTGGAGAACCCAGCCAACGATAGGCTACCGCTGGCCGATGCGAGCGCGATGTGCAACCAGGAAATTATCGGACGCTGTCAGCAGCTTCTTTGCTTCGCCTTTCACGACAGCCAAACTCTGCTCAAAACCTGTCAAGATGCAGAAGAGCTGCGCAAGATTGTGACGCTCTTCTATTTTGACTAGCTGTTCTAATAGGCCGTTGTAAGCCGTGGATGCCGTGGATATTGTTTATTCTTTGCCGTTTGTTTCGCCTGAAAATGCGTTGCTGGGTAGCATCGTGATCGCTGCTGTCCTCATTTACATACCGTATTTAGTCGTTGCTTCAGGTCGCGCTCAGCTCGGCTACGACATGGCCGCCCCACGCGCGATGTTCGATAAGCTGCCAGACTACGCACAGCGAGCAACCTGGGCCCATCAAAACTCATTTGAGTCTTTTGCGCTCTATGCTCCGGCGGCGCTGATGACGTTTGTGGTGGGTTTGCCGCCTGAGCAGGTGGTGTCTACCGCTGTGATTTACCTGGCTGCTCGGATCACGTATTCGCTGGCTTATGTTTTGAACGTGCCGATACTGCGATCGCTCTCCTGGGCCGTCGGCATGGGCTGCATTTTTTCTTTGTATGCCAACAGCGTCCAGGCGGCTTTTGTATAATTGTTGATGTTCGCGATTACCCGCCCCCCCTATGGCTTCTACTTATTCCTTTGACGTTGTCAGCGACTTCGACCGCCAAGAGCTGGTCAATGCGCTCGATCAAGCCCGCCGCGAAGTGAAAAGCCGCTACGACCTCAAAGACACCAAGACAACACTTGATCTTAAAGAAGACAGCATTGCGGTAGAAACTGACAGCGACATGACCCTGAGAGCGGTGCATGTCGTGCTGCAAACCAAAGCAGCTAAGCGAAACCTATCGATGAAAATTTTCGACTTTGGTGAAATCGATGCAGCCAGTGGTAGCCGGGTGCGTCAGGAAATCAAGCTCAAAAAGGGCATCGAGAAAGAAGACGCTAAGAAGATCTCTAAGCTAATCAAGGACGGCCTGAAAAAAGTACAGGCATCTATTCAGGGCGATTCAGTGCGAGTCTCTGCCAAGGATAAAGATGATTTGCAGGAGGCGATCGCCCTGATCAAAAGTCAAGACTGGCCAATGGCGCTACAGTTTAACAACTATCGATAAAGGCTGCTGTCCAGAATCACACAACATGACAAATGACGCTCTCGAAAACCGATTTAGATCGCTTAGAAGCAGCGTTTGTACTTGTGGCTGAGGGGCAGGGACGCAGTACCCAAGATATTGATGTGCTTGTCGAAGAGCGGTACCAAGCGCAGCAAGAAATCCTTCCAACCCTGCTTGTGGAGCTGACTCAAACCAATCGGCGTGTGGATGATTTGGAGCAAGCAAGCTGATCCCGCTGTCCGGGCAGGCACCTACCTCTCCATAAACCCAATACCGTCAAAATCACCTTCTTTCAATTCCACTCATAGGCTTTGTTTAGCCCGCCCGTAACCTTGTAGAATTCGGCTACCTGCTCGGCAGAGAGCTTGGTTCTCCAGCGCTGATCGAGCTGAATGCAAAAATCTCGCTCTTCATAGCGGTTTGCTGGGCGCTGAGTATCTGACCCTGACTGCATTGACTCTGAATTTTGGTACTTACGAATGAGAGAGCGGGTGCCACTATTGCCAGAGATTGCATGATGCTGATGCTGCCAGTAGTTGACCATTTCTGGCTGGAAGTCTATATCGAGCCAATCGCAGAGGCTTTTAAGCGTCTCTTCTACTTCAGTAGCGAACTTTTCATAGCGAAGCTGAATTTTTTTACCACCCGAAAAGCTATCGAAGAAATTGTTTTCATTGTTGATGCGCTTAGCCCACATTTCCCCAAACTTTTGAACCGTCATTCCTTGAGCTTGCTTACGTCTCAAGTAAGAGTTCATCACCGCTCTGCCATCGCGAATGAGATGAATCAGACGGGCATCTAATAAGTTGTCCTGAAATTCTCGGGCAGCCAGCTTTTTGTTGAGCCAGTAAACCGTCTTTGTAGAGTCGATTAAAACTTTTTTATTCGTTTTAGAAGCGATCAAAGAGTAAGGGTTAAAGACCTGGTCGTTCTTCAGGAAGCCGCGTACTGTCTTCTCTAGCTTTAAAGGAATGTAGCGATGAAGCCTTCTCTCGGAGAATCCCTTTGATAGCAGCGATCGCTCCTGTTCGGTAAAACTGCGCTCCCAGAAACTACAGTCGCCCTGGCAAACCGAACAAATAGGCTTTTTGAGACGATAGGCTTCGGGCATGTTGCTCACTTCCCCTAACGCCAAGCAGTCGGAATGGCTACCCAGAATCATCGTTAGCAGCGTAGAGCCACAATGGGCCGTGCCCATGATGAACACCACTTTTTTATTCACGCAATTGCCTCAATATCAGCCTTTATAATATCCCACTCACTTAAAAGCTATAGGAAAGGCTGAAAGTAGCATTGAACAGCTTACTCAACATTAGAAATAGAGGCAGCGATATGCTAGCTCTCGAAAGTATTGCACTGCTCGACATCGCCGGAGTTGAAGCCACGTTTGAACCATTCGGCCCTTTGCGCGGCGCTGCCGTGGGTAAAGGAGTCAGGATTTACGTAGCCTTGCGATCGCTTCTGCAACCTATCATCACCAATTTGGCTAGCTGCGTTCAGGGCTTCGTCAATATCGCCGGGTTCCAAAATATCGCGCTGTCGGTCGGCACTGTGCGCCCATACACCGGCAAAGCAGTCGGCCTGTAGCTCTTGCTTTACCGACAGCGCGTTCGCTTCGGTCTGGCTCATGCGACTTTGAGCCGCGCGTACCTGCTTAGAAACGCCAATCAAATTTTGCACGTGATGTCCGACCTCATGTGCAATGACGTAAGCCTGAGCAAAGTCACCGGGCGCGTCTAACTGGTTCTTTAAGTCCTGATAAAAGCTCAGATCGATGTAAACCTGCTGGTCAGCAGGGCAGTAAAACGGGCCGACGGCTGACTGCGCAGTGCCACAGGCTGACTGCACCACGCCGCTAAATAGAACCAGATCAGGTTCCTGATACGCACCGCCGAACTCTCTTGGGAAAATGCTGTTCCAGGTATCTTCAGTATCCGCCAAGACAACCGAGACGAAGTCCGCGAGCTGGTCTTCTTCAGGCGAAGTAGGGCGGGGCTGGCCACTGCTAGGGCCAGAGTTACCAGGTGCCACTGCCTGGTCTAATAAAATAGTGGGGTCGCCGCCAAGTAGCATAATCACAATGGCAACGACGACAACGCCGACGCCACCCCCGCCAACGGCCAGCGGCGCGCCCCCACCGCGAAAGCCACCCGACCCTCGCCTATCCTGCACATTTTGGCTACGACGGCCCGTTCTCCAGCGCATAATTCCTTACCCAGTGACGATCTAGCTCAGTAATTTGGTGCAGTTAAGTTGGTTTCAGGATAAATCCAACAGCGCACATAATGAAACTCCAAGATTAGCACCTTTGATTTCTTCAGCGCTCTGCCTTTAGCGTTAGCTCAGCCCCGATTTTCCTCAAGTCAGCTCGCTAAGAGGGGATGATATCTGTCTCTTTGTAGGGGCGATCGCCCCTTCAGCTACCCTATCATCTTGAAGCCATCTGTCACCCATCTTCCGGCTTTTCACTTTCACTTTCTATGCGCATTCTTCTCTGGCTCCGCAACGATCTTCGCCTTCACGACCACGAGCCCCTTCACCGGGCTCTCGCCAAGAAAGCCGACGTCATTTTCCTCTACTGCTTTGACCCGCGACACTTTGGCGAAACATCCTTTGGCTTTGCCAAAACAGGCGCTTATCGAGCCCAGTTTTTAATCGAGACTGTTGCGGACTTGCGTCAGACACTGCGCTCAAAAGGGAGTGATCTGATTGTTCGCAACGGCAAGCCAGAAGAAGAAATTCCAGCTGTGGTAAAGGCGCTCAACATCGAAGCTGTGTACTGGCATGAGGAAGTTACAGCAGAAGAAACCGACGCAGAAGAAGGCATTGAGTTAGCCCTGAAACAGCTTCAGGTCAGCTCAGAAGTCTACTGGGGTGCTACCCTCTATCATCCTGATGATCTGCCCTTCGCAGTGAATAAGCTGCCAGAAGTCTTCACGCAGTTTCGCAAGGCAGTCGAGAAGGAATGTACGGTATCTCCAATGTTCCCAACTCCCGATCAGCTCCCTCCTTTACCTTCCGAAGCCGATCCTGGAGAGCTCCCTACACTTTCTGACTTTGGCCTAGAAGCAAAACCTATCGACCCCAGCGGCGTCCTATCCTTCAAAGGTGGTGAGACACAGGCTTTTGCCAGATTGCAGCATTATTTTTGGGATGTAGACAAACTGCAGGTGTATAAAGAAACTCGCAACGGTATGCTTGGCGCTGATTATTCTTCCAAGTTCTCTCCTTGGCTGGCCAATGGTAGCCTCTCACCGCGCAAGGTATACGAAGAAGTCCAAGCCTACGAACAGCAGCGTAAAAAGAATAACTCTACCTACTGGATGGTGTTTGAGCTGCTATGGCGAGACTATTTTCGCTTTGTCTGTGCAAAATATGGCCGCAAAGTATTCCGCAGAGGAGGCATTCGAGGCTTACCCATAGACTGGCAGCAGGACTGGAAACGCTTCGATCAATGGCGTGAGGGCAAGACCGGCTATCCGCTGGTCGATGCCAATATGAAAGAGATTGCGGCAACGGGCTTTATGTCTAACCGGGGGCGACAAAACGTAGCCAGCTTTCTGACCAAAAACCTGGGGATTGACTGGCGCTGGGGCGCTGAGTGGTTCGAATCGCTGCTGATTGACTACGACGTGTGCAGTAACTGGGGCAACTGGAACTACACCGCAGGCGTTGGTAATGACGCTCGCGGCTTTCGCTACTTCAATATCCCGAAGCAGTCAAAAGACTACGACCCAGCAGGAGACTACGTCAAGCACTGGCTACCCGCCCTAAAGAACTTACCTGCCAAAAAGGTACACACGCCTTGGAAGCTGCAGTCCGAAGAACAAAAGCGGTTCAACGTCCACATCGGCGTACAGTACCCCCATCCAGTCGTAGATTTGCAAAAGTCTGTAGAAGCAAATGAACGGCGGTATCAAGCAGCGATCGCCCAAAAACCTTAAAGCTACATCCTAGTAAAGGGCAAGTTTATTCTGTGAAAGTTAGCACAGCAAAGGCTTGAATGCTCCTATGCCTGACTGACAGCCTCTGGCGCTGGCTTGTTTCCATAATGGAATTCAGTTAGGGTGGCAAAGGCATCTTTGATTCTTGGATTTTCCTCACCATACAAGTCAATCCAGTCATAGAAGGTTAGTTCCGGTTCCAGGTGGGCTTGAGGCTCCTTTGCGCCGTCGAGCATGACCGTAACAATCACCTCATAGGCTTCACTCCAGGCTGCCGCCATCTCTGTTGTCCAGGCAGCGCCCAGGTAAGACGCAAATGTTTCTAGCAGTGCTTGACCTACCAATGGGTAGTGTTCTTCGAGAGTGCCGACCTCGAAGTGTCTTGCGCCCAGACTTTTCAGGTAAAGATTCAGGGGGTGCTGCCGATTGTTAGGATCAGCGACGGTCTAGGAAGTCCTTTACGATAGGCTTGCAGTGCCTGAGCGAGGAAATCAAGAGGAGAGCGCTGTTGAGCCTTTAAGGTTGTT
>JBARVU010000536.1:0-4077 GCA_049646425.1 Phormidesmis sp. | reverse complement strand
GAATATTTTCAAAGACTGGATACATGCGAGCGATCAAAAAGACGCCAGCGGCCACCATCGTAGCGGCATGAATCAGTGCTGAAATAGGGGTCGGGCCTTCCATCGCATCGGGTAGCCACACATGCAGCGGGAACTGCGCTGACTTTGCCACTGGCCCCATAAAGACCAACCCAGCGAAGAGCGCAGCCAGGCCACCCGAAATGACGCCCGTGCTGACCGGTTCGCTGAGGCGATCGCCCATCAGCTCAAACTCGAACGTGCCTGTCGCCCAAAACAGACCCAGTATCCCTAGCAGCAGGCCGAAGTCACCCACCCGGTTGGTCACAAACGCCTTCTGACAGGCGTCTGCCGCGCCATCGCGGTCATACCAGTAGCCGATCAGCAGGTAGGAACACATGCCCACCAGCTCCCAAAACACGTACACCTGAAGCAGGTTGGGGCTGATAACCAGGCCCAGCATCGACGAGCTGAATAGGCTCAAATAAGCATAAAAGCGCACGTAGCTAGGGTCATGCGCCATGTAGCCGTCGGTGTAAATCATCACTAGGAAGGCCACTGTCGTGACAATCACCAGCATCAGCGAGGTGATGTGGTCAACGGTAAAGCCCATATTGATCTTGAAGTCTCCAGCAGAGGCCCACTCGATCAAATAGGTGTAGGGCGCATGGCCCTGAAGCTGACTTACCAGTAGCAAAATAGATAGGGTCATCGCCGCGCCCAGCAGGCTGACGATAAAAACGGCGACCGGCTTTCTGAGCTGATTAGTCGCCTCGTTATAGCTGATTAAACCTATGCCGACGAGTGCTGCGCCCACCAAAGGCAGCACTGGTATCAGCCAGGTGTATTGATAAATGGCCTCTACGGATTCCATTGCTTACTCCATTCCTGCCAATATGGTCAGACCATCTGCCTGCTTCGTAGGGTCAGACAAATTTGGCAAACCGACTTTATATTGACACAACCTGTTCATCTCTCCGTGTCGCTTTGGGGGGAGAATGCTAAAAAATATAAACTTTAATTAAGTAAAAATATTTCGTGAGATAGGTGATCGCCTGTCTGCCGTCACTAGAGAGTGGCCGGAACCTACTCATCAAAGCTACTCGTTTGAGGAAAGCATGACGCTGCTATTGGGGATGAGCCGCCATCAGGTTCGTTTGGACGCTGAGCTGGCTGATGAGCTGCTGCGCGACCGCATGCGCTTGAGTGCCCGCCGGAATCGTTTTGAGCTGCTGGATAATGCCTCGAAGGTGACTCTCTCTGGCAGCATTGGATGTCGTCCGATCTAGCTGAATGATGGCGTGTTGGAGGGCTTGCAGCTGCTGGGCAGTGGTCTGCTCCAGCTGATAGCGATGACGAATGGCGCTCAGGTTCTGCTGATAGCGAGCTTTGACCTGCTGTGCTTCGGCGTATTGAGGATGGGCAGGTTCAATTCTACCCAGGGTCGAGAGGGCAATTTCCCAAACTTCAGCGATCTCTGCCCACTGCTGGGCCGGATGAGGGGCATTTTGACTGGCGAGGGCGGCCTGCCAGCCATAGCGTTTGGCGATTGTCAGCCAATCTGCCCGCTGCGATGAAAACTGCGGCGCTAGAACAGCACTGGGTGCAGGCTGCTGAGCGGCAATCTGGCGCATTTCAACCTGCTGAAGATTTTGCTGATAGAGCGTCTTTTTTTCCTGGGCGGCCGCATAGTCAGCCGACAGGTAAGCAATCTGGTCTAGCTGGGCGATCGCCTGCCGCCACAGCGCTGCCGCCTCGCTCCAATGCTGCTGGCTGTGGGGCGGATTCTGACCTTTCAGGGCAGCCTGCCAACCGAGTCTTTTAGCGGTTTCAAAGGCACTGCTTGTATCGGATTTTGCCCAAGCCAAAGCAGCGGAGTCGCTAGGCTGAAGCAGATTTGCCGCCAGCTGATGATGAGTCGGGGGGGTGGCGGACTGGCGCTGCACCAGCGTCGTCGAGGCAAAAGACGTTGAAACATCAGCCTGCCGTGCGTCTATACCCAGTGTGACGGCAGACAGGGCAGCGATCGCGCCTACGCTCACAGAAGCGCTTAAGACCGGAAAGCGGGTACCTGCACTCGCCTGTTCTAAAACAGCCGAATTAAAATCGGGAGCAATATCGCCCACTTCTTGCCAGAGCTCGATCTGAGACATCGGCTTGCCTTCGCGGGCCCGCAGAGTTTCTAATCTGGCCAGCAATACAATCCGCTCTATCGAATTCTCAAGACCAACCTGATACCGATATTCAATTTCATTCTTGAGAAGGTGAAAGGCGCGATCACTTAAACGAGGCATGACACGAGACCGGTGCATTTTGTAGAAGCGTCACTTCCTCCTACACAAAAACCGCAGTAGTACCCGGCAGTTTTTCGGCAACTTCCCCATTCCTTCTCTCCATTCCCTAAACCAGCCGCGTCAACTCCACCCGATACCGCTGCTTCTTCGTCACCGCCACCTCGCCAATCTCCAACCGCCCTTTGCCCCGAATCGCCACCAAATCGCCCGTCTGCAAGCTGTGACTCGACTGAGTAACCGGCTTCCAGTTCACCCGCACGTCGCCAGCGGTAATCATATCGGCCATTTTGCTGCGGGACATGCCAAACCCTGCCGAAGCCACCGCGTCTAGGCGCATCGACGCTTCCACGGTGGTCATCTCTTTTTTGCGGGGTTCGCGGACGCGCAGCTCGGACAGGGCGATCACCTGCGTTTTTACCGGTACTGAGCGCACCTGAGTCAGGCTGCTGGTCAAAAAGTCCACCAGCTCCGGCACCACAATCGCCTGCGCCCCGCGCTCACCGAGGACGATAATGTCGCCCACTTTGTCACGCACCAGCCCTGTGCCCAGCAGCGATCCCAAAAAATCGCGGTGAGACGCCGTATCAAACAAGAAGTTGCCAGCAATGCTCAGTGCCGCCAGCGGTACCGGCTGCTCGTCAAACGGGATTTCCGAGCGGGCAACCATCAGCCGCTGTCGTTCAGCCTGGGGGTAGCCGCCGCTGGCGACGGTATGAACCTCGGTCAGGCGCTCAAAGACGGCCTGCGCCTCAAACAGCTCGGGCGGCGACAGAAAATCGGTGGCAACCGGTTCCCAGGTGCGAATCGCCTGCTCCGCCCGGTCAATAACACGCGCGAGCGCTTCAGGATTCTCAGCCCGCTTGAGGATATCTTCTCTGGGGAGCATTGCCTATACCTTGGCCGGGACTGGGGAGACTGCGACACCGTTTACTACTTCGGGTGAAATTTTGAAATCTTTAGCGATTTCACGGGCCGTCATCTTGGCGCACATCATTACCGCCGGCGTACCGCCCCCAGGCTGAGTATTGGCCCCCACCAAGTACAGATTAGAGATGTCTTCACTCTTGTTATGCGGACGGAAAAATGCGCTCTGAACCAGGACAGGTTCTACCCCAAAACCGTTGCCTAAGTAGCTATTAAGTGTCCCTTCAAAATAGTCAGGCGTAACGTGGCTCTGGTACACCAGCCGCGCTTTGAGATCGGGAATGTAGCCGCGCTCGTCCAAAAATGTCAAAACCTTCTCAGTCAGCTTAGGCCCTTCCACATCCCAATCGATCCCGCTGGCGTTGTTCGGGACAGGCACCAAAGTGTAGGCTGCGTGGTGTCCGGGCGGTGCCATGCTCGGGTCGGTCAAAGATGGCACGTGCAGATACTGTGAGAAGTCAGGGCTGAGGATCTTCTTGTCGAATAGCTCCGTGAGCAGCGGCTCGTAGCGTGGCCCTAGAATGATGTTGTGATGGCGCAGATCCAGATCTTCCAGGCCATCGGCTCTAAACCCGAAGTAAATGACCAGAATCGACATCGACTGCCGGGTCAGCTTTACCTTTAGATCCTGGTTAATCAGTCGGTATTTAGGATCGATTAGCTTCATATAGGTGTTGGCATAGTCCCCGTTGGAGACCACCAGGTCGGCGCTGTGCTGAGTGCCGTCAGCGAGGGTGATGCCCTGCGCAACCTTTTTGCCGAACAGAGAGCCTTCCACATCGAGTTTGGCGACTTCGCTGTTGTAGCGCATGGTGCCACCGAGCTCTTCAAACTTGCGCACAAAGCCGCGCACCAGTTCGCC
>JBARVU010000535.1:0-1989 GCA_049646425.1 Phormidesmis sp. | reverse complement strand
GCGTTGCGCTCGGCTCGGCGGGCGTCTGCGAGCGGGTCCTCGCTCCCGACCGCCGAGCCCTCGACCGCCGCGCCCCCCCGCTCCGCCGCCCTGGGCGAGCTGGTCGGCGGGGCTACGGCCTCGTCCCCTCCAGAGGTCTCCGTGGTCGAGCCGCCCCGCGCCACGAGCCACCCGATCACGGCCGCCAGCAGCAGCACCACCACCAGCCCCCCCAGCCCTACGATCTTGCGCACGACGCCGATGTACCACGCACCCCGAACGCTCTGACCGATCGCGCCCTCCCTCCTTGCGCCGACGGCAGCGCGCGATGGCTTGCCTATGTCCCAGATCAACGAGGTATGCTCGGTATGCTCAGGACCCTTTGTTATAACCTGAGCGTGGTGGGGTGGGCGGTACGGATGCTCGGGTCGGCCCGGACTTACCCTTCAGAACCTGAAATGGCTGGGGTATCTGGTGTGCCTTTCCCTTCTTCACCATCATTCCGTTGTGAATCCTGCGCCGTGCTTTCTGTAGGGCACTTTGCTAGACTACCGATAATCGCCGCCAGAACGATTCCCCCAGCTCCGATCCACGCGGCTGTATTTGACGCTTGTCCCTTACGGACCTTGACTGGTGCTGATTGCTCCGCAGGAGCGATCGTGTTCCGTCCAGACAGGCGGGAAGTGGCTGCGTCTCGCACCTGACTGACGAGCAGACGATCGAGTAACCGCTCGAGCTTCTTGACGTCGACCTTACCTCTCGCGAATGCCTCGTCTCCACTTTCGAGCGCCCTATAATAGGGTTCCTTATCGTCGACCAACTGAACTGGAATAGTGCGATCTCCGGGCAATAGACGACCCAGACGAGCACACAGCACCAAATACGACGCCGCCCTTGCCGTGCGCCCATTTCCATCTTCGAAAGGATGGATCCAACATATCATCCACATCGTATATGCTGATAAATGCAGCGGCTCTAATTCCCAATTCTCATTAACATACTCGCAGAGTTCATCGACATAGCGAGCCACTTCGTTAGGCGATGGCGGTTCATGTTTCGAGTGCTCAATCTCGATAGGCCCAAGGCGGTATCGGCCAGGTGACTCTACGAGGCCATCAACTGCGAGACTGTTGAGTTCCATCAAAGTAGAAACTTTGAGATGAAAACGTCCTGCGCCGATAGCTTCCTGAATCATTTCCTCGAGCCGCAGGACCTGACGGTAGGAATTTCCAGCCTCCTGCGGTGCTCGCTGCACCGCAGGAACCATGGCCGGTCGGCCATCTGCAATGTGCTTGCTATCTCTTTGCACTGTCATTGACCATGCGATCGGCCACAGCGTCGATCATTTCCGGCGTCACATGCTTGTTCTCTAGATGGGCATTACCGTACGCAAAGCTTCGTCGCTGAGCTTCTCTCTGTTGCGATGTCATTTGTATGTTGCGCGTCTGATCGAGCAGTTGCTCCAGTTGCTTGCTCATTGTCGGTCCCTCTCCCAGGATCGCCGCGGCTGTCGAGAAAACACGCTCGCGAAGGCCATTATCATAGCCGCAAATGCTGGAAAATGAGTCGCTTTTTCGTCTCGACGGGCATTTTACGATGCTCTCCTGAGATCTCTCCTTCAATTGTCTTCCTGACAACGAGCGCTTTCTTCCTTGACAAGGATGAGGATCGAGAGTACCGCGCAGATCGCTGCCCGAGCAAAGTCCGTCGCTGCTCACGATGTGTTCGATCCTGCGCTTGCTTGGGCAAAGCCCGCGCGCAACCACCTCCCCGGAGTCGCCGAGTCCTCGGCCCCAGGCCTGTTCGAGCCTCGGTTCCCCTCCCGTCGGAGTGTAGTGACCTGCAACGTCGTGAGACGCGACGCAGATCGCTAATAACAGCGTTCGACTGCCACTTGCGCCCGCCCTGCCCCTGGCACGACCGGTGCACTACTGCCGAGCGCCATGCCGAGACTGCTCGATTCTGGTCCCTGGGCCCTCTTGTTCTCGATCGCGCTGGGTGCCTGCACCC
>JBARVU010000534.1:0-3489 GCA_049646425.1 Phormidesmis sp. | reverse complement strand
GATGCTCACAGAGCTTGGCAAACATCAGCCGATGTTTCAGCTCAAGGGCTTTGAAGTGAACTATGACGTTCTGCATTCGGAAATGCACTGCAATATCGGCGCTCAGGCTACGATCAAGGTCTGCGTAAATGGTAGAGATGTTTTAGAAGTCGCTGACTGTATGGGGCCTGTTTCAGCCCTGGATAAAGCCCTACGCAAGGCGCTCGTAAGGTTTTATCCGATCATTGACACTTTTCATTTAACCGATTACAAAGTGCGCATTCTCAATAGTGACGCAGGTACGGCGGCGAATATTCGAGTGCTGGTGGAATCTAGCAATGGTGATCGCCGCTGGTCAACCCTCGGCGTTTCGGCGAACATTCTAGAAGCTTCCTATCAAGCGGTCGCCGCCGGGATAGAATACGGCCTTTACTGCTCAGCGCCTGTGATGGCCGCACAAACAAGCTGATGTTCTGAAGTACGGGCAATAAAAAAGGGAGCGATCGCCCCCTTGAATCCTCAAAGCTATCTCATCTAAAGCAGCTCAATCTTCTAGTCCAGATACCCCATCAAGGTAGCGGGATCTTCATCGATATCGTTACTGGCAATCGGGCGGTGACCTGGCAGTGAGTCAATATCAGACACGACCAGCGTGCTCACAGCCACAGGACGATGACCGGGCAAAGAGTCAGTATTGGCAATTTCAAAAGAATTGCTCATAATTGGACGACGACCGGCCGAAGAGAGCGAGTCAACCACATCGATATTACTCAGTGCAATCGGACGATGGTTGGGCAGCGAGTCGGACTCAACTACGCGGGTATGGTCAGAGAGTTCCATAATTTCGTTTTTAGAAGCCTTGACCAAGCCACCCTTGCCAGCACTGCCTTTGGCTTCATCAGATGAAGCACTTGAAGCCTTTTTGCGAGTGCTGGCGGTGCCTTTATCCGTACCGTTTTCTTCGTTGCTGCTCATTGCGTTGACCTTATTGCTATTAGCGGAACCCTGCCAGGCACACAGTCTGCCGAAACACCCCTTGCTCAGAGTCGTGTTGCGAGCGACTAGCCCCTGGATAGCCCAAGTTTTATCACCATACTTAAGAAAGTATTATAGGCTAAAACCTGTCTGGTTCAGTTAACGAAAGATGATGACAGGCATAAATAACGCTATAATAGAGAAAGACACACGGGGCTGAAACGGTTTCGACGTTTTAACGAAAGTCGTGTTGTGATTCAGGTCAAGAGTGAGTCCACTCTTGTAAATAAAGACTCAAACTTAAAGATACATGCAAACGACATCGTACCTTTTGCTCGTAAGCGCGCTCTTGTAGCTGTTGCCTAAAAACCTCTTATAGGTTCGAGCGTCTGTAGCTGTGACTCCGTTAATCAGCTCAGACTAAACCCCCAACGGATGCGCTGGCAAACTTTCTCTGATGGGTGCGTTAGCTAAGACTTTCATCAGAGCATCCTACTTCCGGGACAATGGAAGATTCCCGCCCTGAGGGTTAGAAGGGCTATACCTGTGAATGAGTGACACGTGATTACTTGAAGCGGACACGGGTTCGACTCCCGTCAGCTCCATCAAAACAAGCTCCAAAAAGCGAGAAAAAAAGAGGGGAGGCGTAAAAGCTTCCCCTCTTCTATGAGTATTTTTGTCTATAGAGGCAATAGGCTGCGAGTAGGTCGCCTTAAACTGTCTAAATCCATCAGGATAGGGCTAGCTCAGGGTGCTGATCGCAATCGTCACCAGCATGGCGCTGATCACATAAAACACCCCAACGACCTGCAGCTCTGACCAGCCAGAAAGCTCAAAGTGATGATGCAAAGGCGCCATCTTAAAGAGACGCTTGCCTTTTCCTTCGGCGTCTTTGGTCGCTTTATAGTAGCCAACCTGCAAAATCACAGAAAGCGTTTCAGCAAAAAATAGCAGTGTTACCAGCAGCAGGCCGAAGAGATTGCCGCTGAGAATGCCCACTGCAGCTAAAGCGCCGCCTAAGGCCAACGAGCCTGTATCGCCCATGAAAATCTTGGCAGGGTTGCGGTTATGCACCAAAAAGCCCAGACAGCTGCCGCTGAGCGCCGCGCAAAAGACCAGCAGGTCGGTGTGAGCAGGGGCCAGCAAAGCCCCCAAGCCCAGCAGCGCGATCGCTGCCGCACCGCCCAGCAGTCCATCGACGCCATCGGTCAGGTTAGTAGCGTTGCTTTCTGCTACTAATACAAAGCCAGCCAGCGGCCAAAACAAAAGGCCCAACGGCAGCGTTAGACCAAAGGGAATGGCAACGGAGGTAATGTCGGCAGACTGGGAAATAGCAGCCCAGCTGCAAAACACTGAGGCGAAACCCACCTGCAGCGCTAGCTTTGTTTTCGGAGAAATTCCCTGATTCGAGCGGCGACGCATCACCTGCCAGTCGTCGAGCCAACCGATACCTGCATAGCTCAGACATAGCAGGCTCACAGCCACGACTGCCGGAGAGAATCCCGTCCAAAGAAGCGCTACCAGAATCGCTACTGGGATAAAGAAGATACCGCCCATGGTAGGCGTTCCCGCTTTTTTGAGGTGGGCCCGGGGGCCATCTTCCCGAATAAACTGAGCGGCTTTGAACTGACGTAAAATAGGTAAAGCAACATAGCCAGCCAAAGCCGACAGACTAGCGCTGACGATCAGCGGCAGCGTCAAGCTAGCAGCGCCTAATTCAAAAGAGCGTTCAGCCACCATATCCAGCCCAATCGCCGATGCCAGCAAAGCGCCTGACAATACTAGCGAGAGCTTTACGCCCGATAGCCCGACCGACTTAGATGAAAACCTAGCGTCCACAATAAATATTCCTTCACTTACCACACACCTTTCCCCGGTTTGACTGGAACCTGAAACAAATGCAAGGCGCTTAGCGCAGCTTTGTCTGTGTATCCAGTGATAGAGATACGTTGATAGGTTGGGATTTCCTATCTGTACCCTGCAGAAATTGAGACGGTCAATTTCTATCAAAAGCCGAACATATCTACCAGCTAGCGCCTGAGACAACGGCTAAAATCGCTTTACGACGATATCTTACGATGACTCGGAAACATTTAACGGCAGATTTCAGCTTTAATTGACGATTTTCTCGTTGACTATCCCTTCTGAGCGCTTACCTCCGAGCAGGCGGAACTTACGCTCAGAAACCTTGCGCCTAGCTACAGTTTTAGCAACAGGCTTTACGCAAGACGCTGCGTAGATACCGTGAGATTGACACGATGGCACAGCCCCACTTCAGGAGGATCGCTTACGCCTCTCCGTATCATTCTGAGCCCTGAGCTGCTTCCAAAAGCGAAACTAGCTAAGACACAGGTAGGTCAGTCGGCGAACGGAGTTGCGGCTGAGCATATCAGAGAGTGGCTAATTTGTCTGCCTACCTGAGCTTATTAATTTTTGAATATTTTTGAACAGGCCAGACTGAATAGGCTAGGGGCCCGGCTAAGACGAGCACAGTCAACCCTCGTATTGTTAACAACCTATAGAGATAGCAGTCCA
>JBARVU010000533.1:0-10997 GCA_049646425.1 Phormidesmis sp. | reverse complement strand
CGAGTGAGGCAGCTTCCCAAATCGGGTAAAAGTGAAGGCCAATCGCGTTAGAGGACGGGACGACAGCACCCGAGATGATGTTGTTGCCGTACATCAAAGAGCCAGCAACGGGCTCACGGATACCGTCAATATCGACAGGAGGCGCTGCGATGAAGGCGATGACAAAGCAGGCAGTGGCAGCGAGTAGTGTCGGAATCATCAAGACGCCGAACCAACCTACATAGAGGCGGTTCTCGGTGCTTGTGACCCACTGACAAAACTGCTCCCACAACGAGGCGCTTTGGCGCTGTTGGAGGGTAGTAGTCATATTATTCCGGTAGTTAGGTACGTATACGGTTAAGGCGGTGGCTTCAAAAAGAAAGCCTTGTCTCAACCGATATAACTATCTTAATACATGTAACGGAATATTACAAGCCCCTTCATAATTCGATGGCCAGCTGAAGTGCGGTGCCATAGCTTGTCAGCAGCGATATGCAGCGATCGCATCACTCATATCCAAATCGGCGATCCCATCTGCCGTTCTGTGTCAGGGTCTACAAAAAACATCTAGCAGGCTCTATAGGCTCAGGGGATGACTGAAGCCTATTTACGTAGGCTAAGCGCCCTTACGCCAAGGAGAAAGCTGCACCAGTGACTAGAAGAATAGAGGATAGCCAAGCTGAAGATACTAAGCTAGGTATTCAAACGAACAAAGAGCCCGAAACAGACAATCAGCTAGACAAGGAAAATTTACTCGCACTTGCCCCGACGGACGGTGAAAAACAGCTCACCTACATGCAGCTGATGCTATGCGCTGCGCTGATTGGCGTCGTGGGTGGACTGGTGGCAACTGTTTACTATTTTGTGCTCGAGAGCCTTACGCACAGCGTTTGGCATACCGTTCCTGAATGGGTTACACCGCGTTTTCCTAGCTGGCTGCCAGCTAACAACTATGTGTGGATCGCGACTACCATCGGCGGCTTTTGCGTGGGTCTGGTGCTGTATTTCATGGGTCTGCCAGGTGAGATGGCTAAGGTCGTCGACAGCATCCATAGCCCGGGTCGTATCGATGTGAAGAAGACACCGTCGATGGTGATTGCTTCACTTATAGCCATTACTGCTGGCGGTAGTGCTGGCCCCGAAGCCCCTTTAGTACAGGTGAACGGCAGCTTTGGTAGCTGGCTCGGCGACAGACTCAAGCTAGATACCCCCTCAGTCCGCGTGCTGACGTTCTGTGGGATGAGCGCGGCCCTCGGCGCATTTTTCGGGGCACCCATCGGCGCAGCTTTGTTCGCCTTGGAGATTCCTCATCGACGCGGCTTGGAATATTACGAGGCGGTCGCCCCGGCAGTGGTCGCGGCTATTCTTTCATTCGCGACGTTTCGGATTAACACCGGCATTACGATTGGCGGTTTTTATCACTTCGCAGCTGTTCCTGAGCTACAGCCGATCAACTTGTTGGAGGGCTTGCTGTTGGGCATCGTGGGCGCGGCAGTTGCTGTTCTCTTTGTCTTCATCTTCAAGCAGGTGGGCTACCTGCTCGCACCTTTGGAGCATCACCGCATCGCGCTGGCAACGCTAGGCGGTTTGATGATTGGCGCGATCGCTTTTGTCTACCCCCAGACGCTCTTCTTCAGTGAGGAACAAATTCACACCGTGATCGAAACGGGCGCTGCTCTAGGCGCGGTTTCGCTATTGCTGATTGCCTTTGCCAAAATGTTTGCTATCAGCTTCACGCTGCATTCTGGCTTCTTGGGCGGCTTTATTTTTCCGCTGTTCTTCATTGGGGCCAATACGGGACTGGCGATTGCGCTCCTCATCCCCAGCCTTCATCCCACGGTTGCCATGGTTTGCCTGATGGCCGCTGTCAATGTCGCGGTGACGAAGACACCGGTGAGCACCAGCATTATTCTCAGCGTGCTTTCAGGGACGGCGATGCTGCCGGTGATTGTGATTGCCAGCTTCGTCAGCTTTGTGCTGACCAGCAAAGTTACGATGATTGGCACGCAGCGATCGCGCCAGGTTGCCCCGGTTACCCATCCGCTCTTCCCTCAAATGATTCCTAGCTCAGCAGAAAAAGTGCTTCAGCAGGTGGCAGGCTGAGTGGAGCGTTATGAGCTGATACCCTTGTGTAAGTGCTGGGTTGCCTGATCGACTGGCAGGGGCGGAGAAAAGAAATAACCCTGCCCCGATTCGCAGCCAAACGCTTGCAGCCAGGCGAGCTGCTGAGCAGTTTCGATACCTTCGGCGATCGCTGTGATTGCCAGCAAATCACTCAGCGCAATGATCGATTCGGCAATGACCCGATTGCGATCACCCGGCCCAGGTGGGCTGACAAAGGCACGGTCAATCTTAAGAGAGTCGACAGGCAGCTGGTGTAAATAGCTCAAAGACGAATAGCCCGTTCCAAAGTCATCAATACTGATGCGAACATTTCTAGATTTGATCTGCTCTAGCAGCTGGACAGTGACATCGATATTTTGCACCAGCATACTCTCGGTAATCTCCAGTACCAGACTGCCAGGCGCGATAGGAAAGGTCGCCAGCACGGTATCGAGCTTTGGCAATAGAGAATTTTGAAGCTGCTTCACCGAAAGGTTAACGCTGATCTTTAACCCCTGCGCCGGAAACTGTGCCTGCCAGATAGCCAACTGCTGGCAGGCTTTATGCAAAACCCGTTCGCCAATTGCCTCAATCAGACCCGTTTCTTCAGCAATTTCAATAAACTCCGTTGGCGATACCAGCCCTCGCTGCGGATGCTGCCAGCGAACTAACGCTTCAAAGCCCTGAATAACCCGCGTTTTTAGGTAGATAATAGGCTGATAGTAGAGCACAAACTCATCGTTCTCCAAAGCTTTGCGCAGCTCATTTTCAACAGTCATCCGCTGTACGGCTTTCAGACGCATCGCCGGGTCAAAAACGGCATAGCAGCCTCTGCCCCTATGCTTAGCCCAGTACATTGCCAGGTCAGAATCTCGTAAGAGTTCTTCTGCTTGGTCGTAGCCAGCGGTGCCGACAACAATACCGATACTGGTGCCAATAAAGACTTCCTGAGATGCAAGCTGAAAAGGAGACTTTAAAGCCTCTAAAACACGCTCTGCGATATTTTCAGCCTCTCGAATACTGGTCAGCCCATCTAATAGAACAACAAACTCATCGCCACCAATACGAGTGGCCACATCAGTTTCACGAATGATTGCAGTAAGCAAGTTGGCAACCACGCCTAGCAACTCATCCCCGACCAGATGCCCCTGGCTGTCGTTGATCACCTTGAAGTTATCGAGGTCTAAAAAGAGTACCGCAAACTGATAGTCAGCAGAGCGTCTGACTCGCTGCAAGGACAGATTTAGCCGCTCTAATAGCAGCAGTCGATTCGGCAGTCCGGTTAGGCCATCGTGGAGCGCGTCATGCTTGAGCTGTTCTTCTACTTTGACGCGATCGCTCACATCTCGGGAGGTCGTTTGTAAATGGACGAGCTGTCCCTGCTGGTCAAAAATAGGCCGGGTGAGCGACTCTAACCATATGTACTCTCCTGACTGCTTACGAATGCGGTAGGCGATACGAGGCGGAATGCCCTTTTGCGCCAGCTGATGGTTTACTGTGATCCGGTCACAGTCATCAGGGTGAAACAGCGAATAGGGGTCTTGCCCAATCAGTTCTGCCGGGCTGTAGCCCAAGAGCGATTGACTAGAGGGTGTCACATAGAGATAGCGGCCATCCGGATGGTGCAAACAGACCAGATCGCTCATGTTTTCGGTTACCAGCCGCAGCCGCTCTTTGCTCTCTCTCAGCGCCTGTTCTACCTGTTTTAGCTGGGTGATATCGCGCCCCACCGACTGGATTTCGACGAGCTGCCCCAACCCGTCGAAAATTCCTTCATTGAGCCACTGTGTCCAGCCAATCTGTCCATCGGCTCGTCGGTCTCGGTTCTCGACAAAGAATCTGGGTTGTTCGGGACATAGCTCAGCCAATGACTGAAAAGTGCTTTTCTTGAGATCCTCTGGATCGGCAAAGTCACTCCATTTTCTGCCAACCATTTCCGGTGGAGAAACGCCCAAAACCTGGCAGAGTGATGAATTTGCAAAGGTAATGGTGGTATCGGGCAGTGATCGCAAAATAAAGTCGGTCTGCGCTTCGACCACTTTGCGATAGCGGACTTCGCTCTTAGTGATCGTCGCTTCAGCCTGTTTGCGATCACTGATATCTAGAGAGGTGCCGAAGACTTTGACAATTCTCTCCTGCTCATCGCGTACCGCTTCTGCCCGAGACTCCAAGTAAGCTATTGAGCCATCGGCCCGCAGGATTCGCAGGTCAATCTCATACGGTATGCCTTCAATCATGGTTCGGGCGATCGCTTGCTTCACGCGAGGCTGGTCTTCGGGATGAATGTAAGTCAGCATGATCTCAGCGAGATCGGTAACTGGGTGAGTGTCCACGCCAAACATCCGAAACAGAGTATCTGACCAGGTCATTGTCTGAGTGGCCACATCGATTTCCCAGTTGCCCAGTTGGGCCATTTGCTGCGCTTGGGTCAGCACCTTCTGGCTCTCAATCAGCCTCTGCTTTTCTTGCTCGACCTGGTGATACAGCTGCGCTTGCTGGATCGCTACCTCTAGCTGGTCAGCGATCGCCTGCACTAAAGAAACAAACCCATCCTCCCAGCGAAAAGGCTGCTGTGAAACGCTGAGGGAGAGGCTTCCCCAAATCTCATTGTCAATCGCCAGCGGAATCATCAGCCAGGCGCCTGGCATCGCTTCAGCCGCAGGCTGGTTAGTCACATTCTCAATCTCGCGGGTATCTTCGACCCGTACGATCTGCTGCTGCTTGAGCCGGTCAGCAAAAGGATTTTCCGAGTCTGACACTTCAAATCCGACCCAGTTGGGCTGATCGGGATCGGGGCAAACCCGGTTGATAATTTTCCAAACGCCCCGGTCGGGTAGATACTGAACGACTGCGCAATTTAACCCAGCCATCAGCTGAGCAGTTTCGGCGGTGGCAGTGGCAAAAACAGTGGCCAAATCGAGAGAGTTGCGCATGGCCTGAACGACTCGGTTAAACGCCTGCTCCTGCTGCAGCTTTTGCTGCAAAGTCTTTTCAGCGCGTTTGCGATCGCCGATATCACGGACGATGAATAAAGCTTCATCTGGGCCGCTTTTCACCACTCTGACTTCTTCTTCCTGAGTGTGATTGCCGATCTGAAGCACTTGCTCGAAGACCTGGACTTCACCCGTGCGCATCGCTTCGTACAGATAGTGCAGATGCTGGTCGGCGACGTCTGGGGGGAGTACCTCTCCTAATGACTGGCCCGCTAGGTCAGGCGGTGGAACCAACGCAAAATCTCGCTCTGGCACAACCAGATGACGGTAAATGCCGTCGGCCCCGACACAGACTAAATAATCTGGAATCGCCGCTAAAATCGCTTGGCTGGTGACTTCGCTCTGCTTCAGGGCTTTTTCCGCCTGTTTGCGATCGCTCACATCGCGCACTAAAAACAGCGCTTCATCTTTTCCATAAGGAACCACCCGCACCTCCTCAATCTGAATAATCCCATCAATCGAAAAGTCCTGCTCATAGACTTGCATCGTTTGGGTTTGAAGCACCTGCTCAATGATGGCCAAACGCTCTTGAGCGATGTTGGGTGGTAGCGTTTCAGAGATATGCGTGCCGATCCAGTCGGCGGGTTCACCGAGCACCCGGAAGTTGGGTGAGGCCAAAAACTCTAAGAATATCCCCGCCCGACTGATGCGCATAAGCAAGTCAGGCAGGATGCTCACGAGCGCTCGGTAGTGGGCTTCGCGCTGTTGCAGCGCCTCTTCTGAGCGCTTTCGATCATCAATATCGGTGAGCGTACCCACATAGCCAATCACCTGCCCGGTGATATCGTACTCAGCGACCGTTAGGCCATATACCCAGACGTCTGTGCCGTCCGGCCGCCGGATGCGATACTCCATTTGAGTAGAGCCATTTGTCTGCATGGCTTGCGCCCATTTAGCCGTGACTTCGGGGCGGTCTTCTGGATGTAGCGTTTGCTGCCAACTGCTGTCAGACACGCTCACTGGCATCTGACCGGTTATCTGACACCAGCGCTCATTCACGTAGCTGAACTGGCCAGCTGCGTCGCAGCAAAATATCCCCGTTGGAACTGCTGCCACCAGCGCTTCGTAGCGTTTCTCGCTGGCTTGAAAACGAAATTCTGCCTGCTGGCGCTGCTGAATTTCTTGCTTCAGGCGGCGATTCTGGATGAGTAAAATCGCCAAGCTGATTGCTAAGCCAGAGAGCGCCGAGTCTATCAAGAAAGATTTGGCCGACGATGGCGTTATCTCTATCGCCTGCGATCGCCCCTCCCCCCGTAATCCAGGAGAGCGCCTAACGTTTGATTCCGTTGCTTCCAGATTCTGGGCAGCGCCCCCGCCCGACAGGAGAACGACTAGAGCATAACCACCCAGGACGGCTGCATTCATGAAGGACATGCTGATCTCGGTACAGTGCTACCCTTGATTATCCCCACATCGGGTGGGGTCGAAGATACAGTCCCTCGATCACATCGCTTAGAGCTTGCATATTACTGTAGTGGGTATCACGCCTGCCGTGCTCGACCAGCTAGAGCCTGTGGCTAGCGACTCCGCCCGCTTCCTTTCGCCTCTCTAGCAGACATCATTTGCTCAAGCCGGGGCAGGGCACTCTGGGCCGTTTCGCGGACATAGCTATCGACTGAGTCATCGGCAATCAAATCGCGCAAAACTTCTACGGCGCGCGGATCGCCAATGGAGCCTAAGGTGTTAGTAATAGTGAGAGCGATCGCCACATTGTCAGTCGTCTTCAGCGCCGTCAGCAGCGTGTCGACCGCTGGCGTTCCAATCTCCCCTAAAGACATCACCGAGGCAATCTGTACCACCGGGTACGGATCTTCCATCGCCTTGCGCAGTCCTTCGATGCCCTCCGCTGGAAAGGACGTGTCGGGGTGATTCACCGCGATCTGAGCCATTGCCTTCGTGCAGCTTGCCCGCACGGCGTCATTTTCATGGGTCAGCATTTGCGCGACCACCGCCGGCACCGTCTCCATGCCAATCATGCCGAGAGTCTTCACCGCAGCCCGGCGATATACTACGTCTTCTTCACCCAGCGCCGCCATCAGCTTAGGAATCGTCTGTTCATCACGGGTGGCGACAATTTCCAGCATAGCCCGCCTACGCATTTGTGGATTCGGGTGTTTGAGCTGTTCAAAAAGAGCATCATCGGCCATGGTCTGCGGATATCGGTAGGTATCGGATCGTTTTTACGCGAAAAAGACCCCCTGGAGAGCCCCCATCAATAGGGTATCAGCCAAGGGGTCTTCAGTTTCTTCAGCTCACGCTCGAAAGTTCGAGTGCGAGCTCAGATCACCTAGGAAAGGGAGTTGATCACATAGTCGAGCAGGCCCCGGAACTCAGTGAGCGCCTGAGGAGACATGTCACGAGGTGCGCAAGCGCGATCGCGGGTGTACTGCATTGCCGTGACGTAAGGCGCCGTCGGCAGATTCAGGGAGCGATACACTTCACGTGCACCCGCAATGCCCCATTCATCCAAGGGGCCAGTGCCGCCCACAACCAGGCAGTAGTTGATCAAGCGTAGGTAGTGCTTAATGTCGCGCAGGCACTTCTCTTGCTTGCCCTGGTTGCCGCCTGCTTCGCCGTCGTTCTTGAGGTAAGGGTACTTCTTAAACGCTGCGTCGTAAGCTTCTTGAGCGACCTGGTCGATGCCTGAGTTGAGCTTCTCAGCGGCTTCCAAACGAGCCGCTGCCCGCTGCAAGCCGCCTTGAACAGCCTGTAAATCAGCAGTGCCAGGGAAACGTCCAGCTGCATCAGCCGAAGCGATCGCAGCAGTTACAACAGATTTCATGATTTATTTCTCCAAATGATGTTTGATCGGTTAACGGTTGTTAAAAGTTGATGTCTAAGCTTCAGAACTAGGGCTTTAGAACTAGGAAAGCGCAGACACAACCCGATCAAAGTAACCAGCCGCTTCAGAAGCCAGAGCGGAGCAGTCACCGTCAGCAGTTTCCATTTTGCGGTAGCGGCTACCACCAGCCGCTTCAGTATTGGTCTCATTGATATGAGCCGTGCTAGAAGCCTTCATGATGTTGACCGCGCGAGCAGCAGAGCCAGTCGGCACGCCCAGTGCAGCATAAGTTTCCTTGAGGCCGTTTAAGCAGCGATCATCCAAGACGGAAGCGTCGCCAGCGAGCAAAGCGTAAGTCACGTAGCGCAGAATGATTTCGCCGTCGCGCAGGCAAGCAGCCATGCGACGAGTGGGGTAGCAGTTACCGCCTGCTTGAATCAATCCAGTGTTCTCACAAATCATGCCAGAAACCGCATCAGAAACAATGCAGCTAGCATTGGAAGAGATCGCGTTTACAGCGTCCAAACGCTTGTTACCTTCGGCAACAAAACCCTTCAGAGCATCGAGTTCGCTACCACCAATGGTAGAAGTCTTGGAATCGGCCGTGACAACGGCTCTAGAGAAAGCGTCAAGCATCAAGCTCTCCTTCTTCGTAATACAGCAGCTGACCATTTGTAGTCGGTCAGTGAAATAAGATTAAAAGATAGACCAGCGCCGAGTCTTCTTTATTAAAAACAAAGCAATAATCCGTTACAAAGATCTGTAGACTTCGCTCAAATGTCCTGTCCTCAGGTCATATGGAAATATCATAAAGTTCGCCAGCCCGTTATATAGGCACAGTATTTCTTATCGTTTCTTTACCTTCCTTGGGGGGGGGAAGTCATTCCCCTTAGCCTGTGGTGAACGCTAAAAAACCAAAAAAGCCGGACTAATCACAATAGCTAGTCCGGCTTTTGTCTTATTTAATTGGCCCTGTACTTTGGCCATGGCCTTAATCTTTGAACGCCGCCTAATAGGACCAGGGACTAGCCTCGGCAGCATCGACGAGTAAAGGGCCACGTCGGCTTTCGCCTGAGCGAACGCGCTTATGCATTCTTGAGCAGATGCTTGACCAAATTATCCTTCACCATCATCTGCCGCATAACTTCGACGACGTACTCCTGGGCCTGCTCTAGGCTCAGGCCGCTGACTTGATCTTTGACGACCTGTAGCTTGAACTGCTGTTCCAAGCTGAGGCTTCCGGGCAGGGTGTCTTTGCCTGACTTACTCATTGTGGTTACTCCATCAAAAGGTTAAGCAGATCGTTTCAATGCGAAAGATCTGGGAATCAGAATTTTTGAACCGATAGGGGCTCAAAAGTGCGAACTGTGCTATCTGATAAGCCGATGGCTGCCGAGGGCAGAATTGACTTCAGTTAACGCAATTTTAGCTTTGCAGCACATTAGCGTCAAATTGTAAACGGATTCGGTAGCAGACGTTACTTAAATTAATTTTTGTGGTCTTTTGAGTGGCTTGGATTGACTCATAGGCATTGTTGCGCAATCGCTCAGCGCCTTTCTCGATAAATTCGCTGTCTTTTGAACTCCAGGAATTAGTAGTTTTGTTAATTGTCAGCGTCTTTTTCAAAAAAAAAGCTATGTGTGTATTATAATTTCTAACTTTCGCTGGCGGGCTCATCCATAGGTAGGCTCTTACATCTGACTAAAGACATAACAATGAAAATTGTTTAATATGCCATCAGATAGGTCACCACTGGCTGTGAGCGATTCAGCTGGTAGCTTGCTGCGAGCGCACTACGAGCCCTGACTACTGAGTAATTTCTTAGGAGATAGCTTCAGCGCTATATTTATAGGAGGAATTTATCTCTAGAACTTTTTCCTGATTTCAAAGCAACTCAGTCAAGGCATATAGGCGCAATGAACGTAATGGAGTTTTTCCAGCAGAGTGCTGGACAGTGGCAGTCTCAACGCACGACTCATCACTTACCGTTTCGACGGGCGGAGCTAGGCGGCTCGAATATATCGGTTGAGACACTGAGTGCTGAGCACGAAAAAGTAGCCGAAATTTGTAAAATGCACCAGGTCGATCCGACGACGGCAGTGGGCGGTGCCTACGTGCAGTGGGACGGTGAAATGGCCTGGGATAAAGAGGGCGAAAACCACAAAGGCTCTACGGTGTTTGCACTCGTTCCTGATGAAGGCAATCCCCAAACGGGCAATCTACTGCGCGAGCGAGGCTACGCAGAAATTGTGCCGGTGATTGGGCGGTATGAAATGGATTCGGAAGATGGGCTCGTGCTGACCACTGACTATGAAACGATGAGTTCAGTAGAGCGCTTTTGGTTTCCCAGTCCAGACCTGCGGGTTCGTACCAGCGTCGTTAAGCGCTTTGGCGGGCTGAGTACGGCTTCTTTTTGCGCCGAGTCGCGAGTGGAAACGGTTCTTGAGCAGAACAAGGACGAGGCGGCGGCCCGAAAGGCTTTTGAAGTCGGTTCGCAGCATTCGTCGTTCGGCTGGTAGGCTGAGCGCAGTCGAAGCCTACCTCACTATCTCATTCGCAAATCGGTCGACTTTGTCGAATTCAAACGGGCCAGCAACTGAGCCCCAGAGCAGCTCATCGGTCTCTGGGTCGCGGCCCCGGTCATAGCTGGTCATGTGGTCTTCGGTGACGATGAACTCATTGTCGAGGTAGGTGGTGAGGCCGTTGCGGATGACGGTGCATTTCTTGCCCGGCTCGACTTGGCCGCGAAAGCTGCTGCCCGTCCACTGGACGTGAATGTCGCAGCCAGGCATGGGTTCTAGATAGTCAGGGGTGAGAGTGGCGAGTTTGGTGCGATCGCGCGCCGCCCCATGAAACGTTTCCTCATCTTTCACCCTATAGTTCTCCAGCAGCACATCGTTTTCGCACTGAATAAAGTGCAGCACCCGCACCCGGTAAGGGCGATTGAGCTGGTAGTAGTAAGCCTGCTCTAAATACAGACTGATCCCTGACTGAAATCCTTCAGGTAGAGGCCGCATGCAGACCTGGATGTGAGCGAAGAAGGGGGGGTTCTCAATTGCCTGGGACTGGTTGCTGAAGTCAGCGGCCATCCAGCGGGTGAGTTTTACGTCGTCGGTCGGGGGTGTCATGAGGGGAAAGGG
>JBARVU010000532.1:0-7230 GCA_049646425.1 Phormidesmis sp. | reverse complement strand
GCTTCTCACCCACTATCTACCCGAGTCAGAGCCGCAGCAGTTTATCCGCCATGAAGTGCAGCGGCAGCTCGATCTGGTCGCGAGTATAGGCTGCAAGACCGTCGATCAGCGGCTGAGAATCTGTGTTTTACCAGAGGCAAAAACCGCTATTGCTCGTCAGCTCCTACACCTTGGTCTTGGCTCGCGTCAGGACTGGCCACACAACTGGCCTCAAGATTGGATTGTCATTCACGCCGGAGCAAGCGCGCCCTCTCGGCGCTACCCCCTAGAGCATTTCTCTCGGGTAGCACAGAGCCTCTTCGAGAAAGGGATTACCCCTGTTTTTACGGGCATTCTCTCAGAGCGATCGCTGGTAGACGCCATCTGTCGGCAGATGAACACACCGGCTATATCCCTGGTCGGCAAACTGACCTTGCCAGAGATGACAGCCCTGCTCGCGGCGGCTCCCCTCCTGCTCTCTAACAATACGGGGCCGGTGCATTTAGCGGCGGCCGTGGGTACGCCCGTGGTCGACCTGTATGCGCTGACGAATGTGCAGCATACGCCCTGGCAGGTGCCGAGCCGGGTGTTGTCTCATGAAGTGCCTTGCCGCCTTTGCTACAAAAGCATTTGCCCTGAAGGGCATCATCACTGTTTGCGGTTGGTGCCACCCGAAAGCGTGGTGGCTGCCGTTTTAGATCTGTTGAATAGTGAACCTTTAAAGGATGCTTTGCCTGTAGATACAGCGGCGATCGCCTCCCTCTAACCCCCTCCTAACGCCATGAGTCACCATATTCTGTTTATTGAGCTACTGGGAGGGATTGGTGATGTGCTGGTAGCGCTGCCTGCCATTCAGTCGCTAGCCGCCTCTCATCCTGACTCGGCGCTAACCGTGCTGACGTTCTCTCCCGGTGATGAACTGTTGCGCCACCACCCACTGATTCACCAAATTGTCGCAGCTCCGAAAGGGGCAGCGCGTCAGGCCGTTGAACAGATCTTATCAGCGCAGCGCTATGACTGGGTGATCACCGATACGATGTACGAGGGCATTGCCGACTGGGTTGAGCAGAGCGGGGCTGAGCGCACGGTAACCGATCTGTGGCGCGACCCGCCAGCTGACGAACTGACCAGCGATCGCTTCCTCAAAATCCTCCAGCACGAGCAGCTCATCACCGCGACTGCGGCTAGTCAACACCGCTCTCCTCAAATCCACTTAACCGCTAAAGAACAGATCGCACTGCCCCGTACGTCTGGCCCCAAGCTTTGTCTCTATCCAGACGCAGGGATGGCTATCAAACGCTGGCCTCTGGAGAGCTTCATCACATTAGGGAAACAGTTACAACAACAACACGACGCTCATATTTTTGTCCCTGTGGGAGCAGATGAAGCGCAGGCAAGGGCGATCGCCGCTCAAATTCCCCAAGCTCAAGTCTGGCCACGCGGCAGTCTGCGTCAGCTCGCAGCACTGCTGACACAGATGGACGCAGTCGTCGCTGCCGACACCGGCCCCGCCAGAATTGCAGCCGCCCTTGACGTGCCTACCGTGACGCTGTTTGGCCCTTCCTGGGGGAAACGCTACGGCCAGCCCGCGCCGCATATCAATCTGCAAGCCTATCCCAACTGCCCAGAGCGCCGGATCAACTTCACGCAGCAGGTCTGCTGGTACAGCGGCGACTGCCCGTTTGCATGGCGAACCTGTACAGCGCTGATTAAACCTGAACAGGTACTAGCATCGCTCGGTTCCCTCCTAAAACCCTCTCCTACTCAGTTGCCAAACGCCAAGACCGACCGACCGACTCAACCGACCTGGCGCACTGCCAAAAACCTGCTGGTAATCCGACTCGACAACATCGGCGATGTGCTCATGACCAGCCCCGCTTTGCAGGCCATAAAAGCACACGCGCCGCAGTCTCGTCTAGCGTTGCTCGCCAGCCCTGCCGGATCGCAGGCAGCAGCGGTTCTCCCCTGGATTGATGAAGTCATCACCTGGCAGGCCCTCTGGCAAGACCTGGGCAGTTTGCCTTTTGACCCACAGCGAGAATGGCAGCTTGTAGAACAGCTTGCCGCGCGCCACTTCGATGGGGCGATCATTTTCACCAGCTTTAAGCAAAGCCCGCATCCACCTGCCTTGATCTGCCAGCTTGCGGGCATTCCGCTACGGCTAGGAGAGTCTCAAGAACAAGATGGCGGCACATTGACTCACAGCGTCTCTATTCAAGAAACTACGCTGCACCAGGTGGAACGCAATTTACAGCTGGTCGCGTCAGTCGGTTATTTGCCTCAGGAGCGATCGCTTACCCTGGCTGTACCCGCCTCTGATCAAGTTCCGAGCGCACCCTACATCCTGTTCAATCCCTGGACAAGCTGTCAGGCCCGCACCTATCCACCTGAGCGGTTTGTGATTGCCGCCCACCAGCTCTCTCTACAGACCGGTTGGCCAGTCGTCGTTACCGGCACCGCTAGCCAATCTGTCGCCGCCGCGCCCTTGCTAAAACAGCTGGGCGCTCAAGGGATCAGTCGAATTGGCCAAACTAGCCTGAGCGATCTGGTCGCCCTGGTTGCCCGTGCCCAAATTATGCTTTCAAACAACACTGCCACCCTACACATTGCCGATGCGACGCGCACGCCCAGCGTCATTTTATTTTCGGGTACCGAGCTAGCTTCCCAGTGGCAACCCAGGCACACTCGCGCTGTTTTGCTCCAGCAGCCTACTGCCTGTAGTCCCTGCTATCAGTTCACCTGCCCCTACCAGCTAGAATGCTTAGACATTCCGCCTGAAACCATTACCCAAGCGGCTCTCTCCCTGCTAGGTACACCTCAAAATCACGCCCAAAAGCTGTCACCCTCATACGTAACGCCTGGGAAGAACCACGTTTCTGGGCTGACATAGCGATAGCGGATGTCAATACCGTCTAGTGCAGCTTTCGCTTCAGAGGAAATACTGTATGAGGCTGCTTCAAAGTTTTGTGCAATCCGCCCTGCGTTGGTTGATTTGGGAATGACGACGGTATCGCGGGCGATCGCCCAGGCAATCAAAAGCTGAGCAGGAGTAACCCCTTCTTTCTCGGCAGTAGAAATGACGGTCTCATTGTCGAGCAGCGGCGGCTCGTCTTTTTGCTTCATGCTGTCGGGGCGATCGCCCGATCCCAAAGGCGAATAGGCCGTCACCTGGATCTCCTGGTCACGGCAGTAATCCAACAGCTCATTCTGCGGATTATACGGATGCAGCTCGACCTGATTCATGGCGGGCACAGCGCCGCTCTCAGCGATGAGTTGCGCTAACTTAGAGACCGTAAAATTCGAGACGCCGACACTTTTTACCAGCCCTTTCTCTCGCAGTGCTAGCATTGCCTCAAACGTCTTGGCAAACGGCATTTCAGGAAGCGGCCAAAAGTCTTCGGCCTCTTTGTGCTGGGACTTACCCGGTTTAAAGGCAATCGGCCAGTGCATAAGATACAGATCCAGGTAATCCAAGCCGAGCGCATCCAAGGTTTCCTGACAGCCTTTTTCAACATCTTCAGGTGCATGAAAAGTATTCCAGAGCTTAGAGGTCACAAATATCTCTTCGCGAGACACGACCCCTGCTTCGATGGATTCACCCATTCCCTGACCGACCTCCTGCTCATTTTGATAAATCCAGGCGGCGTCGATCTGCCGGTAGCCAACTTTAAGCGCTTCCTTGACTGCTTCACGAACCTCACCCTTAGGGGACTTCCAGGTGCCCAAGCCAAAAGCAGGAATCTTGTTGCCATCATTCAGCGTAAATGTTTTCATCCGAGAGTCCTCAAAGGGGCGATCGCATCACCCCGACACAGTAAGGGTTTCTTCTCGGAAGATCAACCACCTACAGCGCACTTTGACGAGGGAGCAGTCAGCGCGTTTTGTAGGGAGTTGGGTCTTCTCTAGCTATAGATGCGATCGCTGCCATTAATCTGGACATGTACTGTAAAAGGTAAACGCTATCAAAGGTTCGCTATGCCGATCAAAGACTTTACTGATTTCATCGTAGGGAGCCTTGCGGCCCTATTCCCAGTTATCGATCCAATTGGCAGCGTGCCAATTTTTCTGGTGCTGACTGCTGGCGTGCCTGCGTCACTGCGGCGCAGCTATGCCAAGCGCATCGCCATCAATGTGATTTTGATGCTGATTGGCTTTTTGTTGGTCGGTGGCGGCATTCTGCGATTCTTCGGCATTTCGCTGGAAGTGGTTCGCATTGCCGGTGGCATTGTCGTCTTCCATGCGGCCTGGCATACGATGAACGCTGAGTCGAAAATGAGCGATCTAGAAAATGAAGATGCCACGCAGAGAGCGGGGCACCACAAAGATATTTCGTTCATGCCGATGACCATTCCGCTGCTATCGGGGCCAGGGTCTATTGCAGTGGTTTTAGGACTGGCGGCAGAGGCCAGTCGGGGCGCAGCAGCGGCAGAAACAGCAGGCAATTTGATGGCGGTGGCAGTGGCGATCGCTCTCATCGGCCTGGTCATCTATCTTGCCCTACGCTCTTCTACGCTGCTACTAAAGTGGCTTGGCGCTGGCGGCATTCACGCTCTGAGTCGACTGCTGGGCCTATTTGTCATGGCCATCGGCGTACAGCTCATCCTCAGCGGTCTCGGCGATTGGATCGTGTCGCTGAATCTAGGCTGATACTCGAAAGAGAGCGTAGTTTAGAATGGACGTGCTTGATGGCGTGCCTGAATGTGCTCAGCGACAATAGCCTTTCGGTTGTCCCTATCAGATAAGCCACCGACAAACAGTAAATCTTCTGGAGCGCCATCCATACGCTCTAATACGGTTTGGTTGGGGCGATGAGCATTCAAGCGGTCACGCAATACCTGCTTTAGCAACTCCTGATCGTAATTTTCTCTTCTTTCAAAATCTCGACTAGGTATCTCTCAGCTTCATCATCTAAATTTATGCTCAGCATGGTGTAGCCCTTTCTCCTGTACGGACAATTCTATATTGCGCTAGAAGCGCATGAACTCTACTCGGGGGACAAGTGGGTCGTTGACGATGCCGACGCCCGCGTAGCTCCAGCGGTCAGAGATGGTTTTGATTTGGCGGCGATCACCCTGCTCCACCGCAAACTGAGGCGCTAGCTCACCAGCGTGAGTATTGAGGTAGCTCAGGGCATCAAAGTCAGCTACGAATAGCAGCAAATACGGTTCCGTTGGCTGCTCCGGATGTCCGCCCGGCACAGGCGGGCGAGCAACCAGGTACTGTCCAGTTGATCGGGAGCGCAGTAGATAGTATGGCTGATCTAGCATGATGGCTCTTGACGCTAAGGGTATTACTACCCTACCAACGAAAAAGGCTCCCACCAAATGGCAGGAGCCCTAATTTTGAATCTAGCGGATCACATCACCTCTAAAGGGCAACGTTCTCAATTAGTCCAGATCAGGCATCGAGAGCACGGGCTCAGCTTCACGGTTCAAGCCACGCTCAAATCCGCCTTCAGCTGCGCGCGCCCGGCCTGCATGCCACAGGTGACCGACCAGGAAGAAGAAGGCCATCACAAAGTGGAAAGAGGCCAACCACTGACGGGGGTTCACGAAGTTAACAGAGTTCACCTCGGTGATAATACCGCCGACAGAGTTGATGGAGGCGTTAGGCGCGTGAGTCATGTACTCTGCCGCACGGCGTACCTGCCAGGGCTGAATGTCGTTCTTCAGCTTGTCAAGGTCAAGACCGTTGGTGCCCCGCAAAGGTGCGAGCCAGGGGCCATCGAAGTCCCAGAAGCGCATGGTCTCACCGCCGAAGATGATTTCTCCAGTGGGTGATCGCATCAAGTACTTACCCAAACCAGTCGGGCCTTGCGCAGAGCCGATGTTGGCACCCAAGCGCTGGTCACGCACCAAGAAGGTCATGGCCTGAGCCTGAGAAGCCTCAGCGTTCGTCGGGCCGTAGAACTCACTGGGGTAAGCCGTGTTGTTAAACCAAACGTAGCAGGAGCAGATGAAAGCCATCAGGGAGACAGCACCGATAGAGTAGGAGAGATAAGCCTCACCATTCCAGATCAGGGCGCGACGAGCCCAAGCAAACGGCTTAGTCAAAATGTGGAAAATACCACCGAAAATACAAATCAGGCCGACCCAAATATGACCGCCAATGATGTCTTCCATGTTGTCTACCCCGCAAATCCAACCTTCGCCGCCAAACGGAGACGTGGTCAGATAGCCGAAGATAACGCCAGGGTTCAGCGTTGGGTTTGTGATCACCCGAACATCACCGCCGCCCGGTGCCCAGGTGTCGTAAACGCCACCGAGGAAGCAGGCTTTGATCACCAGCAGAAAAGCACCCAGTCCCAACAGGATCAGGTGATAGCCGATGATATTCGTCATCTGGTTTTTGTCTTTCCAGTCCTGACTAAAGAAGCCAGAATACTCTTCAAGCGTCTCAGGGCCACGCAGGGCATGGTACACACCGCCCAGGCCGAGTACGGCAGAAGAGATCAGGTGAAGCACACCGACGACAAAGTAAGGGAAGGTGTTGACGATTTCACCGCCAGGTCCGACCCCCCAACCCAGCGTCGCCAGGTGAGGAATCAGAATGGCGCCTTGCTCATACAATGGCTTTTCGGGGACGAAGTGAGAGACCTCAAAAAGGGTCATCGCACCTGTCCAAAGGACAATCAGGCCAGCGTGAGCGACGTGCGCACCCAACAGCTTGCCGGATAAGTTAATTAGTCGGGCGTTACCAGACCACCAGGCGTAACCGGTGGTTTCTTGATCGCGCCCTCCTCCAATAAAGTTATTAGAGAGTGTTACCACGGGGGAGTTCCTCAGGGATTACATACTGTACATCAGAGAAAGGCTTGCCTCGAAAGAAGAGCCGATAGATCAAGTATCTGATCAGATAGGTCGAATCAAGCTACCTTGAATTATTTAAGACAAATCTTTGAAATGCCCCTTTCTCCTCATAGGAGACGTCTTTAGTGTAAAACGTCTCCGTAATTTCTATGCCTGCTGCTGCTGTCCGCTCTTCGACTTTTCGAACTTCCTGCGACGCGAACTCAGACGCTCGCCGATTGAGAACGATGCCAACTACTCGCCCAGAGAGCAGCCATAAAACCAGAGCAGACAGCAGTAGAAGCAAAAGTTTAGAGCGCGTTACCGCGAGGCAGGACTTCTTCAGGGAAGACGAACTTCTGATGCGGCTGGTCCTGCGGAGCCAACCAGGCGCGGATGCCCTCATTCAGCAGGATGTTCTTCGTGTAGAAGGTCTCAAACTCAGGGTCTTCCGCTGCTCGGA
>JBARVU010000531.1:0-17631 GCA_049646425.1 Phormidesmis sp. | reverse complement strand
GGCGAATCCCTGAAGTGGTACAGGCGAGCGTGCAGCTAGTCGCCGCAGATGAAGAAATAGAGCCTGAGGTAGCAGACTTTCACTGGGTGACCTCCCCCCCCCTTCCCCTATCCCTCCTTCCCAAATCAGCCAACCCAAAAATTAAAGCCTTAGCTGCGTCACGACACAGACGCCGTCGCCCTAGAAGCCCGCAGCTGACCACAGGCAGCATCTTTCTCCAGCCCGCGTGAGTAGCGAACGCTGACAGCAATGCCCTTATCTTTGAGCTGTTGGGTGAAAGCTTCTATACGCTGACGGCTAGGGCGCTTGTAGTCTACTTCGGTAATGGGATTGTAGGGAATGAGGTTGACGTGGCTCTGAAAGCCGCGCAGCTCAGCGGCCAGCTCTAGGGCGTGCTCAGGCTGGTCATTGAGCCCTGCTAAGACAATGTACTCAAAGGTAACTCTGCGACCGGTCAGCTTTACGTAGTCGCGGCACTCCGCTAGTAGCTCACTGAGGGGATAGTGCTCAGCGCTGGGAATGAGCTGGGTGCGCAGCGTCTGATTGCTGGCGTGAAGGCTGACGGCCAGGGTGACTTGCAGCCGCTGCTCTGCCAGCTGGCGAATGCGACTAGGAAGGCCGACGGTGGAGACGGTGATGCTGCGCTGGCCGATGCCGATATCTTGGTTGAGCGATCGCACCGCTGCCACTACATTCTCCGTATTCAGCAAGGGCTCACCCATGCCCATAAAGACGATGTTGCTCACCCGCCTTTGAAAGTCTTCCTGAACGGTGAGCACCTGATCGACAATTTCGTGGGTTTCTAAATTGCGGGCAAAGCCACCCTTGCCCGTCGCGCAAAAGTCGCATCCCATCGGACAGCCAATCTGGGAGGACACACAGACCGTCAGCCGTTTGTCAGAGGGAATGCCCACCGCTTCGATGATGTGTCCGTCAGCCAGCTTGAGCAGATATTTAATCGTGCCGTCGGGGGATTCGGAGCGGTAGTGGAGGTGCGATCGCCCCACCGGAAAATCTTTAACCTGAGCCCGCCACTGCTTCGAGAACACTGTCACCTGATCAAGCGAACGAACGCCCTTCTGATAGATCCAGCTGTGAAGCTGCTTACCCCGGTAGGCACTCTCTCCCTGCTGCACAACCCAGTCCGTTAGCGACGCTACGGATCGACCGAGCAAAGGTACATCGGTAGGAGATCCCGCTGTTTGAACCGATACATTTGCTGCTGTCACTGTCGCCATAACCGTCCCGTTTCACAAAGCCATTTAACCAAAACTGACGAAGACGGCCAAACAGCCGTTCAGTCACTGGCTTCTATTGTAATCGGACGGCGGAGTGAGTGACCTATGGGTTTGAAGAGTCGCCTTCATTGATCAGATCGACGAGCCCTTCAGTCAGCGCTCTGGGATCCATAAACAGGACCTTGGAATTAGCGCTCTCGCCAATTTTTTGGTTGGCCTCTACGTAGCGCTGGGCCAGCATATAGTTCAAGACTTCACGCTGATTGCTGGTCGTTTCCAGGGCATGAGAGAGCAGCCGCATCGATTCGACGGTTCCTTCGGCTTCTAAAATAGTGGCGCGCTTTTTGAAGTCGGCTTCTTTTTCTTGCTGCATCGCGTCAATCACGTTTTGCGGCGGATCGAGCTTTTGAATTTCTACCCGGTTTACCTTCAGTCCCCAGGGCGCAGTTGCATCGTCTAATACGTCGAGCAGAGCGCGGTTGATGCTTTCACGAGAAGAAAACAGGCTCTGAAAATCCATTTTGCCAATTTCGGAGCGCAAGGTCGTCACGACCAGTTCCTGCATGGCAAATTCAACGTCTTCTATCGCGTAGTAGGTGCGCTCCAGGTTGTAGATGCGCCAGTAGATAATTGCATCGACTTCCAGATTGACGCTGTCTTTGGTAATCGCCCGCTGAGGCGGAATGTCGAGCGTTTGCTCACGCAAGGAGTCTTCTAGAACCACCGAGTCCAGCAGCGGCACAATCAGGTTCAACCCCGGCTCAAGCGTCCCTCGGTAACGACCCAACCGCTCGACTAGGGCAGCGTTACCCTCTTTTATGATGCGCACTGAGCCGACCGTGTAGCCAACGGCCAGAAAAGCGAAGATGGCTAAAATTGACGAAACCATGGACGGTGACTCTTAAAAGTGTGCTCTCTAACTAGCACGTTTGCCTCAAAAAGTATAGAGCGATCCTCTCTGTAACCATTATCCTGTGTGTTTTGGGAGACGTCATCCAACCGTTGAGGGGAACGCTAATAGTACGAAGAATCTTTTGAAGCTGGCCAGCTGAGATCTCAATGATAGCCGCCTTTTGAACTACTCTCGATGCTGTGTCAATTCAAAGCTCAGGTTCATTCGATATTACCCAGTTTATTTGATATGAACCCATGTCTATAAAAAGTGTTTCTCGAAAGATATTTGCCTGCGGACTGCTGAGCTTAAGTGGCACCGCGAGTCTCCTCGGATTAAGCTTAGCCGCCGCTGCTCAAGTGCCCAATTCTGAATCACCCTGCTACCTGCGCACGTCAGAAGGCCGCGAGTACGATCTGACCGCTCTGTGCGCTGGCTTTGAGAATTCTCAAGCGGTGGTGCTGCAAACGGGCGATGTGCAGGTGACACTGCGGTGGAATACTGCCGACGACCTCGACTTATTGGTACGCGATCCGTCTGGGGACGAGGTCTCTTACTTTCAGCCGGAGATTGCGTCGGGCGGTCAGCTAGATGTCGATGCCAATTCAGACTGCTCAGAGCGAATGGCCGAGCCGGTAGAGAATATTTTTTGGCCAACTGACGGTGGTGTCCCGGGCAACTACGTGGTCGAAGTCGATCTCTTTGACCACTGCGGGCCTGAAGCACCGGTTAGCTTTACGCTCACGACCCTGGTGCAAGGACAGGTACAAACTCAGACAGGTACGGTTTCAGCCAGCCAGCCCACCGTCAGCTTTCCTTTTACCTTTACCGATAGTTCAAGTTCTGATAGTTCAAGTCCTAACAGCTCTAGCAACCTGTAAAGTCGCTATCCTAGCCCACTGGCGCTAAAGGCAACTCAAGTACAAACGCCGTCTGCCCCTGACCGCTCTGGACATGAATCATGCCTTCAAGATGGCTCATCAGCTTTTCCACGAGCGCCAGCCCTAGACCGGTGCCGCCCTGTTTCCAAGGGTCGGCACTAGGCACCCGGTAGAACTTGTCGAAAATCCTTTCACGCTCCTCTGCTGCAATCTCGACGCCTGTGTTGGTGACGCTGATTTGCATGCTGTTCTGCTCGTTGGCAGCGGCAATATGAATGCTGTGCCCTGGCGGCGTGTACTTGCAGGCGTTGTTGATCAGCTCTGCAAGCACCCGCTCAATGCTGGCAAGGTCTGACGATAGGTCGGGGAGGTTGCTAGGGACAGATAGGGTCAGCTTTTGCTCGCGGCTCTTAGCTCTAGGCTGAAAGCCGTCGACCAAATTAGGGAGCCAGTTCAGCAAATTAATCGGCTGAATCAGCATAGGATGATTGCCCACATCCAACCGCTGCAAGTCCAGCAGATCGTTAATCAAGCTAATTTCTCGCTCGCACTCTTCCTGTAGGATGCGATAGTAGCGGGCGATCCGGCTCTGCTCCAGCTGGGGCTTAGCAAGTTCGCGTTCAAGGTCATGTTCCTGACTGAGGGTTACACCGAGGAGCTGTAGGGCCACTCGCATACTCGTAACGGGAGTACGTAGCTCGTGGGAGACCGTGCTGAGAAAATCATCTTTGAGCGTGTTGACGCGCTCTAACTCGCGCACCTGAGACTGTGACTCCTGGTAAAGTCGGGCTTGGCGAATGGCGATCGCACACTGATTGGTCACCTGCTGCACCAGTCGAATATCGAGCTCGCTGAGGCTGTCGCCAACATCGTTGATCAGCCACAAGTCGCCGAGAACATCGCGATCATCCAAAATAGGCGCAGCGAACATTGACACGCGGCCCCGCTCTGGATTCGGGAAAATAGAGCAAAACTGTAAATAATCCCCCGCCAGCAGCTGATGATAAACCTCGTAGTAGGCTTCCATCTGGGATACCCGGCCCTGCATTGGCGCTAGCCCTGCTGAGCACTCATAGGACACCGTGGAGGTTCCTTGTTCTAGATCATAAAGCGCAGTGTTCGCAGCCTTTACTTCCAGAGAGGTCACCAGCTCTTCAACGGCGGTCTGCAAAATGAGCCTCTCGTCCAGGCTGTCGCGCACACGGTCAGTAATGCGCTTAAGGGTAGACTCTAAAACCAGCGCGTTGTCATATTCTTCGCGGTTGGCGGTGAGCTCCTGGGTAAGTGTTTGGTTGATTTGCCGGAGATGCATGAGCTCCGTCACATCTTGCAAGGTATTCACCAGGGCCGGTTGCCCGGCAATTGTAATCATCTGTCGCTGACCCACCACCTGACGATCGGCCCGGTCAAAAACGAGCGGTTCCTGACTCGCCGTCTTGTCGAAAAAAAAAGCTTCGTCTTGCTCTCTCAGTTGCTGAGCTAGCGGCTGTGGTAAAAAGTCAGTTTCACTGCGGCCAATTATGGCCTCTGCGGCTGAGCCGATCAGCTGGGCGGCAGCTTCGTTGACATAGAGCCACTGATGCTGGGCGTCTTTGGCATAGACAGGCTGCGCGCACTGAGCGGTCACCGCCGACGCGATCGCCCCTAAAAGCTCGGACATAGCAACTGACCTACACGGATTCATCGATAGGCTCATGAGACGATTTAGCGCAATTTAACGGATGACATCTGCGCTTTATAGTGCCCGATCAATGGTCAAAAATATAAGCCATTGTTGATAGATGTGCCAGATCTCGCTGCAGATTTCGAGGAATATACAGAAGTATTCGCAGTTGATGATCAGTCGTCATATCGCTTTAAGGAAAGTCATCGATGTCAGCTTCACCTCGCAGTTCAGCCCAAAATTCAGCTGCCGCTTCTGCCCTGGTTTCCCCAAACTTAGTCCTGTCAGCGCTAGAGAGCCCTTTGAGACTAGGCGTTATGGCCTCAGGCAGCGGCAGTAATTTTGAAGCGATAGCGAGGGCCATTTCCCGAGGCGAACTCAACGCCAAAATTGAGATTGTTATCTACAATAACCCAGGCGCTAAAGTGGTCGAACGGGCCAGTCGGCTAGGCATTCCGGTGCGGTTGCTAGATCATCGCACGTTTCAAAATCGAGAAGACTTAGATGAGGCGATCGCGGCTGCCCTGACCAGCTATCAGGTGGAATGGGTGATCATGGCGGGATGGATGCGGCGAGTAACACAGCGCCTCATATCGGCCTTCCCTCAGCGTATCTTAAACATTCACCCGAGTTTGCTGCCGAGCTTTCCCGGCATCCGAGCCGTGGAGCAGGCCCTCCATGCCGGTGTAAAAATCGCGGGCTGTAGCGTGCACTATGTTGAACTAGCCGTCGATAGCGGCCCCATCATCATGCAGGCCGCCGTCCCGGTATTGCCCGGCGATAGCGTTGCGTCTCTTCAGGCTCGGATACAGCAGCAGGAGCATCTTGTTTTCCCTCGGGCGATCGCGCTAGCCGCTCAGCCGCTAGAGGGGCCAATTATTAATAAAAATTGATGGTATTTTAACCACTGAGTCTTAACCATTTGTTCGGCCTGCAAATAAGTAAAAGAGGACAGAAACTTAGATAAAAACAAAGGTAAATGAGTAAATTTACTGAGGTGCTGTTGCTACCCTTATGTAAAAAGGGAAAACTCTGAGTAGTTATTGTTATTTGTCAGGACTTGGCTCACATTCGAAGCCATCCCTCTATAAAGTAAAACATCATCACTGAGATGCTCTCGTAGGAGCCTGAATAGCTGGGATATTCTTGATATATTAGGTCTCTAAGGCCGTAAACATATTTTCAGTCTGATGATTTTTCAGAGAAGTCTGGAGATAGGCAGCTGCTTTACGGTCAGTTATTCTACGGAGAAGCTATCAAGATAAGTGACTATATTCAGTCTGCTATACTAATTTTATAGAGATGGTGTAAATTTGTAGAGACAGTATAAATTTGCTAGCAGTTATTTTACTTTCCAAGGATTTTTGTCCGGAATGTAAGGCCCCCTTGAAGAAAGCAGAAGTGTGAGTCACTAGGGTTTAATCAAATGTTTGGAACATCAAGTTTTAAGTCTCGCTCAAATAGCCTTGAACCTTTGGTTCGTACGGCCATCTTGAACAGCGAACTGGCGCCTGGTGTAGCTGCTCGAATACAGCAATATCGTAAGAGCCAGCTGACCTGCGAAGAGCAGAGACTGCTGGCTATTTTAGATGACGCTGTCGCTGATGGCTGCGTCGTTCCGATTGAGCTGTCTGCTGCTCGGGGTCGTTACTCTCCCGCTTTGGGCGTCAAATAGAGTCCCGAATAGAGTCCCGAAGTCAATCGAGGCTCGAATCAAAGTTGCGTAAATCGAGGACAGGATCTAGAGCTTTATCGCCTGGAGACTGTCCTTTCTTTTTTGGTGGAGTTTAACTCTAAAGCTGGCTAAGCTCCTTTACGATTCTTCGAACACGGCTCTTTCGAGAGATGGCAATAGCGTTAGCAGCGCCTTACAACTAAGGTCTAGTATTGGAGTTAGGGCGGCAATCTGCCGTCTTTTTTATTTGCCGAGCCCTATGTCGTTGACCAGTCCCCTTGAAGTTTCTCGCTGGATGCTATTTTCCTTAGGTGTCCGTATCCGACTGCACCATGCCGAGCGGCTGCCAAAATCGCCTTTTTTAATGATTGCAAACCACCGGAGCTTTCTCGATGCGCCGCTCCTAATGACGGCGGCGGCAAAGCCGGTTCATTTTGCCTGCCACCACTACATGGCGCAGGTTCCGGTTATGCGCAGCGTCGTCGATGCTTTAGGCTGCTTTCCGCTGGATGAACCGGACAAACGAGGGCGAAAATTTTTTGAGCAGGCAACGAACTTTTTGCAATCCCAGGAATCTATCGGCATCTTCCCCGAGGGGACAGGGCCCATGGTGAAAATCGCCTCGCCCGACCAGGTCGGCCCTTTTCATCGCGGCTTTGCTCATCTGGCCCTGCGATCACCGGTAGAGAATCTACAAATTGTGCCAGCTGCCATTTTAGCTTTAGAAGAGAAACAGCAAGATACCGTTCCTTTGAAGCTGCTAAGCTTGTTTGATCCGACTGAGCCACTGTTTGATCGGGCGGGGCGTCACCCGGCGGTCATCTATCAGCGGGTAACGGTCGTCATTGGCCAGCCGATTGTGGTGACTGACAGCCTGCGGCAGGACTATCAGGGTAAACGGGCTAGCCAGATGACTACAGAGCTGAGTGAGCGCTGCCATGACAACATCCAAACCCTGCTGGCGGCAGGTTGCTATTGATGGTGACAAGCGATAGTCATCCCCCTTCTGTCAATTTGGTGCGCTTTCTATCCCCCCGGCCCCTTCGTCCTGACAAACCTCTGTTCGTGTTTTTACCCGGGATGGACGGCACGGGCACGCTGTTGCGATCGCAGATAGATCGTTTGGTACCCTGGTTCGACCTGCGCTGCGTAGCGATTTCACCGGAAGATACCTCTGAATGGCAGCCGCTGGCCCATCAGGTGAGCGGCCTGATCAGCGAAGAAGTCGGCCAGCATCGTCGCCCGGTCTATTTGTGTGGCGAATCCTTCGGGGGGTGTTTGGCCATGCAAGTATTGACTGAGTCGCCTCATTTGTTTGACCGCGTGATTTTGGTTAACCCGGCGTCCTCGTTTCGGCGACTGCCCTGGATGCAGTTAGGCTCACTGATCACCCGGCAGCTACCGAATTTGGCCTATCGCTACAGCGCCAAGGGATTTGTCCCTTTTCTAATCGAGCCCTTTCGGGTGAACTGGCGCGATCGCAAAGCGCTCGAAGCAGCCATGGGCTCGGTACCTGCCAAAACGGCTGCCTGGCGAATGGCGATGCTCAGCCGCTTTGAGGTGGAGCGCCTACCGCTAGAGCACGTGACCCAGCCGGTCTTACTGATTGCTGGGGGCAATGATCGGCTGCTGCCTTCTGAGCGTGAGACTAAAAGTTTGCAGGCACGTTTTCCCAATGCTCAGCTGACGCTGCTACCCGAGAGCGGTCATGCCTGCCTACTCGAAGCCGACACCAACTTACAGAAGATACTGCGTCAGCACAACTTTTTGATGTCGTAGTCTGTCGATGTCGTGGTTTATTATTGACAATAACCCTATTCTTTTAAAGCTCATGTCAAAGTCTTTCGGCTGGTTCCGTCAGCTACTTTGTTTGCTGGCGATCACGCTGCTGTCCGTCCAAGCCGTGGCGGCGCCTGCCTTGGCCACCGGCATGTATAGCATGCCGCAAACTGCCAGCACCTGGATACTGGATGAGGCTACTCAGGTATCCCGGCTCAATGAAGGCAAGATCGCCGATGCGCTCAGCGAGCTAGCGCAGCAGACCGGAAACGAGGTTCGCTTCGTCACGATTCACCGCTTAGACTACGGCGAAAGCGCCCAAAGCTTTGCCGATCAGCTGATGGAGCGCTGGTTCCCAACGCCGGAATCGCGCGCCAATCAAACCGTTGTCGTCCTGGATGATCTCACCAACGCTATCGGCATCAGCGTGGGCGAAAAAACTGCTGAAGTCCTGCCGGAGGATGTCGCTCAAAGCATCATCGGCGAGACGATGAAGGTGCCTCTGCTGCGCGGAAATCAGTACAACCAGTCGTTTTTGAACGGCACTGATCGCCTGGTCGCTGTGATCTCGGGTGAGCCTGACCCTGGCCCCCCGGAATATAGTGACACGGTCGACACCGAGCGAAACTTTGCAACCGCTGAAGAGACTGAAGCGACGCGTGGTTCTTCTACAATCGTCGTCGTCGTACTCCTGATTGCCGCGACGGTCATTCCGATGGTCACCTACTATTGGTACATGTCGATAGGGGGCTAAACGCCTGCTGTACGCATTTACAATGTCTCTCCTAAGGCTCGCGAATATCTCTCGCTTATTCGTTAGGCTGGTTGCTGAACGTTAACTAACATGCAAGCCTTTCACTGAACACCTCGCCTATGGACTGGTTGAACCGACTACCGCGCTGGATGATCTGGGGTTTGGCTTTGCCGCTGCTTGCTTTGAATGGCTGGGTAGCCCTGCAGATTTTTGCCTATTTCCGCTCGCAGCTAACTATCTTTTTGACGGCGACGCTGCTTTCTTTTCTCCTCAACTACCCGGTACAGTGGCTGTCGCGGTTTCGACTGCGGCGATCGCTGGCCATTTTACTAGTGCTCTTGGGATCGATTTCAGTGCTGGGGGTACTCGGCGTACTCTTGGTGCCGCCGCTAGTCGCACAGATCAACGAGCTAACCGGACGCCTGCCCTCCTGGTTAGACTCAGGCATGTCTCAGATGAACGCTTTGCAGACTTGGGCGGTGGGGCTCAATCTACCGATAGATTTGGCAAGTCTGGCCGTTCAGCTTCAGACCAAGCTGACTACGCAGCTACAGAGCCTGAGCGCCAGCGTTCTCGGATTGCTACCTGACGCGATTGGCAGCGTGGTGGATCTGGGCCTGACGGTGGTACTGACCTTTTATCTATTGCTTCATGGCAATCGCCTGTGGGACGGCATTTTTCAGTGGCTGCCTCAGGAATGGAACGAACATGCTAGACCGCTGATCCGGCAAAACTTTCAAAATTATTTCCTTGGGCAAATCACGGTTGCGCTGCTGATGGGAACGGCGATGACTATTGCCTTCGTTGTGATTCGAGTGCCTTTCGGGCTGCTGTTTGGGATTGCGGTAGGTGTAATGGCGATTTTCCCCTTCGGGCCCGCTTTGAGCATTACGATTATTAGCTTTCTGACGGCGCTGAAGAGTATTTGGCTGGGGGTGCGGGTCGTGGCGGTGGCAGCCGTGATCGATCAGGTGGTGGAGAATGCGATCGCACCGCAGCTGATTGGTGGGTTTGTGGGCCTGAACCCGGTGTGGATTCTGCTCTCTCTCCTGCTCGGCACTAAGATTGCCGGTTTCTTAGGACTGATCGTCGCTGTGCCGGTAGCTAGTTCCATCAAGAGCATCTTTGAAGACCTTAAAGTTCCGCCTTCACCGCCTACTGCTGAGCCTCTGCTTGAGGCAGAGGAAAGGACATCTGAATCCGCGACCTTGGCGTCCGCCTGATCTATAGCGTTGGTCACTTGGCTTGAATACACTTTATCGGTCAAAAGCCTGATAGTACACCGGGCCAAGTGACTCGCGGCGTACGAATGCATCCGCACGCCGCTATATACGACCTCTGTTTTAGGGTTGGCGTCGCAACCATGAGGAAAGGGCAGGCTCATTGAAGAACCTGCCCTTGTTTGCTGTAGTCGTTAAGAATGAGGCTTCAAACCGGAAGCTTTTCCTGATTCCTTTGGATGAATAGGCTGGATGTTATCAACCGATCAGTAAGCCAGTGTCTCCAGCGTATCGCGTAGATACAGTCGCACGAGCTGATCGTCCGAGGCAGTCGTCAGGGCTGACTGCTCGGAGCACCAGCGCTGAAAGCCAGAGCTAGCGGTGATCGCATTCTTTAAGCTTTGCCAGATCTCAGCGTCCTGATGAGCGTGAGTCGGGTTAGCAGAATATGAGTTTGTCATGATGACCTCCAAGCGAAGAGAACTGGTAAAGCAAGCCTTTGAAGGCTGTGTCCAGCTTCTCGTTTTTTACAGCGTAGCTTAAGGTTCAGAGTCTGTATGTAATGATTGCCACGGTTTTGAGCAGTTTTAAGGTGGAATCGTACAGTTGAAGACGCTCAGAAATCCTGCGAATCAGCATTCGAGTCAGATTGGTTTTCTTCATCGCCGCTGGTTTCATGATTTGGGGCGTGATCGTCAATATCTTGCTCGTTCAGGACATCGTCTAAGTCTTGATCCTGATTGACTAAGTCATTCTGAGCGACTAAATCTTTAGCTGCTAGATTTTCGCTGTTCAGGTTTTCATTTCCTGAGTACTGAACCAACGTTTCATCCACTGGGGCTCTCGCTTCTGGTGGCGGCGGATCTTCAGGTAGATCGAGCCTTGCGGCGAGAGGCTCTGGCAAAATGCGCTTGACCCGAAATCCCAAAATCAAAAAATCACCGGCGATCGCACTCGTCTCATAGGGCACTACCCGCTTCAGTGCCTCAGAGCCGACTAGCAGGACACGCACAGCACTCACTGAAATTTGTAAAAATGCACAGCTAAAAAAGAACGCAACAGCCGCGCTAATCAGCCCAACCCTGGGCGTCATCATCGGCATGATTTGAGACGACTCTGCATACAGCTGTAAGAGCACCCACAGCGAAAAAACGGCTGTCAGCCCTGCTAACGCTTTCACCTGCCAAGACTGGAGCAGTCTCAGGCAGCGGTGCTGGTCGTCACTGAGCACATTGGGATTGAGCGCAACCGGGGGAAGGCTGAATACATAAAACGGTTTGGCGAGCTGCATCCATAGCGGTGGGGCAATCCCGAAGAACGCGATCGCCCAAAACTGAATGCCGTACGGCACCGCCAGCCCAGACGAGGCCAATCCAACCAAGCAGACATCCAACAGCAGGGGCACAGCCGCTAGGCCGACGACCTGTACCCACAAATATCGGCTCTGCTGGAACCTCATAACAACATCCTATGCAGGAGCAAGCGTACGACGCTGAGAAACGAGCCGGAAAGCGTCGATAATGTCGCCTTCTTTCCAGTCATTAAAGCCACCGACAGCGATACCACATTCGAAGCCAGCATTCACTTCTTTGCTATCGTCCTTCATCCGCTTCAGCGAATCGAGGTTGCCCTCATATACGTTCTCATCCCCGCGCATCACCCGTACCTTACAGTTACGGGTAACTTTGCCAGAGAGCACATAGCAGCCAGCCACCGTTCCCTTACGAACGGGGAAGACCGCTCGCACTTCAACCTTGCCTAGCGGCTCTTCTACCAGCTCGGGCTCTAAGAGACCTTCCATCGCCCCTTCAATGTCCTCAAGCAGCTTGTAGATGATGTCGTAATCGCGCACATCGACGCCCAGGTTATCGGCAGACTGCCGCGCCCCAGAAGCTAGCGTAGTATTAAAGGCGATAATTACCGCGCCACTCGCAGCGGCTAGGTCTACGTCTGTTTCACTGATTTCACCTGGCGCTGCCATCAGCACCCGGATCTGCACTTCATTTTGAGGAAGCTGCTGCAAGGAGCCTAAAATCGCTTCTAGCGACCCCTGTACATCTGCCTTTAAGATCAAGTTCAGCTCTTTGAGGTCGCCCTCTTTGGCCTGTTCAGATAGCGAATTCAGCGTCACCCGGCGAGAGGCCATGGTCTGCTGCAAGCGTGACTGTCGCTGCTCAATCGCCTTTTCATCGGCGGCAGCGCGGGCATCGCGCTCATCGGCATACACCTCGAACTCCTCACCAGCCGGCGGCACGTCGTTGAGACCGAGCACCTCGACCGCAAAAGAAGGCTTGGCTGCTTTTGAGCGATTGCCCCGATCATCTACCATGGCTTTCACCCGGCCAAAGACCGGCCCCGCCGAAAAGGCATCGCCAATCTTGAGCGTGCCGTTTTGTACCAGCAGCGTCGCGACCGGGCCTCGGGCTTTATCTAGATGGGCTTCGATGACGGTGCCGCGAGCGAGCCGGTCAGGGTTTGCCTGCAAGTCTTCGACTTCGGACACCAGCAGCAGCATTTCTAAGATGGTATCGACGTTCTCGCCGGTAATCGCACTCACCGGCACCATAATGGTGTCGCCGCCGTACTCTTCCGGAACGAGCTCATATTCCATCAGCTCCTGCTTCACCCGGTCGGGATTAGCAGCTTCCTTGTCGATCTTGTTGATGGCCACCACAATCGGCACACCGGCTGCTTTCGCATGGCTGATTGCCTCAATGGTCTGGGGGCGAACGCCGTCGTCAGCGGCCACTACCAAAACGGCAATGTCTGTCACTCGGGTGCCGCGTGCACGCATGGCGGTGAAGGCTTCGTGCCCAGGTGTGTCTAGGAAGACGATTTGGCCAGACTTGCGATCGCTGTTCGGATTCGACTGTAGATCCACGTGATAGGCCCCGATATGCTGGGTAATTCCCCCGGCTTCGCCCTCAGTTACCTTGGCCTGACGAATGTAGTCAAGCAGGCTAGTTTTACCGTGGTCTACGTGGCCCATGATAGTGACCACAGGCGGACGCGGCTGCAGCTTATCGCTATCTTCTTCGCCCACCATTTCCGTGACTTTGCGGGCCTCGGGCGCTTCTTCAGCGGTCACCGCTTCAACTTCAAACTCCTGAGCCACCATTTCAGCTGTGGGCATATCCAGGGTCTGGTTGACGTTGGTTGCGATTCCTTTGAAGAAAAGCAGCTTGATGATTTCCGTCTGAGGAACGGCCAGCTGATCGGCAAGATCATGGACGCTAATACCCCCCGTTAACACGATCATTTCTGGCTTTTCAGGTTCTGCCTCCTGACGGCGTTCGCGGCGTTCGCGGCGTGAAGGCGATCGCTGCTTTGTTTTTTTAGTCGTCGGCGCGGGTCTGGCCTGCCGCTGCCCTTTAGGCTTGGGCGGACGCATTAGCGAGAGGCTGATTTGAGCGGACGAAACATCGCCGCTGTTGGCATCGAGATCTTCGAAGTCTTCATCGTCATCAACAATGACGCGCTGGCGCTTGGTTTTCGCCACCTTCTTAGGCCGAATTTCCTCTTCTTCGTCTTCTCCCACCGGGCGATCACGGCGCTTAGGCGGACGCGGCGGCGTGGGACGGCGCAGCTCCAGTGCCGGATCGACAAACGACGAATCGTCATCGCCATCATCGGTGTCAGTACTGTCAGTACTTGTGCTCTCCAGCACAGCCGATCTGGCAGGCGGACGGCGCAGTTCGGTGGCAGGACGGGGTGGGGCGGGCGGGGCCACGGTTCCACCGCTATCGCTGCTGCTGGTCGTCGGACGACTAGGACGTCCGCCATTAGAGGAAGCCCCGCCCGCTGAGCGATCGCGTTTCAAAACGGGGCGAGCTACTCGACTGGCATCTTCGCTTTCACTCTCGTCTCTTCTATCATCTCTGGCAGCGGCGGGCTTATTCGAAGGTCTGGCAGGCGGCTCCACCAGCCTAGGCTTCAGCTGATCAGGGCTGGTTACCCCAGAAGTGGTGACAATTTTTTCAGGAGCCTGGCTAAAGGTTGGCCGCGTAGGCTCCTTCATTGGCTTCACCGGTTCAGCTGACTGAGCAGCGGATGAGTCGTCACTATCCCCTGGGCTTCCTGCCGGCTGGGCTGCTGGCGAACGGCTAGGTGGGCCTGCTAGAACAGGACTATCTGGGCTGATAGGCTCTCTATCTGACTGGCTCACGCTCGGCGAAGCAGGCGGGCGCGCATCTTCTGCCGGAGCCGCCGGACGAGGATAGCGACGAATTTCTAAAATTTGCTGCTCACGAGGACGAACGGGCTTTTTGGCAATGGTTGGCTTAGCGCTAGGCGGATTGCTGCGAGGGGGCTTGGCCTTGATAGTTGGGTTGCTGGGCTTGTAGTCACTCGCTTGAGCCACAGCTCTAATACGATTGGCTTCTGCTTCCGTGATAGTGCTGCTATGACTTTTTACCGCAATGTCTAGCTCATCACAGATGGCCAAAATGTCTTTGTTCTCAATATCCTTGTTTTCCTGGGCCAACTCCCTTGATAGCTCGTAAATTCTTACTTTGCCGTTCATCCTTTTCCTCTTAAAACCTGACTAACTGATGTGTTTTACATAAGACCTATTGCCCTTATCGAATCAACACGCTCGACTCTAAAGCCTTGACTCTAAAGCATAGAGTACAGCGGTGGTTAATTTCCAGCACCCACACAGATCTATAGCATTGACCGCTCGCAATCTAAAGAATGTCGAATCCTAGCCAAACGCTCAAGCAGCCTAGCAACAAGCTGGCCCCGTTAGCGCGGTCGACTTGTTGCCAGCCAATACTGATCTAACTGAAGTGGTCAAAACATTGTACTCAAAACAGCCCAGATATGGCTCTGCCTTCGATAGGATTCTTAGCGATTTGCCCAGCTTCTTCACCGCCGACCTTAATGGCTCTAGCACCGAGTATTAGAAGCTTTTGGCGCATTTTGTCGGCCGTGTTCTAAACGGGCTTCTAAGGGGGCCAGTCGGCTCTGTAGAACTTTGTAAATGTCTGACGGTATTTGCACGTTCAAGATGCGGCCCAAACGGTTTTTTCTTTGGGCGGCGCGTAAGCAGCTTTCTTGCGGACATAGATAAGCGGAGCGTCCCATGCCTGTATCGAGCTGGACATGCCGATCGGGATAGGTGCGAACTATCCGCCAAAGCTGATCTCGATGAGCCATTGTCCGGCAGCCGATGCACCGACGATAGTTTTTCTCAGCCACGGTTTTCCCCTACCTGCTTTGCCCCACTGTCTCTAGCGCAGCTAGTCCTCCGTTGCGCTGGATTCGACAACAGCACTCTCATCGGCCATAGCAGGCTCTGCAACTGCAGTTGCTTCGTCAGCCGCTGCCATTGGCTCGTCGTCGCTGGATTCGCTGTTCGCCGCCGCTTCAACTGCTGCCTTCGCTTCGGCCACTGCCCTAGCTTTTGCCCGCCACTCTTCTGCCTCTGCAATCTCAGCTGCTTCTTCTGCGGCTGCGGCTGCGGCTGCTTCTGCGGCCCGCTGTCTGGCTTCGGCAATTTCGGCCATCTTCTCATTTTCAGCATCGTAGTCATACTTAGCCGAATCTTTGATGTCTATCTTCCAACCGGTGAGGCGAGCGGCTAAGCGAACGTTTTGGCCCTCTTTCCCAATCGCCAGGCTAAGCTGATCCTCAGGCACCAGAACGTGAGCCTGTCGGCCTTCCGGATCCATCAGGCGCACTTCATCTACCCGCGCCGGACTCAGTCCATTAGAAATATAGGTAGCCGGATCGGGTGACCAGCGAATCACGTCGATCTTTTCACCGCGCAGTTCGTTCACCACCACCTGAATGCGAGATCCCCGCGCGCCAATACAGGCACCCACAGGGTCAACATCGCTTTCTAAGGTGTCTACCGCAATCTTAGTGCGTGGCCCAACTGAGCGGGAAGGGGGGTTTGCCTCCCGGGCAACCGCCACGATCCGAACGACTTCGTCTTCAATTTCAGGCACTTCATTGGAAAAGAGTTCTACTACCAGACTGGCATCGGCTCTAGAGACCAGTAGCTGCGGCCCCCGGTGTGACCCTTCTGACACCCGCTTCAAGGCGACGCGAAAAGTTGCGTTAGCCCGGTAGTTATCGTTGGGAAGCTGGTCGCGCTTGAGCAGTTCAGCTTCGGTGTCGGGCTGGCCTAAGCCGCTACTCACGGCCATAATCACTGACTGTCGCTCAAATCTGAGCACCCGCGCGTTCAAGATAGAGCCTTCTAATTCCTGAAACTCTTCCTGGATCAGACGGCGCTGCTGGTCTCGAAGTTTCTGGGCCAGCACCTGCTTGGTTTGAATCGCGGCCATCCGCCCAAAGTCCTGCTGTTCGGGCGTGACGTCGAGTACGACCGTATCGCCGGCTAACGCTTCGGGGGCAACCTGTTGGACTTCGACCAGGCCAATTTGGTGGTCTGAATTTTCGACGGATTCGACAATCGTTTTATTAGCTAAGACGCGAAAGCCTTCGTCTTCGGTATCTAGCTCTACATAAAAGTTATCGAAATACTCTTCATCAAACTGACTGCTGTCGATGCGCTGAGTCCGTCGATAGCGCTCATAGCCCTTCAGCAGCGCTTCTTGTAACGCCATCTGAACGGCTGTCTTGGGCAGATTCCGCTCTTGACTAATCCCATCGATCATCGCTTGAAGACCGGGCAAGCTCACCATTGACATAGGCACCACCTCTGAAAAAACAACTTAAAAACAAATAACCGTAAAATATTGCCTGGCTGACTCGGATTTAAAGTCACCCGCTGACAACAGCGCTTGAGCGCTTATGGCTCCTCACTGCTGAGCTGTACGGAGCGAACAAGTTCGCGGGGAATGTTCACAGATCGCCCCTTGAGATTGAGCGACAGGGTTTCCTCGTCGCGGCCTACTAGGCTGCCCTGCCAAACCTGCTTTTTTTTATGGGGTTCGCTGAGCTGCACTTCGACCGGGAAGCCCTTGAAGACGGCAAAGTCGCGATCGCTCGTCAAGATATCTGACACCCCTGGGCTCGACACCTCTAGCACATAGGCATCTGGGATCAGCTCAGACTCATCCAGCGCTTCAGTCAGGGCCACGCTCAGCCGCTCACAGTCATCGAGCCCCGTATCTTCCTGGCTAGGATTGCGCACATCAACGCGCAGCACCGGCGGACTTTGATTGGTCTGAAACACCGCGTCTACGATTTCCAGGCCGATTCCTTCAGCAATCGGCGATGCCAGCTCAACGATTTGGGGAACTAAAGGATGTGTCATAACCGTCAGAAGATCTATCTCAATACTTGGCGGCACCCGCTAAAATAGCGCCCAATAAAAAAAGCGGGCTCTCTTAAAGCTCCCACTTTTCGCGATCGCCCAGTGGCGAAACGAATTAGGCCAAACAGTCCGGCAAATAAAGGACTGCCAGGATCAGCAAGTGCCCAACCGCCAGGGCATACACCCCAAAACTTCAGCAAATCACCTACTGCGCTCATTAGTTTAGCGCATGGGATCCCAAACCATGGAATTTACCCTGTAGCGCCCTGGGAAATTTGGCCTGGAAGAGAGGTTACCGTGA
>JBARVU010000530.1:0-4494 GCA_049646425.1 Phormidesmis sp. | reverse complement strand
AACATGTCTCGTTCCCTAAAGAAGGGGCCCTTCGTGGCGGATCACCTTCTTACTAAAATTGAAAAGCTCAACGCGAAGAACGAGAAGCAGGTGATCAAAACCTGGTCTCGCGCTTCGACCATTATTCCCCAGTTTATTGGTCACACGGTCGCCGTACATAACGGTCGTCAGCATGTGCCCGTCTTTATCAACGAGCAAATGGTGGGGCATAAGCTAGGCGAGTTTGCACCGACTCGAACCTTTCGGGGCCACGCTAAGAGCGATAAAAAGGCGCGTCGCTAGAGGAGACAACCATGATTGATATCGATTCAGATTTACAGGTGAAGGCGACGGCCAAGTTCGTGCGGATGTCGCCCTTGAAGGTACGCCGGGTGCTCGACCAAATTCGCGGTCGCTCTTACCGGGAGGCATTGATTATGCTCGAATTCATGCCTTATAAGGCGTGTGAGCCAATTCTTAAGGTCTTGCGCTCAGCGGTAGCCAATGCAGAGCATAACAACGGTCTCGATCCGATTGGGCTTTATATCAGTGAAGCCTATGCAGACCAAGGCCCCGTGCTGAAGCGCTTTCGCCCTCGCGCTCAGGGTCGGGCATACCAGATTAAGAAGCCGACTTGCCACATTGCGATCGCTGTCGCCCCCGGCACTGAAGCCTAGCGTACCTCGCAGTCCGAGCTAGTCTATAAACCATTCCCTTTCACCCTCTCGCAATTTTTTCTAAGGAGTACATCAGTGGGACAGAAGATACACCCAATCGGGCTTCGTCTTGGCATCACCCAGGAGCATCGCTCCCGCTGGTATGCCGGCAAAAATCGTTACCCAGCGCTGCTGCAAGAAGACTATGAGATTCGTAAGTACGTTGAGAAGAACCTGGCCAATGCCGGGATCTCAGATGTGCATATCGAGCGCAAAGCCGATCAAATTGATCTAGAAGTTCGGACCGCTCGCCCTGGTGTTGTGGTCGGCAGAGGCGGCGCAGGCATTGAAGCGCTGCGAGTGGGTCTACAAAAGCAGATCAAAGACGACAGCCGCCAAATTAGAATCAACGTGGTTGAGGTCGCTCGGGTAGATGCCGATGCGGGACTCATCTGTGAGTACATCACCCAGCAGCTAGAACGCCGGGTTTCTTTCCGGCGAGTCGTTCGTCAGGCGATTCAGCGGGCTCAGCGGGCAGGCGTAGAGGGGATTAAAATTCAGGTCAGCGGCCGACTTAACGGTGCTGAGATTGCCAGAACTGAATGGACTCGTGAGGGCCGGGTACCCTTGCACACGCTGCGGGCCAACATCGACTATGCCTATCGCACCGCTCAGACAACCTACGGCATCTTAGGTGTAAAAACCTGGGTGTTTAAAGGCGAAGTGATTCCGGGTCAAGAGAACCAGCCCGAAGAGGCCAGCGCTCAGCCCCGCCGCCGCCAGCCCCGCCGCCGTCAGCAATTTGAAGATCGCTCCAACGACTCTTAAAAGACCTTTCTATTCGCTCAAGCCCTTTTCTCACTGCTAACTTCAAGCGATCCATCATGTTAAGCCCAAGAAGAACAAAATTTAGAAAGCAGCATCGCGGTCGGATGCGCGGACTGGCCCACCGGGGCAATGAGATCAACTTCGGTCAGTTTGCACTTCAGGCGACTGAGCCCTCCTGGATGACCTCTCGGCAAATTGAAGCGGCCCGACGAGCCATGACCCGTTACATCAAGCGGGGCGGCAAAATCTGGATTCGGGTCTTTCCAGATAAGTCAGTGACCATGCGCGCCGCTGAAACTCGTATGGGTTCTGGTAAGGGCAACCCTGAGTTTTGGGTAGCGGTGGTCAAGCCGGGTCGTGTTGTCTTTGAAATTGCCGGGGTGACTGAGGAAGTGGCCAGAGAAGCGATGCGACTGGCTTCCTTCAAGCTGCCTTTCAAGACTAAATTCATTATGAAAGATAGCGAGGAGGGATAACTTCTGATGGCACTGAGTAAAGCAAAAGAGCTAAGAGCGCTCACCGATGACGAAATCACAGCAGAAATTGCAAAGACCAAGCGAGATCTGTTCGACCTGCGCTTTAAGAAAGCGACCCGTCAGATCGAGAGTGGGTTTCATGAGTTTCGGCATGGCCGTCGCAAGCTAGCCCAGCTAATGACGATTGAAAGAGAACGGCAGCTCGCTGCTAACGCGACAGAGAAAGAGGCTTAAAGGAAATGGCAGTAAAAGAACGAATTGGCCAGGTGGTCAGCGACAAGATGGATAAGACGGTGGTGGTTGCGGTCGAAACCCGCGTACAGCACCCCAAGTACGGCAAAATTATGGTGCGAACTCAGCGCTATAAGGCCCACGACGAGGACAACAATTGCAAGGTGGGCGATCGCGTCAAAATCAGCGAAACCCGCCCGCTCAGCAAGACCAAGCGATGGGTGATCGCTGACATCCTCAGTTCTTCTGATATATAAGGTGAGGATTTAGACGTGATTCAGCAAGAGACCTATTTAAACGTGGCCGACAACAGCGGCGCTCGTAAGCTCATGTGCATTCGAGTGCTCGGCGGTCGCAAGCAGTATGCAGGTGTCGGTGACGTGATTGTGGCCGTGGTCAAAGATGCCCTGCCTAACATGGCCGTGAAAAAATCAGATGTCGTCAAGGCCGTTGTCGTGCGCACTCGCAAGGGCATCCGCCGTCAAAGCGGTATGAGCATTCGTTTCGACGACAACGCTGCCGTGATCATTACCCAAGATGGCAGCAACCCCCGAGGCACTCGGGTCTTTGGCCCGGTGGCCCGCGAACTGCGCGACAAGGGCTTCACCAAGATTGTTTCTCTAGCGCCGGAGGTGCTCTAGATGCTTAAGCAGAAGAAAACGGTGCGTCACAAGATGCACGTCAGAAAAGGAGACACCGTTCAGGTGATCACCGGCAAGGATAAAGGCAAAGTCGGCGAGGTCGTCGCCATCAGCGCCAAAAAATCTCAGGTGATCGTAGAGGGTGTGAATATTCGCACCAAGCACGTCAAGCCTCAGCAAGAAGGCGAGTCTGGGCAGATTCTTACCAAGGAATTTCCCATTCACAGCTCTAATGTGATGCTTTACTCTACCAAGCAAAAGGTTGCTAGCCGCGTGGCTCACACCTTGACGGAAGATGGCCGTACGGTGCGCATGCTAAAGAAGACCGGTGAGATTTTAGATTGATTAACACCCCCTGACCAAGCCCAGGGAAATCGTTTCCAGAGGATACAATGGCCGACTCACTCAAAACACTCTATTTAGAGAAAGTGGTGCCCAAGCTCACCGAAGAGTTTGGATACACCAACCCCCATCAGATTCCCAAGCTCTCCAAAGTAACGGTCAACCGTGGCTTAGGAGAAGCTTCTCAGAATGCCAAAGCGCTTGAATCTTCGATCAACGAACTGGCAATGATCACCGGCCAACGGCCAGTGGTAACGAGAGCTAAAAAAGCGATCGCAGGCTTTAAGATTCGCGAGGGTATGCCGGTCGGCGTCAAAGTGACGCTTCGAGCAGACCGCATGTACGCCTTCACGAACCGCCTAATCAATTTAACCCTGCCTCGCATTCGAGACTTCCGGGGCGTTAGCCCCCGAAGCTTCGACGGGCGCGGCAACTACACCCTGGGCCTGCGCGAGCAGCTGATTTTCCCAGAGGTTGAATACGACAGCGTTGACCAAATTCGCGGCATGGACATCACCATTGTCACCACCGCGAACTCCGATGAAGAAGGCCGAGCCCTTCTGAAGGAGTTGGGAATGCCCTTCCGAGATAACTGAGGCAGTAGCAAACAAGAGGACTATGGCGTCTAACGACACGATTTCAGATATGCTGACGCGCATTCGGAATGCTACGCTTGCGCATCATCAAACCGTCGATATCCCATCGACTAAAATGACTCGCAGCATTGCTAACGTATTGAAAGAAGAAGGTTTTGTAGCGGAAACCGAAGACAACGGCGAAGGCATTACCCGCAAAATCACGATCACGCTCAAATACAAAGGCAAGCAGCGTCAGCCGATCATTCGCAACCTGACCCGCGTCAGCAAACCAGGCTTGAGAGTATACTCCAACCGCAAAGAGCTGCCCAGAGTACTTGGCGGCATCGGCATTGCGATTATTTCGACCTCCAGTGGCGTCATGACCGACCGCGACGCTAGACGCCAGGGTATTGGTGGGGAAGTCCTTTGCTACATCTACTAAACCCGACTATGCAGGCCCTAAAGGAGGAACGAAAACATGTCTAGAATTGGCAAACAGCCTGTGCCAGTCCCCAAAGGCGTCACCATCACTATCGATGGCCAAAAGGTCACTGTCAAAGGGGCAAAGGGCGAACTCTCCCGAGAGCTGCCTCCCGAGATTGCCTTTGTCCAGGAAGGCGAAGAGATCGTTGTCACTCGACGTAACGAGTCGCGCAACGCTAGACAGCGTCATGGTCTAGTGCGCACCCTGATCGCCAACATGGTCGAAGGGGTCTCTAACGGCTATCAGAAAAAGTTAGAAATCCAGGGCGTTGGCTATCGG
>JBARVU010000529.1:0-14860 GCA_049646425.1 Phormidesmis sp. | reverse complement strand
GCATTAGGCCGTCATACAGCTGCGGATATCGACTGCTGCCACCTCCTAACAACAAATTTGTCTCTAAAATCCGGGCTGCATAGTCAGGAAATCCCAATGCCAGTAAGTAGAAAACAACCGAGAAACTGCCCAAAGAGAACATCAACTGACCAAACACCAACAGTCCCGCATGGAGAAGCGAGAAGGGAGGCAGCCGCTGGCCAAACAAAGAGTTTACCTGTAGCCCCCGGCGGCGACCCACTAGCAAAACAACGCCTGCAACCACCGTCCAAACGGCAATCGTAATAATCGGCACCGAGATCGGATCTGCTGCCCGGCTAGGCAACAGCTGAAAAGACTCTAAAACGCCATAAAGCACGCCGACAGCAACGCTGGCAATCAGAAACGTGCCCAGTACCCAATAGCGGCTTTTGAGAGTGAGAAATGGCCGCAAAGCGGCAGTCGGCCTATCCATAAGCAAGCAGTCATTAGCTCCTGTAGTCCTAAAAATTTCAGTAGTCTGCCAGTAGTCTGCCAGTAGTCTGATATATATGTGACGCAGAATACCTGACAACACCATCAAGGCCGATCATCGCGAGCAGGGATATCGACTCACGTTTGGATCGCACTGTCCATTGTAGAAGCTACAGAAATTATCACGGTACAAAAAGCCCTGAGCTGAACGTCATGAGCTATCTGCAAGCCGTAGCCGCTCGTGAAAGTGCCACAGGTTTATCAAATGGGTCTGCAAAGTTGCTAGAGTATCGGGGTAGTCAGGCTTCTGCCAACTGAAAGTGCCGCCCTCCCCCCAGTCTGAGAATTCTGATAGTTCGGCTTCGACGCCGCCTGAACCAGGGAACCGGCGCGCGCTCCCCTGGTTTTGGCTGGGTATTTTCGTGGGTACGGTCTTTGGCGCAGCAGGGCTCTCGCTAGCGGCTTGGGCATGGATCTTTATTCATGAAGAGCTATCGCCAGTCATCTCAAGCACCCTGACCGACACTTTGGAGCGTCCAATTGAGCTAGGCGATGTCGAAAAAGTAACTTTTGGTAGCCTGCAAGTGGGTCCTTCCACAATGGGTGCCTCTGCCGCCGACCCAACCACCGTCACCGCCGATACGGTGATTGTAAAGTTTGATTTACTCGAAGCGCTGTTTACCTCAAAGCTGGGGTTAGATCTGACGCTAGTTGAGGCTGAGGGCTATCTTGCCCAGGGCGAAGAGAAGGGCTGGCTGAATTTTAAGCTACCTGAATTCGAAGAAGACCCTTCACGGCGGTTTAAAGTCCGGCTAGACGACATTCGCATCCGGGATTCTCAACTGACGCTCGTGCCGCTACCGGCTAAGTCAGGTCAGCTCAAGCCAATTCCGCTTGAGCAAGTCAGCGGCACCGTCAGTTTTGACCAGCTGACGATTGAGGGAGAAGCCGCTCGCCGCACCCGATTTACGATAGCGGGAGAACCGGTTAGGGGCGGGGAAATCACCTTGAAAGGAGAGGTGCAGCCGGTAGTGGTGATTTCCCCTATCCAGGCTGTACCGAACAGCCAGGATGATCAAGATGATCGCAATATCCGCTTTGCCACTAATCTGATCGTGCAAGGAAGCGACGCCCCGCTCTCCGATGTGTTGACCTTCACACTCTCAACAATTGGCAGGGCAACCGACGATATCACCGTTGAATCAGGCCAAGTCAGCGGCACCGTAGATATTGACATTCGGCCTCAGCAGCCAGTTGCCTACAAAGGCGCGCTCAGTGTGGACGACGCGGATATCATCACAACGCTAGCGCCGCTACCGCTGACTGATTTAGCTGGCCAAACTCGCTTTCAGGGCAATCAGTGGACGGTTGATCGTCTCAGCGGAAACTACGGGGAAATTGACGCGGTTGCGGAAGGGCTAATTGACTTCAGTGAAGGGTACGATCTTACCGTTGCCGCTGACGATGTCTCGGTTGAAGAATTTACTAATACGCTGAATCTGTCGCTGCCCGTCCCTGTCGAAGGACGCTTTGATGCGATAGCTCAAGTAGGCGGCGGGATTAGCCAGCCGGAAGTTGCCGGGGAAGCGATCGCCATTACCCCGCTCGATGTCGACAAGCTCACATTCACCAGCGCTGCGACCGACTTCTTTCTTCAGGGCCGACAGCTTCTGCTCGACGATATTGCGGCTGTTCCAAGTACCGGCGGATCCCTGAGCGGCTCTGGCCAGGTGCGGTTAGGTCAAGGCTCGCCATTTACCTTTCAAATTGCCGGGCGCAGCCTCCCGGCTCGCGAGCTAGCCAAAATCTACGGCGTCGAGACCCCGTTTCCGCTGGGCTTAGTCACTGCCGATGCCACCGTCACCAGCAGCGGTCGTGGCGTTAACACCACCGTCAGGGTAAATGCCCCGACTGCTCAATATCCGCTTTCAGGCATTGTCGCGATTAGCGGTGATACTGTCACCTTTCGCGATGCCCAGGCGCAGGTCGGGGGGGGTACCGTCAGCGGCTCAGGCAGGCTTGTCAACGGTCAGTGGATAAGCGATGTTACGCTGGCAAACGTCCAGCTCAACACATTTTCTGAAACCTTACGGGGAGATGTCAGCGGCCAGCTTCAGCTCAGTGGCAACACTGACGATACGCGCCTGGCAGCGATCGCTGCCACCGGCAACCTTGCCTTTTCACAAGGGTTAGCCGCCTTTAGCCCTCGCTTCAACCGCCTCAATGCGCCCCTGACCGCTCAGGTGGCTTGGCGGGGCGATCGCATCGAGATCGCGCAGGCCACCACCGACCGTATTACCGCTAGCGGCACACTCACCCCCGACCTCACAGACGGCTTCAGCGGCATCGAGCAGTTCAATCTGGCTGTGTCCGCGCGCAACTACGCGCTCGCCGAGCTCCCCTTTGATTTGCCTGAAGTCTTTGCGCTAGAGGGGCTGGCTAGCTTTGATGGAACAGTGACTGGCCGTCCGAGCGCGCCCAACGTCAGCGGCAATCTACAGCTTGCTAACCTAGCAGTCAACCGAGTTTCATTCGATCCGCTGCTGGCCGGTACCGTTGCCTATGCACCCAGTAACGGCATTGCGCTGAATGTCGCTGGCGGCACCGATAGAATTACTATTAACGCTAGCCCCAGGGCAGCTGGTAGCCTAGCGGGTATTCCAGCGGCATTCTCCGATCTCAATTTCGCAGTGGCCTGGCGCGACACGTTTGCTCGCGGACAGAGCCAGGGCGACTTGCTCAATATTCAGGCCGGTAACTTTCCGCTGTCGGTACTCAACTTTCCTACCAGTGGCGCCGCCAATATCGGTCAGTTGCGCGGGACGCTGACCACTGCCGACTTAGCGGTCAACTTAGCAAACCAAACCCTGGAAGGCGACGTTGTCATCGATCAGCTGGGCCTGGGCTACATTGGCGCTGGTCAGCTTGCCGGTCAGGTGCGTTATGCCGACAATTTGGCAACGCTGACTGGCGGCGAACTGCTGCTAGACGGCAATCTCTACAGCCTGAACGGTCGCCTTGGCCTTGGCGGGCAGATGCCGGTATACAGTGCCAGTATTGAAACCCAGCAAGGCGATGTTCAAAATCTTCTCACAGCCCTATCTATCTATCGTCTAGAAGATTTCCGGCGGGGACTCACGCCTCCAGAATGGCTCGACGAACCTTTCACCCAGACAGCGTTAGACACCCTGTTGGCAACCAGTTCTACGGGCAACCCCACCGCTACTTTGCTCAACCAGCTGCGTCGCCTTGCAGAAATTCAGGCGCTTCAAGCGGAAGCTGCGATCGCCGATGCTGCCCAACCCCTTCCCCCCCTGGAAGATCTCAGCGGCCCGTTTGCTGGGAGCTTTCAGCTCGAAGGCAGGGGTAGCGACTTTGCGCTCGATTTCGATCTAGTCGGAGATGACTGGCAGTGGGGACCGGACTACAGCGCCCAAGACGTAATTGCCAGAGGCCGCCTGACACCTGGCGTGCTAACCCTGGAGCCCGTTCGCTTTGCTTCGACAATTTTAGATCCTGTTCGCTTGCCTGGGTCAGGAGAAGCAGGGCGAGTCGATGCAGTAGAAGGCGGTGCTCAGTCGGTAATCGCGGCTGTCAACCTGGCTGGACAGCTCGTCTTTGGACGCGGCAGCGAACTCACTTCAAACCTGCAGGCCACTGCCGAAAACCTCAACGTCGAAAACTTGGGCGATATTCTTCAACTGCCGCTAGACATTGAGGGGCTCGCCAATGCCAGGGCCACGCTAGGCGGCACTTTAGCCAACCCACAGCTACGCGGATCGGCGCAGCTAGCCGCCGTCACTATCAATGACACGCCTATCGAGTCAGCAGACGCTCAGTTTCTCTATCAAAATGCCAGACTTAGCCTCGCCAGCAGTCTTGTCGCCACCGCCCCCGAGCACCCGCTCACTCTCTCTGCCCAGATTCCCTACGCCTTCGAATTTATGGACGTTCGCCCTGAAAGCGACGCTATCTCTGTCAACATCGACGTTCAGGATGAAGGCTTAGCCCTGCTGAATATTTTCAATCGGCAAGTCGCCTGGGAATCGGGCAGCGGCCAGGTCAACTTAACGGTTACCGGTACGCTCGAAAACCCTCAGATCGCTGGACTCGCGACCATCGAAGACGCGGTCATCAACGCTCGCATTTTGCCAGAGCCGCTGACTAATGTCACAGGCAGAGCCATTTTTGAAAGAGAACGCATCATTGTAGAAGGTGTACAAGGCAGCTTTAGCGATGGACAGCTGATCGCCGCCGGTACTTTGCCGCTGCAAAATCCCATTCTGACGGGCCCTCAGATCAGCGCGCTAACAGATGACACACCTGACATTGGCGCAGCCCTAGAGCCCACTCAAAACCGACCTGCTCAAAACCCAGACAACCCCCTGTTTCCCCAGCCCTTAGCTGCTAACCGTCCGCTGACCGTCAACTTAGAAAATATTGCGCTGGATCTAGAAGGGCTCTACAGTGGCGGCGTCAATGGTCAGATTATTGTTGGGGGAAGTATCCTCCGCAGCGGCCCTCAGATTGGCGGTGAAGTTGTTCTCTCCAACGGTCGGGTACTCCTGCCAGAGGGTAGTAACGCTAACGAGGCAGCAGCGACGCTGGTGAACGATCCTGATACCGCCGCCTTCGATATTGCCAATACGAATGGCATCGGTAGCATCGGCACCCGTGACGGAATTACTTCAAATTTCCGCGATTTGCGGCTGACGCTAGGGGACTCTGTTCGAATTATTCAAGGCAATCTACTCAATTTCGTTGCCGATGGCACCCTGGTACTGAATGGCCCCCCCAGTGACTTAGAGCCTAACGGCATCATTAATCTTCGATCTGGGCGGGTCAGTCTCTATACCACCCTATTTCGCCTGCGAGGGCGAGATAACACGGCTGAGTTCACACCGGAGATGGGCCTGAGAAACCCGTTTCTTGACGTTTCTTTGCGCGCTTCAGTGCCGGAGGTGAATACCCCTGGCCCTATTACCAGCACGCCCTTTGCCACGGCAGAAATTGCCGACACCTCGAATAACGGTTTTGACAATCCGGGGTCATTACGGACAATCCGAGTTCGCGCAGATGTCAACGGCCCTGCTAACGCGATTTTTGAAAACCTGGAGCTTTCTAGCTCTCCTGCTCGCGATCAGGCTGAGCTGATCGGCCTAATTGGCGGGGGCTTCGTCACGGCCTTAGAATCTACGGTTGGCAGCCTTTCGGGCAACGGCGATAGCTTTGGCGGGCTGCTCAATCTAGTCAGTGGTACCCTCTTGACCAGCGTTCAGGATTTCGTCAGCAATACGCTCAGCCTGAGTGAGTTCCGCCTTTTTCCGGTAACAGCCGCTTCCCGTTCTCGCTCGGAAGAAAACAGCGCAAATGGGATTGATATTGGTGCCGCCATCGGCCTAGACGTTTCTGAATCAACCTCGCTATCGCTTACCAAGGTTCTAACTGACAATACCAATCCTGAATTTGGTGTGAACTATCGTCTGACCGACGCACTGACGATCAGAGGCGCCACCAACTTCGAAGATATTAATCAAGTTTTGCTAGAGTACGAGGTGAGATTTTAGCCTATGCCAGTTCAGCCCACAGCCTGCTACCAGATAAATTAGACTGCTACCGGACAAAAAGTTCTGGGCTGATGCCAAAAAGCGTAATACTAGCTAAAAATAGAGCAGCTATATTACAGCTTCTTGCAACCACTGTTTCTCTACACCAAACCAACCCGTGCTCAAACGAATTACCTTTTCGCTGCTGCTGTTACTTGGCACTTGGAGTCAGGCCAAACCAGCCCTAGCCCAAGCGTTGCTGCCCTATACGCTTCCACTGGATCAAGCTCGGCTACAGGCAGATGGCGAAAGTTTGGCCCGAGATGCTGCCCAGCTCGCCCAGTTTCAGCAATTTGATGAGGCGTTGGCACGTGCGCAGCTAGCCGCACAGTTACTGCCGAGCGATCCGGATATTTTGGCACTGTTAGGCAGTCTTTATCTCCAGGCCAGCGAGCCTCAGCCTGAACAGGCGATTGAAGCATTGAGTAAAGCCAAAGAGTTGCAGCCTGAGAATGCGCTGGTGATGTTCGCACTGGGTAACGCTTACTTCAGTCAGGATAATTTTTCTCAGGCGGCGCGCTCTATTGAATCGGGTCTAGCGATTGAGCCTGACAATGCAAATGCTTTATTCGACCTGGGGAATGCCTACTACAAGCTCAAACGCTATGACCGAGCGGTGGCTCAGTATGAGAAGGCCGTCGATAAGGACGCTAAGTTCTGGCCAGCGGTAAACAATATCGGCCTGGTAATGTACGAAGCCGGTGACGTCAGTGGCGCGATCACCCAGTGGCAAAAAGCCTTGGACATCGCCGAAGCCGAAGAAACCGAGCCTCAGCTGGCGATCGCCGTTGCCCAATACAGCCAAAGCGCCCAAAATACGGGCAGCAGTGACAGTGCGATCGCCGCCCTAGAACGCGATCCTCGCTACGCTGACATTGACTTCCTCAAAGACAACCTTTGGGGCGAACAGCTCATCGCCGACACCGAACGCTTCTTTAGCACGCCGCTGCTACAGGAACTGCTTGTTCAACTGTAGGTTAGTTCACAAGGCTGCGGATTATCTATCGAAGAGGCGACGGGCTGATTTCTAATGCTCGTCGCCTTTTTGGTTTGCAACGAGGTCTGAGCAAGCTGTTAGTATGGTACAAATGAACTATTCTAAATCAGCCGTCGCCATCAGCTTTCCTCGGGAATCATGCCGACAATATCATCTACAAACTTTTGATGATCGACCACCGGCTTAGAGATATAGCCATCTGCCCCGCTCTGACTCAAAAAGTTTTCGCGATCGCCATCCATCGCATGAGCCGTCACCAGAATCACCGGCACCCCCGCTGTCTTTGGATCGCTCTTGAGCAGCTGAGTAATCTCAATGCCATCTACCGGCTGACCCCGATACATACTGTGAGAAAGGGAAACATCCATCAAAATGACATCGGCCTCTTTTTTCTCAGCGATGCTAATCACCTCATCTACATTCTCGGTGTGCTTAACATTGAGCCCACCCCGCTTCGTCAAAATTTTTGAGAAAACGCGGGCATTCACCATATCGTCTTCCACGATTAAAACGGTCTTCATGACTTTTCTTATGACTTTTCTTGACTGAGAGTAGGTAGCCTGTAAGCAGTAGAGAAGATAAATCGTCTCAAAAAATGTTCGATAAATATCTCTAAGGTGGCCTCAGAGCTTTTGACGAAGCGATATCAGAATAGCAGCCAGCCTTGAAATACAACGTTTTTGAGAACCTTATCCTAGAGTATTGCAGTTTTTCGACGCTTCCGTGTAACGTACAGCATTGTTAGGGTAGCGAGAACCTGCCTCCATAGCGTATTTATCCAGGACTTCATCCATGGCGAAACAGTTGAACTTTTCCAATGAACAGATCGTAACCACTGCCCTCCATACAGAGGTGCAGCGATCATACTTGGAATATGCCATGAGCGTCATCGTCGGACGTGCGCTGCCGGACGTTCGAGATGGGCTTAAGCCCGTGCATCGGCGCATTCTCTACGCGATGCACGAGCTGGGCCTTGTCCCTGACCGGCCCTTTCGTAAGTGTGCCCGTGTCGTGGGAGATGTCCTCGGTAAGTATCATCCGCACGGTGATCAGGCAGTATACGATGCCCTAGTGCGGATGGTTCAGGAGTTTTCCAGCCGCTATCCACTTCTCGCTGGGCACGGAAATTTCGGCTCTGTCGACAACGATCCCCCAGCAGCCATGCGCTATACCGAAACCCGACTGGCGGAAATCGGTCATAGTGCCATGCTCAGCGAAGTTGGTGAGGCCACTGTCGATTTTGCCGATAACTTTGATAGCTCTCAGCAAGAACCCGTAGTCCTTCCAGCTCAGCTCCCTAACCTACTGCTCAACGGCAGTTCAGGCATCGCAGTCGGCATGGCCACCAATATTCCGCCCCATAACCTGGGCGAAGTAGTCGATGGTCTGATTGCCCTGATTGACCGGCCCAACTTGTCAAACGGTAAGCTGTTTGACCTCATCCCCGGGCCAGACTTTCCGACGGGCGCGGAAATTATTGATACGAAGGGCATTCACGATGCCTATCGGACGGGTCGAGGCGGCATTCCCATTCGCGGCGTCGCTAGTTTTGAAGAGATTTCGGTTGGGAAGGGGAAGCGATCGCGCCAGGCAATCGTCGTTACCGAGCTGCCCTATCAGGTGAACAAAGCAAGCTGGATTACCAAAATTGCCAGTCTGGTCAACCAGGGCAAAATTGAGGGCATCTCTGACATTCGCGATGAGAGCGATCGCGAGGGCATGAGAGTCGTCATCGAAATCAAGCGAGAAGCCCAGCCTCACCTGATTTTGAACGACCTCTACAAAATGACCCCGCTGCAAACCAACTTCGGGGCGCTAATGCTTGCCATCGAAGACGGACAGCCCCGCCAGCTGTCCCTCAGAGAAATTCTAGAAGCCTTTTTAACCTTTCGCGAAGAAACGCTAATTCGCCAGTACAGCCACGAACTCGCCCAGAAGCAGACACGCGCGCATGTGGTCGAGGGCCTCATCATCGCCCTCGACCACTTAGACGAAGTGATTGAGATTCTGCGCAGCGCTGCCGATGGAACGACGGCCAAGGCCGACTTACAGGCTCGTTTTGAGCTGAGCGATCACCAGTCAGACAGCATTCTATCGATGCCGCTGAGACGGCTAACCGGGCTAGAGCAGCAAAAGCTCCGCGACGAAGCCGATCAGCTCGCAGTGCGAATTCATCAGCTACAAACGCTAGTAGAAGACCGATCAGTCCTGATGAGATCGCTCAAAAAGGAGCTGCGCGCCCTCAAAAAGAAATTCAACGATCCTCGCCGTACCCGCATTCAAACGACGGCAGAGCGCAACAAAGAAAACAAAATTCTAGCTGAGATTGCCGCCGAAGAAAGCGAGGTCGAGTTCGCGCTTGAGGTGACGCGCAAAGGCTACATCCGTCGTTCCGATGTCAAGGCTTACAGCCGTCGCAAGGCTAAAGAATCCGCGCCTAGCCAGCAGCTCGACGAGTTTGATGATGTCACAATTCAGGCCGACCTCACTAACCCGACCCAGGAAGTTTTGGTACTCACCCGCGACGGCAAAGCCTTCAGCGTTAGTGTCGCAGACGTACCGGTAGCTCAGCGACAAAACAAAGGGGTGCCGCTCGTTAGCTTATTGCCGCCAGCCGTTGCCAATGCCCCAGATAGCATCGTCACTCAGATTGTGATGACTGAAGAAAGGCTTGCCCAGCAGCTGATTTTGGTATCCTCACAGGGACGGGTCAAGCGCCTACCCGCTCAAGAAATGAGCCACATCAGTGGCCGTGGCCTCACCGCGCTCAAGCTCAAGGGAGACGATACGCTGCAATGCGCCTTTGTCGCGCCGATGGGCAGTGATTTAGTAATCGCTTCATCTGGCGGGCGATTGCTACGATTTCAAATCAATCAGGATCAGCTACCCGAAATGAGTCGAACGGCCCAGGGTAACCAGGGAATTCGCCTGACCAAACGCGAATCTTTTGTCGGCTGCATACCGGTGAGTGTCAAAGACAGCCTGCTGCTCATCTCCTGCAAAGGCTACGGTAAGCGCATGCTCGTCAGTAACTTCAGAGCCTCCAATCGGGGCGGCATTGGCTCTCAGTCATTTAAATTCAGCTTGAAAAATGACTCGCTAGCCTCGATGATATTAGCGGTTCCAAGTGCGAGCTTTACAGTCCTGACAGATGAAGGCCGCTGTGCCCAGCTACCGTTCGATGAAGTCCCTTTACAGGGAAGAAGTCAGCCCAGCGATCGCCTGTTCACCCCTGGCCGCAGCGAAATCATCACCGAAGCGTTTATAGCAGACACACCTGACAATACGCTCGAAGCCTGACCCTCTATCCGTCCCAGCCTGTATCAAAAGACCTATTCCTTAAAATTGCTTTAAATTACCTTGGCCAAAGTCGTTCTAGAAAACCTCTATAAGACCTTCTCAAGCAGCAGTAAAACCGCCAGACAGGAGGAAGCCGGAGGCGATAGTCAGCTATCCTCTCCGCCTGCTCAAAAGGCAGACTCTGTCCTCCGCCAGATCAATCTGACAGTCGATGACGGTGAGTTCATGGTGCTAGTGGGTCCCTCCGGCTGTGGCAAGAGCACACTGCTGCGGCTAATATCTGGGCTAGAAACGCTGAGTAGCGGCAATATCTGGGTGGGCGATCGCCTCGTAAACACCCTTCCGCCCAAGCAACGCGACACTGCTATGGTGTTTCAAAGCTACGCCCTCTATCCTCATCTCAGCGTTTACGACAACCTCGCTTTTGGCCTGCGTCGCACTCGCCCTAGCCAGACGGAAATTACCAAACCTACTAGCAAATATCCTGCCTGGGTAGAAAGCACGCTGGTAGGACTCACGCGCAGCCTGCCACCATCCCTGCGCTACCAGTCCGCTGCCGAGCGCCTGATCGCCCAGCGCGTCCGCAGCGTCGCCCAAATGCTGCAAATTGAAGAGCTGCTCGCCCGTCTGCCCAAACAGCTTTCCGGCGGCCAAAAGCAGCGAGTTGCCCTAGGTCGAGCAATGGCCCGCAACCCTCAGGTCTTTCTGATGGATGAACCGCTCTCCAACCTCGACGCCAAACTCCGCACGGAAACTCGCACTCAGATTGTCAGCCTACAGCGTCAGCTCGGTACCACTACCGTCTATGTCACCCATGACCAAACAGAGGCGATGACAATGGGCGATCGCATCGCCGTAATGAATCAGGGAGAAATTCAGCAGGTTGCCCCGCCGCTGGTGCTTTACCACCGTCCCGCTAACCGCTTCGTAGCTGCCTTTATTGGCTCGCCGCCCATGAACTTTCTAACGGTAGTCGCCAAGGCAAAGCAGCTAGTTCACCCAGCTTTTGTGATCGCCCTATCGTCCGACTGGCAGCAAGCCACCACTCATCATCAAAATCAAACCCTTACCCTAGGCATCCGCCCAGAACATATTGAAATTGGCCAACGTCCCAGCTCAATTCCAGCCACGGTTACCCAGTTCGAAGCGTTGGGCAGCGAAACATTTGCCCTCGTTACCCTGACAGAAAATGCCCACCCAGAAACCTGCCTGCAAATTCGCATCGATGCCGATCAGCCGGTAGACATTGGCAGCACATTACAAATCAGCTTTCCGCCCGAAAAGATTCACCTCTTTGACAGCCTGACTGAAGCCGCTATTCGTCCTTAGCCCAGCCCACTCAATCAAGCCTCTCGGTCAGAGTCTTCATCCACCATATTCGGACTGATCAGCGTAATATCGAACTCATCGGGTGCTACACCCGAGAAAGTATCCCGCTCTAGCTGATAAAAAATGGCGCGAGCCTGCGGGCCAAATACGATCTCATCTTCGTTATTCAAGTCGTGGGCCTGAAGCTTACGCCCGTTGATAAGCATGCCATTCGCACTCGGCTTCCCTTTCAAGTTGCCATCTACAATCCGGTAATAATCATGCTCGTTATCTCGCGGCATCTGTACCAGCGTGGCATGATGGCGCGAGACAAACTGCGATGCTAACCGAATATCGCACTTCGGATCCCGACCGATTGAATAGACCGAATTCTCCAGCGCAATCTCATGTCGTCCCTGGCTATCTTCAACGATCAAAATGCTGGTGAGCTTAGAATCTGAAGCCATAGATTGCGCCGATGTAAAAAGCAAAAAATGAGAGCAGCCACCGCCCCGAAAATTAGAAGATGGCTTTCGCACAAGAAAAACAAAGAAATAACTGGGCAGAGCAAAGCGGTCGCTTTGAATTTGCTGGACGCCGTCCCAGTTGCATACTGCCCGGATAGCGAACAGATATGACAGCTCCTCAACGTTTTAGAGCTAACAAACTCTACTAAAAAGATATGGGGGAAGGAGTTTTCGCGGCCAACCCGCATTAGCCCGTTGAGAACCTGTAGCCAACCCTGGACTTTCAAGCATCCTCTGGAGGTTGTCTACACCGAAGTGAGGAGGTTGCCGCTGAGAGCTGCCTCCTCAACCATGCCGGGAAGCTGTACCCAGCAGCTGCAGGCGGCTAGGCCAAGCTAAGCGACTTCCGCTGGCACTTTAGCAGTTGTCAGCAAGTCGTAAGTCGCCCGCATCTTGAGTCCTACCAGTACCTGAAAAAGGCCACTACCGTTTCTAGACCCTGGATACTCTCTGTGCTTCAGCAGCAGCTCGGTCATTTCACCGTAATGCTTAGTCGAGGTATTGCTCAGATGGCTTTCGATATAAATTACCTCTTCGAGCCGGTCAAACTCACCATCGAGCTCTAGCACAGAGACCTCATTGCCGAAGTAGCTATCAGGCCCATAGTACATACGCAGGCCGGGATAAGAACAGGTCAGCTTACGGCCACAAGGAATCCAATTGATTGTGGAGCCCTCATCGAATAGATAGACCGGTGCAAAGCCATTGATCCCTTCGCGTTGGATCAGGCGAACCCGCAGAATTTTGTTGTCCTTGTCGTCCTCAATTAGCTTAGTCGGCAAAATTTGGATGACGACATCGGCATACTGCTTTTGCACATCAATATAGGCTTCAAAGTCGGGCTTACGCGAGTTAATCGCCGCAAGCACATCTTCATAGGTATGTCCCCGCTCAGCCATATCTCGCTGAATTTTCCAGTTGATCTTTACCTCATCGCTGATGTCGAGATAAACGCTGAAATCCAGTAAGCTTCTCACCCGCTCGTCGTACAGGGGATGTAGCCCTTCGATCACCACAATTTTGTTAGGGTAAACTTTTTCTGGCGGATCGAGCTCGCCGGTTTCGTGGTTGTAAATGGGCTTGTCGATGACATTGCCTTCTTTCAGCGCCTTGATCTGCTCATACATCAAATCAAAATTATTTGCTTTCGGGTTCAAGGCCGTAACCCGCTGAGCCTTGCGCTGCTTGCGATCTAAGCTGTGATAGTCGTCCAGACAAATAACCGTCATGAACTCCTCACCGAAGAGATCCATTAAGCGACGCAGAAAAGTGGATTTGCCACATCCTGAGTCTCCAGCCACACCGATCAAAACTACTTGGCCTGCTTTACTGGTCATAAGGTCCTCTACAACAAAGTCAATATCATTATTTTTGGGGCTCATTCAGGGTTAAGCGCGGGCGATCGCCTACACAGAGCCCCTGGGCTCCCCTCGATAGCAAAAGCTACTGGCAAGAGCCTCGCAGCCAAGAGTCAAAGCCAGTGGCATCATCACTCACTAGCCCATAAGCAGGCAACTGCCAAAAGGAAAAGGATCCAAGGAACTAGCCACCGCAGCAGCCAACTCGATGATGAGCCTCTACAAACCACAAAATTCTATGATTTGAACTTTTGATTACATACAGTGAATGTTATCAGAGACTACGGCTCGCAAACAAGCAACCCTAATGAGGATCCCCATTTTGCGACTCGCCGAAGAGACCCTCTGCCTCTCGCAAGCCCCAAGCCCATTCGTCAGCTAATCCTGACGCAGCTAGCAGCCGAATCTCGGATCTTGAGTAATATTTATGGGTAGCCAAATCTGGCCGGTTACCAAGTGTCCTGTGAAATCCATCGGCTCGGAATGATAGTCTATTTCTTAATATAGAAATATCAAGCCACTCAAGGCCACGAACAAGGATGTACAACCCCAGCACAGCAGGTGTGAGTGTTAGTAGCACAGCCACCAGACTCTACGTATACGAAGTTGAAGGCTTAGGCCAGAGCGGTCAAGGCAGCGATATGAAAGCGCCGCTTCGTCGCAGCGGTACTGTTTTAATAACGGTGCCCTACAACCGTATGCAGCAAGAGGTCAAGCGGATCATGCAACTGGGCGGCAAGATTGTCAGCATTCGTCCGGCTGACGCTACCGACCTCTCGACTCAAGCGCAGGCCAACGGCAGTGCTCCGGCCAGTCAGGCCACCTCTCAGAAGTCTACAAAACAGCCCATGACCCAAGCAAAAGCCAAAGACAAGAAAAAAGTACCGGTTAACATTTACAAGCCCAAAGAGCCTTACATGGGTGCTTGTCTCTCTAACGAAGAGTTGGTGGGAGAGGGCGGCATTGGCACCGTTAAGCATCTCAAGTTCGACCTGTCAGAAGGCGACCTGCACTACCTCGAAGGGCAGAGCATTGGCATCATTCCTGACGGTACTGACGAAAATGGGAAGCCTCACAAAATCCGCCTCTATTCGATTGCCTCCACTCAGCATGGTGACGATGTCGACGATAAAACGGTTTCTCTCTGTGTTCGCCAGTTAGAGTACCAGGACCCTGAAAGCGGCGACACGGTCAAAGGCGTCTGCTCCACTTTCCTATGCAACTTAGAGCAAGGCCAAAAGGTCAAAATTACTGGCCCTGTGGGCAAGGAGATGCTGCTTGCTGACGATCCGGAAGCCAATATCTTCATGA
>JBARVU010000528.1:0-10870 GCA_049646425.1 Phormidesmis sp. | reverse complement strand
ACAAAGCTCGTATCAGCCGGAATGTCTTCAGCCAGGTAGATCTCTATCTGGTTAGATTCAGGTGTCCAGACTACTTCTTCCACGGGGATTTCGCGACCGCCCGTGCCCCGGCCTCGGCGTACCTCAATTTGGTCAGTATCGAAGGCACCACTGCGGTTGGTAAAGGCTTCAGGGTAGGTGATGCGCAGGCTAGAAGCTGCCCTAGCTACGCGATCGCCTGGTACCCGCAGGTAGTAGGCTGCCCGAGTACTGCGCGGCTGATTGTTGCGCAGGGTGTAAGGCAACCGATATTCAGAATCGACGCCGCCAAAAATAGTCAGCCCTTGGTTAGTTTGAGCATTACCAGGCTGAATGGGCATAGCTGTCAGGGTAGTGGCGATCGCCGCGCCAGACAGAAATACCCCCGACAATAAACGATACATAGAACGCTTAGCAGACATTCTCAACAGCTCCTCAAACAGGTGGTGACTTTACTTAAATGAACTTAATGAAGCTAAAGCGCAACACTGTACAGGCTTGTATTCTGAATGCAGCGCTTTACTTATATTACGTCTAACACTGTCGGATCCATGCTCGCACAGCCCAGTGGACGATTTCTAGACTGAGCAGCGCTCAAACAGCCCTGTATACCCTTCCTTCGTCCGACTGATAGCCAGATGGCTCAGTTCATCCAAACAACACAAAGCCTTCAAAAACTTTTGCGAACAGACGTCAAACTTTGTAATAGCCCTTTCGCAGCGCATTTCTATTCTGCCAATATTTAATCTCAGCTATCATCTTGGAGATGCTATGACCCTTTCAATTGACAAGGACGTTGCTCAAGCGAGCGTCACTGAGTCTGAGCAGGCTTCGAATGCTTCCTCAATCGCCAAGAAGATCGGCGTTCCCAGAGAGATTGCCGCCGGTGAGCGACGAGTGGCCGCCACCCCCGACACTGTCAAAAAGCTTCAGAAGCTCGGCTTTGACGTGCTTATAGAACGTACAGCAGGAGAGGGTGCAAAGTTTAGCGACAGTGCCTATCGGGCGGCAGGCTGTGAGATCGTCAATACGGCGACTGAGCTATGGCAGCAGGCCGACATTGTTCTCAAGGTGCAGCCGCCCCAAGCTCACCCCAATGGCCAGCATGAGGCCGATATGATCGGCGCTAGCCAATCCCTAATTAGCTTTATCTGGCCCGCGCAAAATCAGGATTTGGTCAACCAGCTCTCTAACCGTCGGGCGACCGTGCTGGCGATGGATGCCATTCCCCGCATCAGCCGCGCCCAAAAGATGGATGCGCTTAGCTCCATGGCTAATATTGCGGGCTACCGGGCGGTGATTGAAGCTGCTAATCAGTTCGGACGCTTTTTTACCGGACAGATTACCGCTGCTGGCAAGGTGCCGCCCTGCAAAGTGATGGTGATTGGCGCGGGAGTGGCGGGGCTAGCTGCTATTGGTGCGGCAAAAAGCCTGGGTGCAATCGTCCGGGCTTTCGACACGCGGCTAGTGGTCAAAGAGCAGGTCGAAAGCCTGGGCGCAGAATTTTTGGAGCTGAGCTTTGCAGAAGATGGCTCAGGCGAGGGCGGCTATGCTAAAACCATGAGCCCCGAATTTATCGCGGCAGAAATGGATCTGTTTGCGCAGCAGGCCAAAGAAGTGGACATCATCATCACCACAGCGCTGATTCCCGGCAAGCGAGCGCCTTTGCTGGTGACCCAAGAAATGGTGGAGAGCATGAAGCCGGGATCAGTGGTGGTGGATATGGCCGCTGAACAGGGTGGCAACTGCGCGGTGACTAAGCCAGGTGAAATTTACAGCTATCACGATGTCACGATTGTGGGCATTACCGATTTCCCCAGCCGCATGGCCAGCCAGTCCAGCCAGCTATACGGCACCAATCTGTATCACCTGCTCAGCGATATGGGCGGCTCAGACGATTACAAAATTGACCTGGAAGATGAGGCCGTTCGCGGCGCACTGATCACCTATGAGGGTGAGGTCACCTGGCCCGCACCCAAACCAGAGAAACCCCCCACACCAGCGGCAAAACCGGCAGCGGTTGTCCAGCCGCTGGCCGCTGAGAGAAAGAAATCTTCGCCCATCGTCAGGTGGCTAGGGCTGGCGGCGCTGGCCAGCGGGATTGTTGCCATTGGCCTGACTGCTCCGCCTTCTTTCCTTTCGCACTTTACGGTGTTCATATTGGCCTGCTTCGTAGGCTGGCAGGTGATTTGGAACGTTAGCCCCTCGCTGCATACGCCTTTGATGAGTGTGACCAATGCGATTAGCGGGATCATCATTATCGGCGGGCTGTTGCAGCTCTCGGGTGAGTGGACGACGACGACGGTGTTGGGAGCGATCGCTATCCTCGTCGGCACGATCAATATCTCCGGCGGCTTCCTGGTCACCCAGCGAATGCTAAAGATGTTCCGCAAGTAGGTAAATTCGGAGTAACCCACCCCGCCCTGCGGGCACCCCTCCGAGGAGGGGATCTGCTGATCGCTACAGAAATCTAAGGGATTGATTCATGTCTACTAATCTAGTGACGGTCGCGTATATTACGGCTATCGTTTTGTTTATTTTGAGCCTGGGCGGACTGTCTAACCAGGAGACGGCTAAGCGCGGTAACCTCTACGGCATTGTCGGCATGGCGCTGGCGATTGGGGCCACGGCATTTGGCGCTGGGGTGAGTAACTACGGCGCGCTAGTCGCCGTGATCGTGCCCGGTGTAGTGATCGGCGCATTCTTAGCTTCGCGGGTGGAGATGACTGAAATGCCTGAGCTGGTAGCGGTGCTGCATAGCTTCGTAGGGCTCGCGGCGGTGCTGGTAGGGATTGGTAACTATCTCCAACCCGAGTCCGGTCTGGTCGGCGCAGAAGAAACGATTCACATGATCGAGATTTATGTGGGTGTGTTCATCGGCGCGGTGACCTTTACCGGCTCAGTGATTGCCTTTGGCAAGCTGAAAGCCATTATCAGCAGCAAGCCGTTGACGCTGCCAGGGCGACATCTGCTGAATATTGGACTACTGGTCGGGACTGTGGCCTTGGGATTCGTCTTCATGGGCGCAGAAGGCAGTGCTGGTTTGCCCGCTTTGCTCGGCATGAGCGCGCTAGCCGGGTTGCTCGGCATGCACTTAGTGGCTGCTATCGGTGGGGCGGATATGCCGGTGGTGATTTCCATGCTCAACAGTTACTCTGGCTGGGCGGCAGCAGCAGCAGGCTTTATGCTCTCGAACGATCTGCTGATTGTGACTGGGGCGCTGGTCGGCAGCAGCGGGGCGATTTTGAGCATTATTATGTGCCAGGCGATGAATCGTTCTTTTATCAGCGTGATTCTGGGCGGATTTGGGCAGGGTTCGTCATCTAGCGGATCTGGCAGCAGCGCGCCCAGCGGCAGTGCGACGTCGACCACGGTGGAAGAGACCGTTGATCTCCTGCAAGAGGCCAGCAGCGTGATTATTACGCCGGGCTATGGCATGGCGGTGGCGCAGGCACAGCACGCAGTAGCCGATATCACAAAGATTTTGCGCGATCGCGGCACCACCGTCCGCTTCGGCATCCACCCGGTTGCCGGTCGCCTACCCGGCCACATGAACGTGCTGCTCGCCGAGGCCAACGTCCCCTACGACATCGTGCTCGAAATGGACGAAATCAACGAGGACTTTGCCGATACAGACGTGGTGCTGGTAATTGGCGCAAATGACACGGTGAATCCGAGCGCACTCGATGATCCCACCAGCCCGATTGCTGGAATGCCCGTCCTAGAAGTATGGAACGCGGCAAATGTGGTCGTGATGAAGCGCAGCCTGTCGGTCGGCTATGCCGGTGTCGACAATCCGCTGTTCTACAAAGACAATTCACAAATGCTCTTCGGCGATGCTAAAGCAAACGTAGCGGCGATTTTAGCGGAAATGCAAAAGGCCACTGATACGGCTAAAACACTGGCGATGGCAGGCGCTAAATAGGACTTCTAGGAGTTTGCGGGCCAGCCGTTAACGAGCGAAAGTTCACGGGTACCTTTGGGCAAGCTATCTCATCAGCATTCGTTGTTCAGTTAACGGATGCAGCAGATGGCTAAGGGTTTACCAGAGGGTATTTTTGTGAGCGTTGCTAGAAAAGTCGGTCAAATCGTGGGTGCTGCTTTTCTGCTGAGCGGAGCGTTTATCACAGCCAGCGCCCAGGCTCCGTCTGCCGATACGCCGACCGATACGACTGGGCCAGATGCGGTCGTGCCAAATATCGTTGTGCCACCTAGGCTGATCAGACCAGCGACCCCGCCGCGATCGCCCCGCCCTAATCCGATTGCGCAGGACTACCAGGTCGGGGCTTTGCAGGCTGACTACACTGGCAGCCTATGGGTGGGCTCGCATCAGGGACTGGTGCGGATCAACCCTGAAACCGGCAGGGTTCTCGCTCGCGTGGCTCTGCCCAATCGCTTCGTCGATGCTATGACGCAAGACAAAGTGGGTCGCATCTGGCTCGGCACGCCTGAAGGGCTGGTGCGGGTAGAGCCCCGCATCAATGAGGTTACTGCGCAGAACTTCCGGCTACCTTCCAACCGGGTGCTGGCGACTGTCGTTGACCAGCGGGGATTTCTGTGGGTGGGCACTGACCGGGGACTGGCCATGATCAGCCCGGATGAAGGACTGCTGATGACGACGCTCCAGGCTTTGCCGGGAGTCAGCGCAAATACGTTGGGATTGGCGCCCGATGGCAATCTGTGGGTGGGCACGCTGGAAGGACTGGTGCGCGTCAGTACGGCCTCGGCCTATGTCACCCACCGGGTAACTGACTTACCGGGGCGCTCAGTGCAGGCAATGGCTATTGGCCCTCAAGGAAAACTGTGGATTGGCACGCCAACCGGACTGCTTGTCGTCGATAGCCTGACCGGGCGGCTGCTACGCTCAGTGACGTCACTGCGCGATCAGAGTGTGGAGGCGATCACCTTCGACGCCAACGAGAACCTGTGGGCGGGCACCCGCGATGGCCTCTTCAAGCTCAACCCATACAACGGGGCAATCGTTGGTCAGGTGCCGAATCTTCCCTCCGAGCATATTCTGTCGATTTCACCGGACACTGGCAACAAAATCTGGGTAGGCACCACCGAGGGACTGGCCTGGGTGAGCACGACCACCGGACGCGGCACGCCTCATGGGTCAATTGTCAGCGCGATTGGAGCACGATAACCGATCACTCGGTTTTCCTATCTGTTGTAAGCGACTGTTCCTCGTTAGAGTAGTCCGTAGTGCAGCGGATTTAACGCGGGAGAAATCATGATCGTCAATGTGCACAAATTCGCGCGGTGGAAGCAGGAAGGCCGAGTGATCACCATGCTGACTGCCTGGGACTATCTCTCTGCGCAAATGGTTGATGCCGCTGGAGTGGATATCGTGCTGGTCGGTGATTCGATGGCGATGACGGTGATGGGACATGAGACCACTTTGCCGCTCACGCTGGACGAGATCCTGCACCACGCGAAGATGGTGCGCCGAGGAGTCAAGAACACGCTGGTGGTGGTCGATCTGCCTTTCTTCACCTATCAGGTGAGCCGAGAGGCCGCGATGATAGCAGCAGGCCGTGCGCTCAGGGAAACAGGCGCCCAGGCCGTCAAGATGGAGGGCGGCCACCCGGCGATGGCTGAGACAATCGCTGCTGTAGTGCAGGCGGGTGTGCCGGTGATGGGGCATGTTGGTCTGACGCCCCAATCGGTGTATCAGTTTGGCAGCTTTCGCAAACAGGGAAAGTCTGCTGAGGATGGGGAGCGCATTTTGAACGAGGCGATCGCCCTAGAAAAAGCAGGCGTATTTGCCATCGTGTTGGAGCATATTCCCAATGATCTTGCCCAGAGAATTAGCCAAACATTGACGATCCCAACGATTGGTATCGGCGCTGGCCCCGACTGCGATGGGCAAGTCCTAGTGACCTCAGATCTGCTTGGCTTATCGGAGTGGCAGCCACCGTTTGTCAAACCCTATGCCAACTTGAGAGCGCAGGGTATTGAAGCCGCTAAGCTGTTTTGTGAGGATGTGCGTCAGCGTAGCTTCTCGGGAGGAGACTCACACCCTCTTGACACCCAGTCCAAATCAGAACCTGCCCAAAGTCAGCCTGTTTAAACTTCTGTAGAGGTATGACGTCCCTGGAGACTATTCAAAGTTGGCTGCTGATAGGGTGAAAATTATTACACTGTATGAGCCGGGTGACAGACAGTGGATTGAGTATCGAAGGAGACGTCGCTGATGTTTAAATGTCATGTCTGCGGTTCAGAAGATTCTCATAGTAAATATGTGAGCGAGGTTTTCAATATTGGTGGAAAGTTTCGCTTGGTTGAAAATATTCCGGCGACTGTGTGTGATCGCTGTCAGGAAGAGGTCTTTAGCCGAGAAACGACTGAGCGAATTCGGCTCATGCTACAAGGCGAAGAGAAGCCAATCAGGTCAGTTTCTCTAGATGTCTTTTCTTATAGCGAGGCCATTTGAGTAGATGACTTGGCTCTGGTGATGAATGAGCCAAGTCATCTATCAAATCGGTTGAGAAACGTTGGACTCGATTTGTTTAATCAATGCCTTCAATATATGTGCATCTGTGGAATGCATGACCTAGCGCGGTTGTGAGGCGGCTCGCATCTCTTTTTGACGGTAAGCTAGGCGAAGTGCCAGTTCAGCGTTGCGCGCAGACCTGCAATTTCTGACTGTAGCGCCCGCGAAAATTTACAAAATCGATCCACAGACAAAGAGCCATTATGATTGCTACCAGCACCCGAGTCCCTGACAGCGCGCCAGCCGCTCAGAACGACTACAAAGTTGCCGATATTACCCTGGCCGATTGGGGTCGTAAAGAGATTGCGATCGCCGAAGGCGAAATGCCCGCTCTGATGACTATCCGCGCCAAGTACCGTGACAGCAAGCCCTTGGCCAATGCCAAGATCATCGGCTGCATTCACATGACCATTCAAACGGCGGTTTTAATCGAGACGCTGTGTGAGCTAGGGGCTGAAGTGCGCTGGTCTTCCTGCAATATTTTCTCGACTCAAGATCATGCGGCAGCGGCGATCGCTGCCTCTGGCGTACCGGTATTTGCCTGGAAAGGCGAAACCGAAGAAGAATACATGTGGTGCCTGGAGCAAACCTGCCGCAGCGCTGATGGCGACCTCTGGGCTGCCAACATGATTTTGGATGACGGCGGTGATCTCACCGGTTACATCCATGAAACTTATCCGCAAATGCTCAAAGGCATTCACGGCGTTACCGAAGAGACTACTACCGGCGTTCATCGCCTGTACGAAATGCTCGAAAAAGGCACGCTCAAAGTGCCCGCCATCAACGTCAATGACGCAGTCACAAAAACCAAAAACGACAATAAATACGGCTGTCGCCACAGTCTGAACGATGCGATCAAGCGCGGCACCGACCACCTGCTCGCTGGGAAAAAGGCGCTGGTGATTGGCTACGGTGATGTCGGTAAGGGCTCCGTTGCCTCGCTTCGTCAGGAAAGCATGATCGTCAAAGTGGCCGAAGTAGATCCCATCTGCGCCATGCAGGCTTGTATGGACGGCGTTGAGCTGGTTTCTCCCTACATCGGCGGCAAAAATGACGGCACTGCCGACAGCCTCAACAAAGCGCTGCTGGCTGATCTGGATCTGGTGGTAACGGCCACCGGCAACTACAACGTCTGTGATGCCAATATCTTGACCCATCTTAAGCAAGGCGCCATCATCTGCAACATCGGTCACTTTGACAACGAAATTGACACCGCCTTTATGCGCAAAGAATGGCGCTGGGAAGAGGTCAAGCCGCAAGTTCACCAGGTCTATCGCAGCGACGACCCCAAAGACTTTTTGATCTTGCTGTCTGAAGGACGCCTGGTCAACTTGGGTAACGCCACCGGCCACCCTTCGCGGGTGATGGATGGCTCTTTTGCCAACCAGGTGCTAGCGCAAATGCTGCTCTATGAGCGCAAGTTTGCCGATTTGCCAGAGGGTAAGCAGGCTCAGTCCCTGACGGTAGAAGTGCTGCCTAAGAAGCTCGATGAAGAGGTCGCCCGCTATATGGTGCAAGGCTTTGGTGGGGTAATCACTCAGCTCAGCCAGGAGCAGGCCGACTACATTCACGTACCGGTAGAAGGCCCCTTCAAGACCGATAGCTACAAGTACTAAGTCTCGCCATTGAGATAGAACCTGGAACGCCGAGGGAATGATCAAATTTTCCTCGGCGTTTTGCCTAAGCAACTAAACTACAAAACTTAGACCTGTATTCACCTATTAAGATCGAGCAAAGAACCCACATAACAGTGCGAATAGAGCAAAGTGCCTGCTGTATATTTCTATAGACCTTATTTCGGTAGCGGTTTCTCATGGCCAGACTCTCAGTAGAGCTACAGCGGTACTTTTTGTCCGATGATGGCGGCGCGGCGGCGATTCCCTTAGAGGGCGCTGCCACCGCTGCTGTGCCCATTCCACCCGGTCAAGGCTCTCAGCCTATCGCCACCCCAGTGGATTCTGGTCAGGTCACACTCAATGAAATTCTAGAGATTGCCGGAGAGCGCACCTTCGGCTTTCTGTTTGTGCTGCTGTCGCTGCCGTCGGCCCTGCCGGTGCCTGCACCGGGGTATTCGGTACCGTTTGGCATTGTCATGCTGCTGTTGGCTTTGCAGCTGATCGCCGGGTCAGAGCAGCCCTGGCTGCCAGAGAAGTTTCGTAAAAAGGGCTTTGAGCGGTCAACGATTCAGGGCTTTTTGCGCAAGGGAATGCCCTGGTTAAAGCGAATTGAGACGGTGACTCGGCCTCGGCTGACGCCAGTCTGTACTAGCCGGGTAGGGCGCATGGTGATTGGATTGGCGATCGCCCTGATGTCTATCTCTATGATGATCCCGATTCCGCTGACCAATACCCTACCGGCCATTGGTATTTTCGTCACCGGCTTTGGCCTATTAGATGACGACGGCGCGATCAGCTTAGCCGGGCTGACTATCTGCGCGATGGGCGCGGCCTTGAGTGGCACCATCCTCTATTGGCTAATCCACTTTGGCGTAGCCGGAATGGAGCGGGGTGTGGAAGCGATTAAAGAATTCGTCAAGCCCTAGGCTTCTCCCCCTCGCTCAACTCTAAAGCCAAGCTTTAACGCAACACTAGTTCCGAAATCTCATGGATACTAAGCGACTTCACTCGCTTTTCCAATTGAGGGATAAAAATTTATTTATTGCTAGTGTAGATGAAGGTTGGGATCGTGCCTAAAATACAGCTCAAGGGCAAGCATTTTAGAACCTTTCTGGCAATGGATGAGCGAGGCAGTGTCAGTCCGGCTGAAGTGATTTCCTTGCTCAAAAAGCTGGGAGCCGAGATCAGCATGGGTGGCAAACATGATAAAGCAAGGCTACCAACGACTCGATACAAAGCCATGGTGCCTCGCAGTAAGATCTCGTCAGGTGTCGCCAAATCCATCTATGACTACATGATTAGGCATGGCGTAACAGCAGAGGGAGCTTACGAGTATGACAGCTAGCGAATGGACTGAAACAGCCATCCGTTTGGAGCATAAAGGCTATGTGGGGGGTGCAGAACGTGATACTACAGGTTATCTACAGGGGGCTGTCGAAGGTCTAGTAGATAGCGTTATTGTGTATGATGGCAAAAATGTTGCCGAACTAGCTGCCGACTTCGTCAGCTCAGTAGAGGAGTATCTAGCCGACTGTGAAGCGGACGGCCTCCCTGCTGAGACAACTAAGATCCTATCTGCTACGTAGAAGCGTTCTAGCATGGCTAGGATGGAGTGGGGCCTAGAGGCCCTTAGGGAGTTCGTCAAGCCCTAAGCTTCTAGTTCTGGAATTTCGTAGATGATGACGCCAGAGGTCTCGTGGTTGGTGACAAAAGCATAGCCAGATTTGACGAGCTGTTGGAGCTGCTGCTCTACTTCTGCAAAGGTGGCCTCGGTTTCTAGCACACAGTCAGTAACGGTGAGCCGTCCCCGCTTACGCTTGGCGAGCTGAAGCAGCTGAATCATGAGCGGGGGCTTTTGTTCGCTGGCCTTGTACAGCAGGGCGGGGTCATCAAATTGGCCGAGCTGATATTTTCTGCGGCGGAGCTGACGTGATCGCTGCTCAGCCATTTCAGGAATAGCCGCCAAATCTAATAGCTGGCCAATGCCCAAGAGCCCAAACGTAAACAGCCACAGAAAACCCGTGCCGATCTTGCCGTTGTAAAAGCGGTGTAGGCCGCAAGCACCCGACAGGCAGCCCAGCCAAAAAAGGTAGCTGATGAGGGTACGGTTATCGTCAGCGCGCTGGCGCTCAGCATCTTTCCAGCCTGGTTCCGGCTGACGGACACGGTTAATAGGTTTACGAAGGTCTTTCATCACGATCTCAACGGCGCTGACGGCATTTTGCTAGAGCCTGTAGCAGAAGTATTCCTCAAAAAGCTTAGCTACCGCTCTCATCCATTCTAACTACAGTCTGAAAAATGCAAATACGGTTTTACCTTACCTGTCGCTGCCCGAATCCGCAGTCGTCTAATAGTTATCCAGGGACTCTATGCGTCATCTGGCGAAATCAACGCGTATTCTTCAACTGTTAACCCTAGGTGTTTTAATAGGAGATCTCGTCATCACCTAATACTCATTTTTTATGGCAAGGACAGGGCGTCGAGCTGGACAAAACATACGTAAATTAGCTTTTAACAGAAGAGCAAAGGCGATCACTGCTTTTGCCTCAGCCGGATTTATGCTCTTCTCTCCAGTGATTCTTGCCGGAACTTTTGAGACTCTTCTAAGACAAATTTTCGCTTCAGATAGCTCCCGACCCCAGCCCGCATTACAGCTCTCGCCCACTTTTTATCTGCTGTTCGTTATGGTCGCTTTAGCGCTAGTAGCGAATGGCGTTTTCTGGTGGAAACGGGCTAACCA
>JBARVU010000527.1:0-4762 GCA_049646425.1 Phormidesmis sp. | reverse complement strand
GTAGTAGCGCAGCAGGAGATTGTGCATGGAGTACGGGAACGGCACACCCATGGTGAAGCCTTTGAAGTCGGCGGGGCCATTGACCTGTCCCTTGTACTTGTTGGCAATCGTAATCGCCTGACCGTTGATATTTTCGATGCTGGCCAGCTTCACGCCAAACGCGCCTGAGCCCAGTCCTAGCGTCATCGCAATCGGCATCGGGGCGAGCATATGGTAGGCGTCGAGTTCTCCGGCGATCGCCGAATCTCGCACCGCCCCCCAGCTCGGCATCTTCACCACCTCAGCGTTGAACCCGTACTTTTTATAAAAGCCCAAAGGCTCAGACATGATAATAGGGGTCGCACAGGTAATCGGAATAAAGCCAATTTTTAGATCTGTTTTCTCCAGGTTAGAGACATCGACAGCGGCTGCTTCATCATCTGCCTCAGCCCCAGGATCTGCTGGCTTGGCGCAGTTAGTCAGCGTGACCATGGCGGCCCCAATTGCGATATTGCGGAGAAATTCCCGGCGGGTCGCACCGCTGGTACGAACGGTATCGGCAAAAAAGAGTCCGGCCTGGGGGCCAAAAGCAGCTGCAAAGGCGTTCTCGATCCCGCCTGCCTGCTTCGCCAGCGCCAGCACCAGCTTTTCTCGTTTAGGATCGCCTTTGCCTGCCGCTTTGAGCAGTAAAGCTTTCCGCAGCTCATAGGCATTGACCTTATCGGCGACCTGTAGCTGATGATCTTTGTAGAGCCCCATTTTGACTAGATCGCTCACCATCTCTAATGGGTCGGTGGGCATCGTCTGTAGAAATTCCCAGTGGCTTTGAGACAGGTGGCTACCGCCACAAACACCACAGTTTGTCTGAGGGTTGGTCAGGAGATTGCGACCATCGCGATTGAGACTGCGCAGCGGTTGATTTAGCGGTTGTTTTGTATGTGCCGAGGTTGAGATCATAGGTTTATTCGCCTGAGGCGCGCGAAGAACTAGCCTTTAAGCTGTTGTTCTCTAACTTATATCGGTTAAAAGAGATCGCTACATAGGACGATCTCTAGGATAAAGTAGGACTTTTTCTAGGATCTCTTCGCAACGCCAAAACGTTTCAGTAACGGTTGTTACCAGCCCCTTTTTTCTGTGGTGATTGCTACCGTTTTAAGATGGTCGAAAGCTGGAGGCGCGCTTCGCCATGCTTTTGGGGTGACGCCGTGTAGCTTGTGAAACTGACGCGTAAAATATCCAGCGTCGGTATAGCCGCTCTCTTCAGCGACTTGCCGGATAGATTGAGCTGTGGTTTTGAGCATCTTACGCGCCTGGGCCATGCGCCGCTCTGTAATCCATTTCTTGATGGTTCGTCCAGTATGGCTCTGAGAGAGATTGGTTAAGTAAGCCGGAGAATAGCCCGCTGCGCGGGCTACGTCGCTCAGGTAAATGGGCTGCTGATAATGGGTGTCAATGAACTGGAAAACGGGTGTCAGCTTAGGACAGTCGGGGAAGATGCTGGCCGGAGAGCTGGTTTTAGCTGCGGGCGTTTGAAGCTGACCGCTGCTGCGCCTGATTTCTTGATTGCGCCGTAGTCGGGTGGCGATCACGTTCAAAAACTGTTCCACCGTACAGGGCTTCGTCAGGTAATCGTCCGCGCCCAGCGCCATGCCCCGACGCAGATCTTCCATCGTCACCTTAGCCGTCAAAAAGATAAAAGGAACCGGCAGTATTTTCTCCTGCTGCCTGATCGCGCTCAGCACACCATAGCCGTCCATATCTGGCATCATGATGTCGCAAACAATCAGATCAGGCTGCTGCTCAGCAGCTAACCTGACCCCAGTTTCACCATCTTTTGCACCCAGCGCGCTAAACTTTTCAAAGGCTAAACAACGGAGGAAGATTTCTCTCGTTTCGTCTTCATCTTCAATGACAAGAATTTTCGTGGTCATGGCTTTTGAGAATGCCTGTAAGCAAGTGAGTAAGATAATTTCATAGGAGTTCCTAGCTATTTTATACAAGGTTGCACGCGCAGTTCGTGGTGTAATTCATTACAGTATGGTCTCACCTGTTGGAGTAGGACTGCTTGATCAATCAATCAGACCATAAAGAGTTAGAAGCGCTGCGGCGTCAGTACCAGCTTATTCTCAACGCAGTTGGCGAAGGGGTATATGGCTTGGACTTACAGGGCAGTGTTACGTTTGTTAATCCAGCCGCCGCTAGTATGATCGACTGGGATATGGAAGACCTGATCGGCAAGTCAATGCATCAGGTGCTGCACCATTCTCATGCCGATGGCACTCACTACCCGCGTGAAAGCTGTCCGATCTATGCGGCTTTTCAAGATGGCAGCACCCACCGGGTGACCGACGAGGTTTTCTGGCGAAAAGACGGGACGAGTTTTCCAGTGGAATATATCAGTACGCCCTTGCGAGACGAGCAGGGACAGGTGATTGGCGCGGTGGTCACCTTCCGCGATATCACTCAGCGGAAGTGGGCGGAATCGGTGCTGCATCAGACCAATGAAGAGCTAGAGGTAAAGGTGCGATCGCGCGCAGCTGAGCTATACACTGCAAACGAGCACCTACGGGAGATGAGCGCCTTAAAGTCTCGCTTTGTTTCGATGGTCTGTCACGAGTTTTGCAATCCGCTGAACAATATTGCGCTGTCAGTATCCTCGCTAGATCGCTATGACGAGAAAATGTCTCAGGGACAAAAGCAGCAATATTTGTTAGGCATCGCCGCGAACGTTGAGCGGATGAGCCAGATGATCGACGATATCTTAGTCCTCGGTAAGATCGAAGCCAAGCGACTAGCCCTCAGCCCGCAACCGATCAACCTGGTGCACTTCTGTCGCGAGCTGCTGCTAGAAGTATCGCCTAGTCAAAGGCAGCTAGAATTTACCGGTAGATTCAAGCCGTTGGTCGCAGAAACCGACCAAACTTTGTTGCGCTCTATATTAATCAATATTTTATCGAACGCAATTCGCTACAGCCCAGAAGGCAGTCTGATTCAGCTCTCGCTCTCCCAGCGCCAGCACAGCGCGGTCTTCAAGGTCAAAGATCAGGGAATCGGCATTCTGCCAGCGGATCGCCCCCATCTATTCGAGCCCTTTCATCGCGGTAAAAATGCCAGTAATATTCCGGGAACAGGGCTGGGACTGAGCATTGTAAAACAATTTGTAGAGCTACAAAAAGGAGATATTCGCGTAGAAAGCGAGCTAGGTGTCGGCACGACATTTCGGGTCAGATTACCGTTGTCGCTTCAGGCTCCTCAAAAACTTTAGGTGGAAAAGTCCTATCTCTTCAAAAGATTGTCCTAAGAGGCCGATGGCTTTAGCTGTATACAAATAGAAGCTACACTTTCTCGCTCAGGAGTTTCACTTATGTCGCTGCCCAAGTTAGTGCCTCCTTTTACTTACGAAACGGCTGCTCAAAAAGTGCGAATGGCAGAGAACGCCTGGAATAGCAGAGATCCGCAGCGCGTTTCGATGGCTTACTCCGAAGATAGCCACTGGCGAAACCGAGCTGAGATATTCAAAGGAAGAGAGGCTATCAGAGCGTTTTTACAGCGCAAGTGGGACAAGGAATTAGAGTATCGACTCACCAAGGAACTATGGGCGTTTGGAGAGAACCGAATCGCCGTGCGCTTTCAATATGAGTGGCATGATGATTCCGGGCAGTGGTATCGCGCTTATGGTAACGAAAACTGGGAGTTCGATGTCGATGGCCTCATGCAGCGCCGGGAAGCTAGCATTAATGACATGTCGATCAAGGAGAGCGATCGCCGCTTTCACTGGCCTGCTCCTGGGCCCCGGCCAGAGGATCATCCGGGACTGATTAATTCTCCTATTTGAGAACGTTCTTGTTCAAAGCGAGCAGCGTACTGGCTCACCATGCCTCAGCTTATTCTCTACGCTTGCCCCGTTGGCCCTCTGGCGCAGCAAATCGCAGCTTATTTTGAGACAAGTCAGCGGCTGTGTGGCCCGAATGCTGCTCATGCCTATACGCCGCACTGTACGCTGACAGGTTTTTTTCGAGATGAAGAGAGGGCGATTGCTCTCTACCTCGACACCCTGGAAAGCATCCTATCTGTCTATCGAAAACGCATCCCCAAGCTGCCTATCTCAATTACACAGCTCACTTTTCGGGCTGACTGGCACGGACTGGAGATAGAGGCCAACGGGTTGAAGCGACTGGCCGTTGACTTTGCCGCCCAAGCAAACTCGCCAACTCGTCGCGGCCCTTTGCGGTTGAAGGAATGGCTGCATCTGAGTCTGGCCTATGACTTCGATCCCACCTGCGAATCTGCGTTGAGGCAATTTGCCACTGGCCTGATCGATCTTTCAACCCCGGTCTCTTGGGAGCTGAGGCTTTATGAGCGATCGCCTGACAATCACTGGCAATGTCACCACTGCTGGTCAATCTGATGGCAAGGTCAAGAGCTGGGCGCTGGGAGCTGTCCCAAAACATTGAGTTGTCCGTCTTCTAGCTGTAGGACGATGGCACTCCCGGACTGGGGAAATACGTCGCTCAGCGCCGTGACGTTTACCTGATGAGTCACCATCACAATCACCCCCGAACGGTCTTGATTAGCTGCTATATACTCTCGTACCTGAGTCGTTTGGGCATTGGCTGTGCTGCGGTTTCGGAAGAAAGAATTGAGCGCTGGAAAAGGGTCTACCGGGCCAATGTCCATCAGCCTGGCGGTCTCTAGACACCGGCACCACTGGCTAGAGAGTACCTGCGTAACCGGAATATCACGATTCCGAAAAGCCTCGCCAATCTCTCTGGCCTGCTGCCGA
>JBARVU010000526.1:0-9048 GCA_049646425.1 Phormidesmis sp. | reverse complement strand
GCTATAAACCTACTGCTCGAACATGCCTTAATGGATTTTACTGAAAGCCTGAAAATGGCCGCCAAAACGCTGAGTGCCAATAAGCTGCGCAGCAGTTTGACGATGCTCGGTATCATTATCGGCAACGCTTCTGTGATTGCGATGATTGGGATTGGGGAGGGCGCTCAGAAGTACGTCAACGGTCAGCTGCAAAGCCTCGGGCCGAATGTGCTGTTCATTGTGCCGGGCAACCGGGAGGCTCGCCAGCTGGGAGATCTGGATATTCCTCGTAACCTGGTGGTGGCAGATGCGGAGGCGATCGCCACCCAAGTCCCCTCTGTCGCTGCCGTCGCCGCCGAAAAAACCACTCAGGGAATTATTAGCTATGGTAGCCGCAATGCCAGCAGCAGCATTGTCGGCACGACCGAAGGCTTTCTGACCGTACGCAGCTTTGAAGTTGCCCAGGGGCGCTTTCTGAATGACCTCGATCAGCGATCTAACAGCCTGGTTGCCGTGATCGGTGCGACCCTGGCCGAACGCCTATTTGAAACCGAAAGCCCGCTCGGCAAACAGATTCGGGTCAAAGGCATCACCTTTGAAATCGTTGGCATTCTCGAAAAGAAGGGATCCAACCTGGGGCTTGACTACGATGATTCGGTGATGATACCTATTACCACGCTGGCCAGCCGGATTGTAGGCCGGACTTCTCCCTATGGCGTTGACGTCGGCTTTATCTCGATTTCGGCTAATAGCCAGGAAGCCATGGAAACTGCCGAGTTCCAGATTACTAATCTACTGCGGCTACGGCACCGCATCACTGACGGCGATGATTTTTACATTCAAAGTCAGGATACGCTTTTGGATATTGCCAATACGGTTACTGGGGCGCTGACGCTGATGCTGGCGGCGATCGCCTCTATCTCCCTCTTCGTTGGCGGCATCGGCATCATGAACATTATGCTGGTTTCCGTCCGTGAGCGCACTCAGGAAATCGGCCTGCGCAAAGCCATCGGCGCTACCCAAAGCGACATCCTCAGCCAGTTCCTGATCGAAGCGGTTATTCTCTCTGCGATTGGCGGCATTGTCGGTACGGCCCTTGGTGCCAGCGGCATTTTTCTGATTGCCGCCTTTTCTCCTTTTGAAGCGGGCGTCTCCCTCTCTGCGGTCGTCATCGCCGTCGGCGTTTCCGGCAGCATTGGCCTCTTCTTCGGCGTTGTCCCCGCCCGCCAAGCTGCCAAACTCGACCCTATCGTCGCCCTCCGCAGCGCCTAACCCCCTCTCCCCTCATGCCTCCCTTAATCCAATTCCACCACGTCACCAAGCTCTACGGCAGCGGCAACACCGAAGTCCGCGCCCTTTGGGATGTCGATATGACCATCGACCGGGGTGAATACTGCGCCATCATGGGGCCATCAGGCTCTGGCAAGTCTACGGCGATGAACATGGTCGGCTGCCTGGATCAGCCCACTAGCGGCGAATACTTATTCGATGGGCAAGATGTGGCCAAGCTGCCCGAAGACGAACTTGCCCATATCCGCAATCGCAAAATCGGCTTTGTCTTTCAACAGTTTCACCTGCTCAGCCATCTCACGGCGCTAGAGAACGTAGAGCAGCCGATGATGTATGCGGGCATTTCAGGCGCTGAAAGACGGGAGCGAGCGGCTGAAGCGCTTGAACAGGTCGGTCTGAGCAACCGGCTAAACAATCGGCCCAATCAGCTATCGGGCGGGCAGCAGCAGCGGGTGGCGATCGCTCGGGCCATCGTCAACCGTCCTTTGCTGATCCTGGCCGACGAACCGACCGGCGCACTGGACACGCAAACCACTCAGGATGTGATCAACATTTTCTCAGTGCTTAACCGCAGTGGTATCACTGTGGTCATGGTCACCCACGAACCCGAAGTCGCTCGCCTTACCAACCGCGTTGTTTGGTTTCGCGATGGCGAGGTAGTGAACCCCAACCTGTCGCCTGATAACTTAGCCAGCGTTACCGCCACGCCTGCGATGCCAACCGCATAGTTAGTGTGATCTGCCTCACACCTCGGCTATATTAGAACTGTAGCCTTGAAAACAATCGTTGCCATGAAACGGCTTACTCGCTACCAGTCCTGTCTGGTTCTATTCGCCTCTATGGGCATTCATGTCGGCCCGCTTGTGCATGCAGCTGATGCTACTCAGGCTCAGGAAAGAGATGACCTGGCGGCTCCGCTATTAGCCCAGGCCGATGCGCCCAGCGACCAGGCTCTGCAAGCAGGCATTACTTTTATTCGCCAGGGGGATATCCCAGCGGCGATCGCTGCCTTTGAACAAGCGGTAGAACTCGCCCCAGCATCAGCCGCCGCCCACTATAATTTGGGACTGGCGCTCAGACAGGACAACCAGATCCAGGCAGCAGCTACGTCCTTTTGGCAGGCCACCCAAGCCGATCCGACCTTTACGCTGGCCTACGTCAACTTAGGCGCTGCCCTTTTAGAAGGCAATAATTTAGAGCAGGCCCAGGACTATTTGAACCGTGCCCTCGAACTCGAACCCGAATTGGGGCTAGCGCATTACAATACGGGCCTTTTACAGCAGCGCAGCGGTGATTCGACAGCTGCCTTGGCGGCTTTTGATCGGGCGATCGCCTACAGCCCCACTGCCCCTGAGCCCCATTATCAGGCAGGTCTCATCTATCAGGGGCAGGAACAGTACGACGCTGCGCAGGCGGCTTTTGAAAGTGCGATCGCGTTAGACGATAGCTATTTAGAAGCTCGCTATAATCTAGGCGTCACCTTAGTCCGCAGAGGCGAATTAGACTCTGCCGTTGACCAGTTTGCGCGAGTGATTGAGCTTTCTCCGAGCTTCGGTCACGCCTACTACGCTCAGGCCATCGCCCTCGAAGATTTGCAGCAGTATGAGGCGGCTAAAGCTCAGCTTCAGCTAGCGATTCAGACCTACGTTACGCAGGGTAACAATCAATGGGCCAATATCGCTCAGCAGCGGCTAAGTCGAATTGAACTCGGGAACGCAGAAAATTGAGTCTCAGGCTAGCCAACCGGGCAGCAGTCAGCAATCCTGCGTAATACCATCCGCCTTGACCCGTTTGCTGCTGTCAAGTTCCAGGCTACTGCAGCATTAGTATACGAATGGAATGAGCCCCCCACCTTTTTTCTCGATAGGCTGGGTACTGCTGGCCAAGTTCAGTTTTCAGCATTCCTTCTTCTACTTGAATGCGATAAAAACGAGATAACGCTCCAACAATTGTGAGGATTGGGGTCATACTCTAGCGGCTGTGGCCACTCCATTGCCATAGCAGGCAGTCATTAGAATTTACGACATTCGTCGTATGAAGGCGGCGATCGCGCGTTCTCCACGTTAGAAAGTTTGTGAGTAGCGATTTGCCGGTCGCTTGGTATCCTTTGAGCAGATGTTATTAGCAACAATTCCTGCTTATGGAGCCTTTGAAGCGTGTACTTGGCATTCTGCGATCTTATCGCTGGCTGGCAGCGGGCGCGACGGTGAGTGTACTGCTGCTGACGGCGGCGAACGCAGTCACTCCTCAGCTCTTCCGGCGGGGAATAGATGAAGGCATCGCGCCACAAAACTTGCAGGTAGTGCTGGCTACCGGCGGGCTGATGGTGGGTGTCGCCCTGGCCCGAGGGCTCTTCAACTTTGGCCAAACCTACTGGGCCGAAGCTGTTTCTCAAGGGGTGGCTTACGATCTGCGCGGTCAGGTCTTTCGCCGAATAGAAACCCTTAGCTTCAGCTATCATGACCGGGTACAAACCTCTCAGCTGCTCACTCGCATCACCAGCGACATCGAACAAGTTCGCGCCTTTGTCGGCACCAGTCTGATTCAGGTGATCAGCTCAATTCTGACGCTATTGACCATTGCGGTCATTCTACTGATCATGAACTGGCGGCTGGCACTCGTTACTCTGGCCGTCGTGCCGCTGGCAGGGGCACTGTTGTTTCGATTCTTCAGCCGAAATCAGCTTTTGTTTGGCCAGGTTCAGGAGCGGCTAGGCGATTTGAACGAAGTGCTCAGAGAAAATCTGTTGGGCGTGCGCGTCGTCAAGGCATTTGCGCGCGAGCCGGTAGAAATGAGTCGCTATACGCAGATGAACAACAGTTTGATCGCAGTTTATCTCAAAACGCTGAGCGCTATTCGCAATACGTTCCCCTTTATCTTTTTGCTGAGCAATCTGATTACCTTAGCGGTGGTGGGCTATGGCGGTGCCCAGGTGATCAACGGCACCTTTACCGTGGGCGAGCTGGTTGCCTTCAATGCCTATCTGCTGTTTATTTTACAGCCCGTCTTGCTGATTGGCTTTGCCGCACCGGTGATCGCTCAGGCGGCGGCCTCTGCCGAGCGGGTGTATGAGATTATCGACGCGCCGATTGAAATTCAAAATCGTCCTGACGCGGTTCCTTTTGATAGCTGTGGCGGGCGCATCACCTTTGAGGACGTGTGGTTTCGCTATCCAGGGGCAGTTACCCCTGTCTTGAAGGGCGTTTCTTTTGAAACGAGACCCAACGAGCTGATTGCGATATTGGGGATGACGGGTTCAGGCAAAAGCACGGTCATCAACCTGTTACAGCGGTTTTACGACGTGACGCAGGGCGCCGTGCGAATCGACGGACGAGATGTGCGCGATTTTGAGCTGGAGAGTTTGCGATCGCACATCGGCATCGTCTTTCAAGAAACAACTCTATTTGCCGGCACTCTCCGCGACAACATCGCCTACGCCAAGCCCACCGCCTCGATGACAGAAGTGATTGAAGCGGCTAAAACAGCCCATATTCACGACTTTGTCGAGAGCCTGCCAGAGAGCTATGACACTGTAGTTGGGGAGCGAGGCGGCGGTCTCTCTGGCGGCCAGAAGCAGCGCATTGCGATCGCCCGCACCCTCCTCACTCCCTATCACATTCTCATTCTCGACGACAGCACCTCCGCCGTAGACGCTGAAACCGCCGCCCAAATCCAGACCGACCTCGATAAGCTAATGCGCGATCGCACCTGTAGCGCTTTCGTCATTGCCCAACGCATCAGCACCATCCAAACCGCCGACCGCATTCTACTGATCGACAAAGGCGAACTCGTCGCTCAAGGCACCCACAAACAGCTCATGCGCACCAGCTCACTCTACGGCGCCATCCTCGAATCGCAAATGAAACAACCCGCCACCGTCCCTCTCTCTAGATAGTCAGGTTTCACTGGTCCAACCCACCAAACTCACCCTATTCCCCCATTCCCCATTCCCTATCTCATGACCTCCGCTCCTGTCGCCCCCGAACAAAAAGCCTCCCAACAGCTCCCCACCTTCCGTCGCTTTTTAGCCTATCTCAAGCCCTACAGGAAAGAGCTCCCTGTAGCCATTGGTGCGGTCATCATCGGCGCGTCTACTCAGGCCGTCGGCCCCTTTCTAATCGGCTGGTCAATCGACAATCTCATTCGCCCCGGCAATCTTTCTAGCCTGATGGGGATGGTTGCTGGGTTAGCTATCATTTATCTAATCGGCACTGTTGCAATTCGCACTCAGATCTTTCGCGTTGGGGCGATTGTTCAAAAGGTACTCGCTCAGCTCCGACAAGACATTTTTGTCAAAGTGCAAAGTCTCTCCATCGGCTTCTTTGACAAAAGCGAAGCCGGGGATTTGATGAGCCGCTTACTGAACGATGTCAGCGTGATCAATCAGGCTTTTGGCCAGAGCATCCCGCAGATCTTAGGCAATACGTTCAGCCTGGTTGGCATCATCATTGCCATGCTGCTGATTAACTTTCGGCTGGGCCTGCTGAGCAATCTAGTTGTGCCGGTTATGATTCTGACGACAAGCTTTTTCTCCCGTTGGGCCAGAGCCCGATTTAGAGTCACCCGCGAAACCATCGGCGATCTCTCGGCTCGGATCGAAGAAGATGTCAGCAGCGTTAAAGAGGCGCAGGCATTCAACCGAGTAGAATACAACATCAACACCTTTGAAGCCCTGAACGCGGCGAACCGGGATGCTAATGTGCAAGCCGTCGCAGTGACAGCTGCCTTTCTACCTTCGATTGATTTTCTCAATACGTTAGCGACAGCCGGTGTGTTGGCCTATGGCGGCTATTTGGCAGTTACGGGGGCGGCAACAGTCGGGACGGTCACGGCGTTTTTACTCTATGTGCAGCAATTTTTCAGGCCGATTCAAATTCTCAGTCAGTTTTATACGCAGGCACAGAGTGCGATCGCCGGTCTAGAACGTATCTTTGTCCTGCTCGACGAACCCGAACTGCTCAAAGACGCGCCCGACGCGACTGAAATGCCGCCGATTGAAGGACAGGTCGCCTTCGACCAGGTCACCTTTGGCTACGCACCTGGGCAAACCATTCTAGACCGGGTAGATCTCTGCGCCCAACCCGGTCAGATGATTGCTTTAGTCGGCCCGACCGGAGCGGGCAAAAGCACGATTATTAATCTCATCATGCGGTTCTATGACGTTAACCAGGGCGCCGTCAGAATAGACGGCATAGACGTTCGCAAGGTGACTCAGGCCAGCCTTCGCAGGCAAATTGGCTTTGTTCTACAAGACAACATTCTCTTTAGCGGAACCGTTGCTGAAAACATTGCCTTCGGCCATCCAACCGCTTCTCAATCAGAAATTGAGGCAGCGGCTCAAGTTGCCAATGTGCACGAATTTATCACCACGCTGCCTCAAGGATACGCAACCGTTTTAGGCGGGCAGGGGGCGTCGTTGAGCCAGGGACAGCGGCAGCTCATGAGCATTGCCCGAGCGGTGCTGATCGACCCGCGTATTTTGATTTTGGATGAGGCCACCAGCAGCATTGATACGCAGACAGAAGGGCTGGTGCAGGATGCGATCGCTACTCTCCTAAAGAACCGCACCAGCTTTGTCATCGCCCACCGCCTCAGCACCGTCACCCAAGCTGATCAGGTCTTGGTCATTCAGCAGGGCCACATTGTCGAAAGCGGCACCCACCGGCAGCTCATCGACAAAGGCGGCGTCTATGCCAAACTCTACGCCCTCCAGCTAGGCGATACGGCTTAGGCACAGCAAAGTACGCTGCTGCCCGGTCTTCCGCTTGACCTGTTTTGCCGTTTGATCACTTATCACGATCAGTTTGACGCTGTAGATGAGTTCATAGCAGCGCTCGACGAGTAGCTTTGTCTGTGGCAAATCGAAAGTCGCTTCAGTTTTGATATTTGCTCGGATGAAGTCAGCAGCGATCGCTTTCATAAATTTTGTCCTGCCCTATCAGAATGAGCAGCCAACCATGCGAAGAATGGATTTAAGCAATAGGTTGTTTGTCGCTTAAGAGGTGATTATATTTTTCCCTTGAAAGAGTTTTCCTAATGAGTCTCTCGCAGCCTGTCGAGTCCGTCAAGGATCAGTTCTAGACCGAATTCAAACTCGTGAAGACCGTCGTAGGAACCCTCTATAACGTAATGGGTGAGTCGGTTCATGTAGGGGTACTTGTCAGCCGGAATCATTGGTAGGTAGTCTGCTGCTGTTGCTGAATATTCTGTCGCCGCTATGGGGAAGTTCAGCTCCTGAAGCGTAAATCCGTAGATGTGGCTATCGATCACGTTCCAGGCGTGATCTGCCATCTCCGCTGAAAAACCGGCTTCGATGAAGCATCCAAGTGTGGCGTCTACATAGCGCAACATCGCTGGGCCAACATTGATCCGAGAGACCAGCGGCATCGTCGCCCAGGGGTGACGCAACAGCACCGAGTGCGCTGAGGTTGCCCGCTGGCGCATGGCTGTTTTCCAATGAGTAGTGAGGTCAGGCACCTCGATCTCGCTGACAACGATATCGACGATGCCATCTAAGATGTCGTCTTTATTGGCCACATGGTTGTATAGCGACATCGCTTTGACACCGAGCGCCTGAGCGAGCTTGCGCATCGAGAGCACCTCAATACCGCCCTCATCAGCCAGACGAATAGCAGTCCGCAATACCCGCTCCCTACTCAAAGGGACTCGGGATTTTGTGTCTGATTTTTTCGTCCTAGCCATCCTGGTCTTTTTGCTATCGGTTCGTCACAGATAGACCCGCCCCAGTTTTAGAAGGTCGGTTCGTTGACTATTATGACAGACTTACAGTGTATGCCAAGCTTGCGCCGTAAGTCAAAGTAGTAGGCGTTCGTAAGATGAGGCCATGATTCTTCAACCAAAAAGCAACGTTTGCCCCTTTCAGATTGAAAGTCTTATTAAACTCTTGATCCTTAGGTTTTGCAACTGGTTGTTCACAGTGATTGCCTCGCTTAATATGGACTGCTTTCAACGAATGGCTGAAAGTATATTGCTAAGGCTACAGGCTAAATTTACAAATGATCCAAAAGAGAATAAATAGATGATGCGCGTCACTTATCATATGACCGAAGTGGGGAAGATACTGTCTTAAAAATCAATTGCAAAGTTTTGTTGTGCATAGCTTATTCTTACTTACGCTGTAAGTTTATTATAGGCTTACACTGTAAGTTCGTGCTAAGAGGGTTATTTTGATGAAAGCGATCGCGCAGGATCAATACGGCTCCCCAGACGTATTGAAATTAACGGAGGTAGACCGACCCGTGGTTCGAGATGATGCTGTACTGGTGAGGGTTGTGGCGGCGTCTGTCAATTCGGGTGACTGGCATCTGATGAGAGGCGATCCGTTTTTTATTCGCCTGATGTTTGGTGGATTGCTGAAGCCGAAAATCAAAACCCTCGGGTTTGATATGGCAGGGCGAGTTGAGGCGGTAGGCCAAAACGTCACCCAGCTTCAGCCCGGTGATGAAGTTTTTGGAGATCTCTCTGAGTGTGGCTTTGGGGCTTTTGCTGAATATGTCTGTGTGCTCGCAGAGGCGCTGGTGCTAAAGCCTGGGGCGATCGCCTTCGAGCAAGCCGCCGCCGTTCCCACCGCAGCAGTTACTGCCTTGCAGGCTCTGCGCGATTGCGGGCAAATTCAGCCGGGGCAAAGGGTTTTGATCAATGGGGCCTCTGGTGGCGTGGGCTCGTTTGCGGTGCAGTTGGCGAAGGGGTTTGGCGCTGAGGTCACGGCGGTGTGTAGTCCGGAGAAGGTAGAGATGGTGCAATCGCTCAACCCAAACC
>JBARVU010000525.1:0-23501 GCA_049646425.1 Phormidesmis sp. | reverse complement strand
CCGGAGGACCTGCCGAGCAGCCGGGCATCTCGCGGATTACGATGGTGGTGCCCGGCGATGATCGGGTGATTGAGCAACTTGCTAAACAGCTCTATAAGCTAATCAATGTGCTGAAGGTGCAAGACATCACAGAAACACCAAGCGTTGAGCGCGAGCTGATGCTGCTGAAGGTGAACGCCGACGGGACGAACCGTTCAGAAGTGGTCGGGCTCGCCCAAATTTTCAGAGCGCGAGTGGTCGATGTTTCAGAAGACTCGCTCACCCTGGAAGTGGTTGGCGACCCTGGCAAAATGGTGGCCATCGAGCAGGTACTGCACCGCTTTGGCATTCAAGAAATTGCTCGCACCGGCAAGATTGCGCTCACCCGCGAATCTGGAGTCAATACAGAGTATCTGAAGTCTTTAGAAAGCAGAGTGTAGCACCCAAGCAAGGTGTAGGGCCTATGCGCCGACCTGTTCTTTGGGTTGCTCTGGAGCGACATCGACGACGGCAGGCGCTGCTATCACCGGCATAGCGCCAGTCGGCGCTGACGGCATTTGATGAATTTCCCAAACCTTGAGCAGAATCAGATACTCATAAAAAGCTTGCAGTACGCACCAGGTAAAGCCAGCCCGACCGTCGAGAATGCCGCCTAAGAAAAAATACATATAGACAAAGCGAACCAGCGGGCGAAAAGGCACTCGTAGAGACAGATCTTTAAGCGCCCGTCGCCGTTCCACCTCCGACTTTCCGCCCAGCAGGGCTCGCCAAGCGACGCGCCCGCCAGAGAGCTGCCTGACCGTCTCACGGGCTTCATCGGTAGAGTAGCGGTTGTGTTTTTCTATCCAGCGGCTGAAGCCTTTGCCGCAGGTGTAGTGCGGGTAAGTTTCTTTTAAAAAGCCATGCGAGCCCTCGATCACTTCTCGCTCGGTGTGGCCATAGTCATTGAACCAGACGCGCTGCTTGTCGAGTAATCTGAGCTGGTAGCGGGGGTACTGAGTGCTGTGCTTGATCCACTGGTGCATGAACATCACCCGTTCGGCGGCGTAGTAGCCAGCATGATTGCCTGTGGCGATCGCCTCGCTGCATTCGGCAAACAGCGCCGGGGTCATGCGTTCGTCAGCTTCTAGAATGTAGGCCCAAGCATGTTTGCTAGCAACATTGCGCAGCATCCAGGTGCGCTGCTGGCCGTGACTCTCAAAGGCGTGCTGAACGATGCGGAGCTGAGGATACCGCGCGGCCAAGTCAGTGGCGATGTCTAGGGTGCGATCGCTACTAAAAGAATCGACCACAATCACATCGTCACACAGCGCAGCAGACTCTATACAGGCAGCAATATCCAGCTCTTCATTGTGAGTCAGGATGAAAATTGAGAACATTAAGATTATTTTCGTCCTAAGCGGATGAAATCGGTCATCGCCTATCGGCGCCGGGCAGTACGCCAGCCAACAGCACTTAACTGTTATAGGCTTCTACCGACCGATCTGACTTCATGTTTGGATAAATATTCTACCTTGTACTATAAAAGCGGCGTGAGGCCAATCGCTATCGCGGCTTTACCGAAATCAGCGCGTCGCTTTCGGAGCTACGCTTTCAGAAGATTCACTGGGAAAATCACCGGAGATAGCTGGGACTGGCGTGAAAGCTCGCTTCCACCGGCTCAAAATCTTGGCAGCTAATCGCCTGTTCTGAAAAAGCTTCAATAGGATGTACCGAACATTTTAGCCGATAGTCACAGGTCGAATATTGACAGCCAGCACAAGGAATACTGTGCAGCTTACGAATACCTGCAGCGCTACGTCGAACGGTCACCACTAAGTTCCACAGCAGCATGGCTGTAAATCCCCAGGCCAGCACAATGCAAATGATCGGAAGCAGCGGTCGGATCTCAACGATACCCTTAGCGATCAGGACAAAAACGAACTGAAGGACTTGATCCATCAAAAAACAAATCTCCCAAGAAGACGATTGCTTCTCTTACTTTAAAGTTGCGCCTACAAAGGCAATCAAAAAGTTACAAAATCTAAACGCACCCCCATCCCCCATTCCCAACCGCTAACGCCCCCTTAAGCCGGACTATTCTTCCGCCTCAGCTGGTCAGCAATATCCGCATGCATCAGCGCAATATTAGGGTCGCGCTGAATCGCCTGAAAATAATGCTCTCCCAGCGGGGTTAGCGAATCCTTATTAGGCTTGAGCATCAGCCGGGCCTTTTCGAGCAAAATAGAGGCGCTTTCGGGTTCGATGGTGTCTTTCTTTCGCAGGTCGAGCAGTTCATCTATTTGCACGATGAATTGGGAAATCGGTCGTAGCCAGCTGAAGGCTTCATCGTCGATCACCAGGCGGAAAAATTCGCCGCTGTTGGCAATTGGGCCGTGGGTTTGTTCGTAGACTCTGCGCTCCGAGTCGAGCAGGGCTTTGTGCAGCCGCAGCAGCTCAGGGCGGATGGCTTGCAGGCGAGTGATAGCAGGGTCGTTAGAGGGATTAACGCTCATGGTATGCGGAGATGTCAGCTTGATTACACTAGCATTTTCGCTGGGATTTTCGGGGGGTCAGAGCGGTTGCTGACCGGCATCGCTCTGACTAGCAACCGCTCTGACCAGCAAGGAACGTCTAGGCCGTGTCCTCATTTTAAGCGGGGAATGATTTGGGGATCGATAGAGGAGTAAGCTCGAAGAGACGTTGAGGAGATGACTGGGTGAAAATTGGCACTGTAGAGATTGTAGATCGCGAGTGCGAGGCAGGTGGGCTGCGGTGGTTTTATCGAGAGGCGCTGCCGATGAACAACACTGACAAGCCACCGGTTGTGCTGCTGCATGGCTTGGTCTCCCAGAGCTATAGCTGGCGCGGGGTAATGGGGCCGCTAGCAGAGGTTGGCTTCCGGGCGGTTGCGCCTGATTGGATTGGCCATGGCTATTCGGCCAAGCCCGACAAACGCGAATTTGACTATACGCCAGAAGCTTTCGTGCGGGGTCTCGATCAGTGGCTGGCAGCGCTGGAAATTGAGCGATTTTCGCTGGTCGTGCAGGGCTTTCTTGGCTCAGTGGGCCTTCTGTATGCGGCGCAGCATCCCGGCAAAATTGAGCGCCTGATTATTCTAAACACGCCGCTAACCGCCGGCGCGAAACTGCCGTTCAAAATCTCTCAGCTCGGCATTCCACTGGTCGGCGATATGCTGACACAAGATCCGATTCTTGTAGATCGAACGCTAGAAGGCGGTGGCCCCTATACAGTCAGCGACGAAGACCTGGAAGTCTATCGCCGTCCCTTCTTAAAGAGTTCGGATGTGGGCCGATCGCTTCTGGCAACCGTCAAACAGCTTCAGCTCAAGCGCGTCATGGCTGAAATTGATCAGGGCTTTAAAAACTGGCAGGTGCCGACGCTGATTGCCTGGGGAACCGCCGATAAATGGCTGCCAGAAAGCCTGGCTGACAGCTTTGCCCAAAAACTGGCAGACGGCGAAGTCACCAAACTCGCCGAGACCGGTCACTACGCCCAAGAAGACTGGGCTGAAAAAGTGAGCGAAGCCGTCGTCTCTTTTTTGCGTAGAGCGAAGCTGTAGGCAGTTAAGAATGTTTAGCTACGATGAAAATAGCGTAATGACTAGCTTTACTGGCCCTATTTCTCTACGCTGGGAGTATAAAGTTACACCACGATAGCCGTATGGGCACCCGTATTCCTACTCAACTTAATCGGCTCGCTTATACCACCACTGAAGCCTGCATCTATCCGCTACAGGACTGGGGACGGCGACTCGACCAAAAGTCAAAGGCACAGACCATTGTCAATCAGAAAGAGATCCGTGTCGTGGGCATGCGCCGCACCGGAAACCATGCCCTGGTCAGATGGATAGCGCAGCAGCAGCCGGGCGAGTTTTGCCATCTCAACAACGTAGCAGCCGGAAAAAACCCTTACCGCCATAAAGCAGACAACCTGCTCCGCTACCACCCAAAACATCACAAAATGTCAGCGGTATACCGCCAGCAGGCGAATGGCGACCTGATCGAGCGCGACTGTCTTCTCTATAGCTATGAAGACTGGCGCTTAAAGCAAATTACTCAGCCTCGTTTTGAGCGCAATCGCGAGCTCTATTTAGGGAAAAGCGCCCAGTGCTTTGATGTCCTCATTCTGCGCGACCCTTTCAACCTATTTGCCAGTCGCCTGAAGCAGAACTTTGTCGCGACTAAAGCCAAGAACCTTTCTATGGTGGAGATGTGGTTGGAATACGCGCGCGAATTTATCGGCGAAAGTCACCGCTTGTCGCGCAATCTAGTCTGCGTTAGCTACAACGCTTGGGTTAGCAGCGAGACCTATCGCCGTCAGCTCGCAGGTCAGCTCGCGCTGCCCTTCTCAGATGCAGGACATACTCAAGTTTCTGCGATTGGGGGCGGCAGCTCTTTCGACGGCACGCGCTTCAGCGGCCAGGCTGGCGCTATGGATGTCGACAATCGCTGGCGAGTATTTGCGGAGAATCCGGCTTTTCGTCAGCTCTTTCAAAACGAAGCGCTCTGGCACTATTCTCAGCAGATTTTTGGGAAGCTGCCGGGGACAGAAGTTTTGCGGCCCGCCTAACCGGCTAAAAATCAACCCCGCGCTTTAGCTCTACGCCCCGCTCGGCATAGTGCTTGTGACAAAAAACCTCTGAATGGGCGCTGGCAAGCTGGAAGTAGGCAGGCTGATTTTTACAGCGACCGGTGATGATCACTTCGGTGTCTTTGGGTTTGCGCAGCAGGGTTTGAACTATTGGCGCTTCGGGCAGCAGTTCGAGGTCGACTGTGGGATTGAGCTCGTCGAGAATGATTGTTTTATACAGGCCAGAGGCGATCGCCGTACTCGCAATCTCCCAGCCGCGCTCGGCTTCAACATAGTCAATCGGCTGCTGCTGACCGCGCCAGACAATCGCATCCCGACCGCAGCGCTGGTGATCTACCAGGTGCGGGTAGCTTTTGCGCAGGGCTGCGATCGCCGCATCCTCGGTATAGCCTTGCCCCCCCTTGAGCCACTGCACAATCATCACCCGGTGGGATTTATCCTGGCTAATGCCCCGACCAATTGCCTGCAGCGCCTTGCCCAAGGCGCTAGTAGACTTGCCTTTGCCGTCACCGGTATAGATCTCAATTCCTTCAATGCCCATATCAGCTGCCGTCTGATGAATCTGTGGCTTCATCTCCGAGTGCAGATCGGCAATTTCAATCAGCTGCGGCGGGGCGCCTCGGCCAGTGGCGATAATTTCCAGATGGTCAGGCTTTTGCTTTAGCGATTTCACCACGTTCTCAATCGCCAGCAGGTTTAGATCGAGCACCGGATTGATTTCATCGAGCACTACCACCGAATAGAGCCCTGAGGCGATCGCCCCTTTGGCTACATCCCAGCCTCGCTGCGCCTCCTGCCGGTCAAACTTAGTGATCTCTTCCGGTCCAAAAAATTCCGCTCGCCCGGTGCGCACCTGGTCTATCAGGTGCGGAAAACCCCGCTGCAACGCCTCGATAGCGGCGTCTTCATCATAGGTACGCCCCGGCCCCTTGAGAAATCGTAGCAGCAGCACCCGACTATCCATAAACTGATGGATGCCGAGGCCAATCGAGCGCAGCACCACCCCTAGTGCCACCTGCGACTTGCCTTTACCCTCACCGTCATAAACATGAATTTGACCGGTGAGGCGTTCGGAAGTATTCTGCGCGGTGCGGATGCCGATAGCTTTAGGCATGGTTCAAAGGAAAGAGGAGCGGTAAAAGGCTAGCGGACAGCATTGGCACTACTGAGCTGAGTGCCAATGCTGAATGCGATCTTCATCATAAGCGAACGACCTTCTTTGATTGGACTTGTCGCTCGCACCTTTAGCGAAACCAGATGCGGCAGGCAGTTTAGGGGGTCGAAGTATCAATGACTGGATCGATAGGGTATGGGCCTCGTATTGTTACAGGGATAGGATTTTCATTTCTAATGCTTGTCTATGGCTAGTCTGCTGTCTGTTGTACAGGGGCTGGGTTTTCCGCGTATCTGCCTAGCCCAAACTGCTCGCAAGGAGATACCCTATGCCATATACCCAAAAGTTGATTGATCGCTGCTATGGAGTACGAACCGATATTGCCGCTGAAGGCGATCGCCTTTCAGATCTTGTTCTTAATGGTGGCGATTGCGATCGAAGCCGGTATTCTAAGGCAGCGGCTACGGTTGGGCTTTGCGACTAGCGTGCAGTATGCCACCTTGATCAACCTCGCCTCGGTGGTGGTTGGCTGGTTTGCTTTTTTGATTGTAGAGCCGCTCTCTCCGCCCGACATTCAGGCTCAGATTATCAGCTACGTCTTGTTTGACCAGCTGCTGCTAAACGGCTGGAATGCACGCATCGGCGGTACGATTTTTGTGCTTGGCCTGATCGCTTTTTTTGCGACATTTTTTATCAAGGCGAAGGGTCTAGAGCTGGTGATGCGCGCTGACGACGCCTGGAAGATACCTCAAAAGTCCCTTCAGTCTTCCCGTGAGCAGCGTTATTTGCGGGCCAGGCAAGGGCGCACCGAATCACAGCAGGAGCTCTCCGACTTTACCGATACGGTCATTCAGGCCAACGCAGCGAGCTTCAGCGTGATTTTGCTGCTGTTATTGCTGCGGGCAGCGGCCGGAGGATGGGCTTAGTGCAAGAAGGATTTCGAGATATCTCTAGGCAGGCCAGAGAGCTGTTCTTGCCGAAGCATTACTTTTCTTGGCAGACGCTGCTCTTCCTGAGCCTATTCTCGATTCTCATGGCCGCAGCCCTGGAGTCGACCGAAGAAGGAAGCATTTTTGCCGTCCGCCTACTCAGCAACCTGAGCTGGATTTTTCTAACTTCAGCGATTTGGTGGGCGCTCCACAAAAATCCGGTCAGGGTCGGTGGCTTTTCAATCAGTCCTTGGATTACAGGCGCAGTGCTGTGCTTTTTCCTATTCAGGCCCTGGATGGACGATGACCGTCTGCGCTGGGCGATCTCTAGCTGGCCAATGGTCGGGGTTGTGATCATGGCGCTGCCTGATTTTGTCGAATGGGATCTGCAGTTTCACTTACCCAACAGCCGCGAGCAGCAGCGACTGATCATGACCACTTTAATCAATCTGCTGCTGACCAGCTGGATTTTGTTTCACTTCCGAGTACAGGACTGGGTAACGAACTACCCAAGTCTGCTCGTCAACGCATTGGGTAACAGCGCGTTTGTGTCTGATTTCTCAGGGTCAGAGCGCCAGCGGCAGTCACAGGGCGGGCTGCTGCTGGAGGGTATGGCAGATGCTATTAAAGGCGAGCTAGACGATCAGCCCTGGTATCAGACTGAGCGCTGGCTATACACCCGGCAAAACCGTTTGGAAGGGATTTCGCAGCGAATGCTAGCGACGCTCGATGCCCCAGATGAAAAGATATTTTGGCGGCTAGCGGTGCCAGAGCCCAGACGCTTAGGCGATGGCTACGCACTCACCCTACGTGCCAATTGGCTAGGGCCGGTCGCCGATGGGGAAGGCTTCTATCTAGAGAAAACCTGCAAAATTATGCCTGTAGCAAGAGCCCGCTCAGTCCCTGGGCAGCCTGCTCGTCCATCGTCTGGAGCAGCCGCTGAAGATCGGCCACAGGCTACGTCTCAGGCGACGGCCGTAACCTGCCCAGAAGATCCGCCAGAGGTGGAATGGGTGAAAGCGGACACTTAGAAGGTGGGCATTTAAAGAACAGTGAGTGTCTATCAATTTTTTATCTATCGACTTTTTATAGGATATGAGCGATGAATTTTGGTTTGGCGTTTGATCGAATTTGGACGATTGCCCGCAACGTGTTTTTGGAAGTGGTGCGCGATCGCATTCTCTATGTCGTCGGCGTATTCGGCATCGTCATGGTACTCGCCATTACCATGCTGCCGGAAGTTGCCGCCGGCACCGAAGACAAGCTGATCATTGACACCGGCCTAGCCGCGATCAATCTGCTCTCACTGTTCGTCGTGGTTTTTATTGGCACCGGGCTGATCAACAAAGAGATTGAAAAAAAGACGGTGCTGGTGCTGATATCAAAACCGGTCAGTCGGCTGGAGTTTATACTTGGCAAGCACTTGGGCCTGAGCCTGGTGATGGCAATGTTAATTTCGGCGCTGACGGCGCTGATGTTAATTTTGCTGACCCTGAGCGGCGTCCCCTTCCAGTTTGGGTTGCTGCTGCTGGCAGTGTTCTTTATGTTCCTAGAAATGGTACTGCTGACGGCAGCGGCGCTGATGTTTGGCGTCGTGACTAGCACAGTCCTCGCAACGCTAATGACGCTAGCGATTTTTGCCGTCGGCCACGAGACTCGCAACATTTTAGAGCTAGATAGAATTGCCGAAAGTGAAAGCTTCCGGCGAATTGCCGAAGGATTGTTCTTAGTCCTGCCCGACCTGGAGCGGCTGAACCTCAAAAACGAGATTGCCAACGGCTTCGTCGCTCCCCCCAGCGGCGGCGGCCTACTCGAAAACGCCCTGTACGGCCTGATCTACACAGCACTCCTGCTAACCGTAACCGTAACCGTATTCGAGCGACGCCAGTTTTAACCTCACGAACTCGCCCTTTCCCCCTCTCTCCCTCCCCAAACGCTCTCAATATCCAAAAGACGATCGCTCAGTCACAGCAACGTCACAAACGCTAGCGTTACACTGATACTCATGCAGTGCTTTTTCTTCCTACATGTCTGACAAACTCTCTCAGCTAAAAGCTATCTTTCACGAAATGGATCGCGCCCTGGTGGCCTACTCAGGCGGCATTGACAGTACGCTGGTAGCAAAGGTGGCTCACGATGTGTTGGGCGATCGCTCGCTCGCTGTCACTGCAAATTCACCCTCGCTGATGCCAGAAGACTTTGCCGATGCCAAGGCCCAAGCCGCAGAGATGGGGATTGCTCATCAGGTGGTGGAGACCTATGAGATGGAGAATGAGCAGTACACTTCTAACCCGGTGAACCGCTGCTACTTTTGCAAGAGCGAGCTGCACGATACGCTGCGGCCGCTGGCAGATAAATTGGGCTATCCATACGTCGTCGATGGGCTAAATGCAGATGACTTGCAGGATTATCGGCCTGGGATTGCGGCGGCCAAAGAGAGAGGGGTGCGATCGCCCCTCGCCGAAGTCGGCATCACCAAGCTAGAAGTGCGCGAACTCTCTAAGCAGCTAGGCTTACCCTGGTGGGACAAGCCTTCTCAACCCTGCCTGAGTTCACGCTTTCCCTATGGCGAGCTGATTACCACTGAAAAGCTACACCGAGTTGGGCGAGCAGAGCGCTACATGCGAGACTTGGGTTACCGAAACTTGCGAGTGCGCTCCGATGGCGAAACAGCGCGGATTGAGCTGATGCCTGAGGAGATTCAGAGCTTTGTGGCAAAAGTGAATTTGCCTGAGCTAGTAGAGGCTTTTCGAGGTATTGGGTTTATCTACGTGACGTTGGATTTGGAAGGGTATAAGAGTGGAAAATTGAATCGGGTTTTGAGCGAGGTAGGTGCTTAGTCGGCTTTGGGTTGGGAGAAAGCGTTGGGGGAGCGCTACAGAATTCGCAACAAAACATGTATGAGCTAGCGATTTTCTAGTTTTTCTGGCAAAGTAAAGCGAGGGCAAGTTCCCTGGGGGGGTTCGCCAAAGCGACAGAACCTTGACATTTCAATACTTTCACAGCTTTCCCTGGAGAGACCACTCGGCAATTCGTCGGCCATTTCCCACGATTTGACCACCTCTGCTAAAACCTGCTCCGAAACTACCGCCCCTCAGAGGCTCTAGCCTTCGGACGCGCTAACCCCAAATCCCGACTATCGGGACTGAAACATCACGCCAGACTCATAAAGGCGCTCTATTGCCTTCGCGCTAACCCCAAATCCCGACTATCGGGACTGAAACTGCTGCGCTCTCTACTGAAGTTGGGCCGCTGACTACGCGCTAACTCCAAATCCCGACTATCGGGACTGAAACGTTGCTACAATGAGGACTACCCCGATAGCTGGTACGACGCGCTAACTCCAAATCCCGACTATCGGGACTGAAACATCTGGATGCAAAGACCGACAAATCTCCGCACGCACGCGGTAGCTTTAAACCCTGATTATCGGGACTGAAACGCGGGATTTCCCCGGCTAAGCATCATCGTCGGTATCGTGAATAAAGATGCCGTAAGCTCCTCTCTCTTAGAACCCTAATCATGACGCCTAAGGAACTATTAATTCAGGAAATCGAACAAGTTCCTGAGTCTATCGTTGAAGAGCTGCTCGATCTATTGCTATTAGCAAAGATCAGATATTATCGTCAACAGGAGCAGGAACAGCCTTTTTCTGCATTCATAGAAGAACTGGTCGCTGACATTCCGCCTCAGGTACTCAGTACCCTGCCAACAGATAGCGCTGCTGAACACGACCACTACATCTATGACACTCCCAAGAAAGGATGACCTCAGGCGTGAAGCCGGTTTTTGCAGATACTTTTTATTGGATAGCACTCTTGAACCCGAGAGATGACTGGCATCAAGCGGCGCTCCATTATGCTCACCAACATTCCGACGTTCCGCTCATTACAACAGACGGCATTTTGGATGAAGTTCTCAACTATGCTTCAACCAGAGGCACGCTAATGCGACAGAAAGCATTAGCGCTTCATACTCGCATCGTTCGAGAACAGAGTATGAGTATTGTTGTCTATACACCAGAACTTCGGCGACTAGGGTTTTCGCTCTACGAGCAAAGGGCGGACAAAGCTTACAGTATAACTGACTGCATTTCTATGGTCGTAATGAGGCAGATGAATATCCAATCGGTATTGACTCACGACAAACACTTTACGCAGGAAGGATTTGTGATTATTTTCAAAGAGGTTAGGAAATGATTCTCTGACACGTGTAAAGAACTCACGAGTGCTTTAGACATCGGCTCGCATGGTCTTTGCCCCCTGTCGCCGACCCCCCAACCTGGAATACTGGGATTGGAAAAGGTATCTTGCTATCAGGTGTTTAAGGAAGATCTATGCCGACGCCTCGACAACAGCTTGTGATTCAGATTGCCCGCTTGTTTCCAGAGGCAGTGTTCTACAAGGCCACCTCTCAAAAAGTCGTCGCGCTGACCATCGATGACATGCCGACGCCGGGCGAGGCGGATGATGCTTCATCTCAGCTGGTTTTGGAGGCGATCGCAACCCACAACCAAAACGTAGATTTGAGCGATCGCGCACACGCCACCTTCTTCATTATCAGCAGTCACCTGAGCGATCACACTAAGCTCCTCGACCGTATCGTTGAGGAAGGGCACGAGATCGGCAACCATGGAACGGCGGACGAGACAACCGCGCTGTTGCACCCAGAAGTCTTTGCTGCGCAGTTAAACGCCGCTCACGAGCGCATTGCCAGACAGTATCATCAGTCGTTGCGGTGGTATCGCCCAGGGCGAGGGCTATACAACAAGGCTATGCTGCGCGTTCTACAGCAGATGCCGGGCTATGTACCCCGGTTTGCGCTCGCCTCTATGCTGCCGGTAGACACGTTTAAGCCCACCAACGATGCTGTATTTACGGCCTGGTATGTAAGACAGCAAATCTTTCCAGGGTCAATTTTAGTACTGCACGGTGGCTCACTGCAGCGCTGCCAGCAAACCGCTAAAGCCCTGTCGTTGATTCTCGCTGATCTCCATCAGCGGGGCTATAAAGTTGTGACACTTAGCGAACTATTTGATTCTGAAACGTTTACCCCCATTTAGCAGTCCGTTGAGTACCGCTGTCCTTCAGGGATGCTAATTTACTAGAAAATCCTCCGGCTGAACCTTGATCAATAGCTCGGACAAAACGAGAAATTTAGACAGAGATACGAGCTTTCAGCAGGCTCTGCCGATGCCTTTGCCGCCGCGTTCAAGCTTAGCTGCTTTAAAGAGCGCGATCGCCCCTCCTCGAAAACCGCATCGTACCGGTATCCAGCCTGATATCGATAAACAGAGCGCCCTCCTGGAAAAAATAAATGCTCGCTTCCTGCAAGGCTCGAAGATAGTCCTGGTCGATTGACGCTGGCGGGCAGGCGGCTAGCGTGGTAGGGCCTAAATCAATCGCCAAGCTGCTGCCCTCTTCAGTAAAGCTGCCCAACACCTGATTGCAGTCAGCCCGAATTGACACCTGTCCATCGTCCATAAACTCAATCGTATAGTGGCTAGGGGAGGCTGGCGCTAGCAGCTTGCCATCGTTGTACTGAATCTGCGCTACGCTGCCAAACAATCCCTGTCAACTGGGTTTCATCAGCCGCCATCTGGTCAACTGGCTCGACTCGCACCTCGACTTCGGTTGGATTGCCATTCGTAATCACCGGGAACCGACCCGTAGTAACAAACTGTAGATCGCCGTCCACCGTAATTCGAGCCTGAACCGCATAGGAAAACCGTGGGTCAATTTGCCCCGGAATCGTAAGGCAGCGCAAGCTGGTCATCCTGTCCTTTCTATCTATGACCGCCAGGGCAACCGGACGGGCATTTCGGGCACTGGCTCCATTTCAGGCATGGAGACATGATCTGCTTGAGTCGACATGCGCTGAGCATACCAGTGTGCGCCAGGATAGGCCGTTAAACCATGAGCGAAGACACTCAACAAAACCGTAATCACCATCGTACCCACAATGACATCGCTGCCGAGTAAGTTCTCTTCTTCTATAATCACCAGCCCGTAAACAATCGAAGCAATTCCCCTCGGCCCAAACCAGCCAATGAACAAGACACTCATCGGCTGTAGCTTTGTCCCCATCGTCGAGATCGCGACTCCCAGCATTCGGATGGCAGTCAAACTGCCGATAGCGTATAGCCACATTTGTCAGGTTGCCTGCGCTAAAGACGATGTAATCATCACCGCACCGTACAGCAAGAAAGTGACCAGGGTAAGCAGCTGCCCTTCTGCCTCTCCAAACTCGTACAGCTTTTGCCTGACCGACTCAGAAGTGATATTGCCCGATGTCAGGCCCGCACAAAAAGCAGCCATAAAGCCGTTGCCACCGCTCACCTCTGCCCCGGCATAAGCCAAAATTGAGAGCCCCAGCACTGACAAATCCTCAAAAGACTCATTTATCTGTTTACGCTGAACGCTTCTCTCAATGAGCCTACTGCCGAAGTAACCGATAGCAATGCCTATAGCCACACCAAACACAATTTGTCTGCCGCTAAAGGTGAGCCAGTAAGTCGCGTTAGTGGCCTGCTCGCTTTAAAAAGCACAACTGCCAGGGTGGCTTCGGCCAGGCTTTTGATGACTTCGTTGGAGACAGTCAGCCCCTGAGTGAACCCTAACGCCGCTGGGCTTATCAACAGCCCAAAGGTGACATAGGCCATCGGTGGGGTGATGACGCTTTTTTCGAGGCGCTGGGAGAAAGCGCCAAAGATCAGGACGAAAAGGGCGATCGCTGCTAAGATTTCAACATTCATATCGTAACAATCCAAGACGCAGCGGATATAGGCGTTTGCGAGGTGATCCTTACAGCGTCATCGGCGCTACCGGTTCAATATCAGGGTCAAAGCCGCCGACTTGAGTTGTTTGCAGTATCCACGCCGCGCCCCCCTTTTGAAGAAACGCTTCAGTCACCTCGTCGCTGGTCAAGCGCGGCAGCAGCGTCCGCCAGGTGGTTAAGCCGCGAATTAAGTTTTGGATGGGGTGATCTTCTAAGGTGCTGCCCAATGCGTCAGCGCGATTTTTCCAGTCAGCGCGGGCCGTTCCCCAGGGAAGGAGAAGCTCTTTGAAGTCTGCGGTTAGCTGCTCTAGCTGCTCTAGTTTTTGGGCTTGATCGGGATGTTGTTGTTTCCACTGTTCAATGTCTGGCGCAGTGCGAATTGAGTCGGACATGTATCGAAGCGCAGCATATAGAGCCTGATTGGCATCCTGGTCGCAGTTGTTAGCAGGCCCCACAAAGGTAGCCCCAGTGCCGTCGCCAATGCGATAGCGGGCGGCCATGATTTCTAGTTCGTACATAACCCGGTCTAGGGGCGATCGCTTCCCCCCTTCCCCCCCATAATCGCCAGTAAACTCGTCTAGCGTAATCAGCGTATCTACCACCGGGCGCAGTCCTAAAAAGCCGAAAGCGCGATCGCCCATATAGCGCGACCAGTGTAAGCTACCTGCAATCAGCCCCTCGGAGTTGTGAGTATACACCTGGTGGTAAATGATCTCAAAGCGCAGCTCGCCCGTTAACGGTTCACAGACAACTTCAGCGATGCCATAGGCAAAGTGGCCAAAATAGAGCGGCGCTTGGGCGGCAGGTTCAGCCTTATTGCCGCCTACACCGCCATAAACGTGAATCACCAAAGCCCGTTGACCCTCAGCCCAAGGCGTCTTTTTGACCGGAGAGTCCGGGCTTAGCAATACAGAGCTAATGGTGCCCTTTTTAGCGGTAAGACGATGCCAGACCGCTTGCTTAAAGTATGTTTTAGCGGCTCTCTTTTCGGTAACCGCGCGATCTGGTTCGGCCCGTAGCAGCGCGCGCGGGGCTAGCGCCTGCACCACAAAATCACCCGAACTATCCTGCGCTCCATAGATGTACCAACCTGTTTCATTTAAGGGAGTCTTTTCAATACCGCTGATGGTCGAGGGCTGCGTATTGTTGTCATTGGCGGGTATATGAGGAACTTTAACCGTTTCTTTGGGGCCGTCGAACGCTCTTGAGGCCAGGTTGAAATGAACCACCTCAAACAAATCACTTTCTGAGGCTGATAACTCAGCAGATGGCTGAATAAACTTCACCAAGCCATAGTAGCGGCCAGTGATTTGCACGGGCTCGCGGTCAGTACAGAGAACGTGAGAGAGCGTGCTGTTAGCGTGCTTACCGGCTGAGCGTACCGTCACTGATGGAGGCAGCATTACCATGACATCGTCTACGGGATGAGCGCCTGCGAGCGATTCTAAGGGGTTGACCATGCGCCAGTGGTTGAGCCGGGTTGGATGAATTTTGCCCTGCCTGACGCTGGCTTCGGCTTGCGGGCTAAAGTGAATGTCTTTGGTCACGGCCCGAACGTAGGCGCGGGTTTCAAGCTCGCCGCTAAGCCTGAGTGTGACCACCTGCCCCACTAAATGCTGAAAGCTATCTGGCGCATGATGAACTTCAAACAAAACGTCGTGAGTCGTTTGTCGCTGGTCTTTGGCAGGCAAGATTAGTCGGCCCATCCAGGGGGCGATCGCCCGGTACCGCTCCAGGGATACTGACTGCTGCACTGGATAAGTCTCTGGCCGATTGGGGGCGATCGCCCGGTACCGTTCATAATTGCTCAACTTCCGCTGGGGCGATAGATGCCTACCGATGCTTTTGCTATCAGCGCCCCCCAGCAAAATGGCCATCACAAAATCAATGGTTTGCTGCAAGTGAGTGCGACCATCGGGTAACCGCTGATTGGGATCCATAATGCCTCCGGGTAATCGATGTCCAACTGGGCCCAGCGAAATCAGACTGACCTTCCCCATTCGCTTAGCCCGATTCCAATACGACAGAAAAGAAACAGGCCAGCGCTTAGGAAACATCACTGGCCCGATCCGCTCGACCAAATCTTTATCGCCAGATAGGTGATAAAGATGCGCAAGCTTTAGAATATTGATGTTACCGCTCAGGACGCCGCCCAGCGAAACCACCTCAATGGGTGCCCTCAGCGCTTCTCGCAGCAGAGGAGCGGTCGCGATCGCCATCTGCCCGCCGCCGCTGAACCCAATTAAGGTAACGGGCACACCGCTGTCAATCTGATAGCCATGCTGTTGCAAAGCCCGATACACTACTCGGGCGATGCCCAGGTTATAGATAGGCCCGTAGCGCTTATCGGCAGAAACCGCCACAACCCAGGCGTTGCGAATATTAACAAAATAACCAAACACGCTAGCAGGATTGCCGTCCCTCAGCGAGTCGACCCAGCGCCAGAGAAATGCTAGCGGACGGTTGGTTGTCAGAGGTCGGTTGCGCACTGAATAAGACATGATGCTTTCTATCAGCACAATATCTTCAGGTAAAACGGGCGCGATTGCGTTAAAGAAAACTTGTACATCTGGCGTATGCTCAAACTCAGACTGGTTGATCCCATCGAGATAGATGACGTAGCGGGTGGCCGTGCGGATTGCAGCAGATTCTGTCGTAGCAGAGGCCGGGTCTATCTCTGAATTTGTCTCTGAATTTGTCTCTGGACTAACTGCAATATCGGAGAAGCCTCCCTGCCAGCCAGCCCACCAGCTAAGGGCTTCTAAAGGCGCCATCAGCGCAGTTGCAACAACCGCAATAATTCCGATCCATACCAGGTCGAAGATGAGGGCGAGACTGCCTTCTAAACTGTCGTACCAGGCAAACCACCATTGACGAATGGGCGCGAGGAGAATAGCGGCAATCAGAGTACCGATGAAGAGAACTAAGAGGCCGAGAGAACTGCCGACAATATTGCGAAACCTATAGCGAGAAGACGTTGCTTTCTTGGAGGTTGGTCGGTTTGCAGGCGCAGAAGTCGCAGCCGCAGAGATCTGTATCGCCTGAAAAAAACCTCTAAGCTTTCTGCGCTTGGTAATTAGCTCTACACCTGCCGCCTGACAAGCAATCCAATGAGCCAATCGCACAATGGGTTGCCCCAGCGTCCGTTGCAAAACCCAAAGCGTCATCCAGCCCAAAGCGACGGTCACGAAAGCCTGCCACAGGTGAGCACTGCTCACAGCCGCCAAGCCTACCACCATCGCCAGCAACTGCCACAGCGATAAGATAGATAGAATAGGGCCGCCAAAGTAGGGCATCGCCCCAAACACGCTAAAAATCAGTGGCGCGTAGCCAAATCCCAACGTGCGTGCCAGTACGCCAAAAGGCGCTTTTGCGGTAAACGGTGCGAAGCTAATTAACCAGGTACTAAAGACTAGAAATAGATAGCCGAACGCAAACAAGATGGCGCTGATGAATAAGCTAAACAGGAAGCGGGCTGGTTGAACCCGGTTGGCAAATAGAATAACGCTGTGGGCGATCGCCTCAGAGAGTCCTGCGGAAAGCACCACAATCAGCACGACTATCGAACCCTGAGGCAGCGCGTTGAGCTGTCTAAAAGCTTCCGCATTGAGTGCTAGCACCCAGCCCAGCAGCTCCCAAAATTGCCCAAGAGCAGTTTCATTCATCACTGATTGCCCAACGTTGTGTATTGATCAAAGTCTGTATTTTTTTACGCTGAGCCTTTACTTAATAAGCCCTTTTTAGATTATATTGTTACAGCTTGATTTTTCAGGCGTTCTATCGTTTCTACAGACAGAGACATTCTGTAGAAATAGCGTCTTGTTGCACTTAAAACAGCCTGCAAAAATCATTCAACAGATGTTGGAGACAGTCCGCTGCCGTCTCTGCTGATTTGCTCGATTTGACTCACCTGAAAAATCAGAGAAAACCGCTGCCCTGTCTCTTTCACCACAAAATCTTCCAGGAGCATGACTTGCTTGGGTGTCGGTTTTTCTTCTCCTGTGATGGCAATTTGCCGCCATAGCTGCATGTACCCTATCGCCAGAGGAATCACCAGCACGCCTGTGAAAATTGCGGTGCGCCTGAGTGCTTTGGCCCCGCGACGCAGCGAAGTGTAGCCCGTTACCAGAAAGACCACCATACAGGCGAGCGTGATCCCCAGCAGGTTGGTCATATATAAAGAGTCGCCCCCATACTCAACGGCCAGTTCGCCTGAGATAGGCCCAGGCCAATGACGCAAAGCGGCGGCATCAGGGCGACGGCCTGATGTGGTTCTTGGGTTTAAACTTTGCCGCGCTGTGGGGGGTGCTCTCATTCGCCTTTGACTTCGTGCCCAATATTGGGTTCTACATCGCGCTGGTGCCGCCACTGCTGGTCGCAACTCCTTCTGCTCAAGGTTTGCACCTGCCGCCGCCAGTGCTATCCGCAAACTCGCAAAAGCCCGCTTGAGCTGAGTTTCAAAATTACCATAGTGACTCTGAGCGTCTGTGCCCCCTTGCCCCGTAATAGAGACAAGTGTTTTCCCAGCCGGAACCAACACCACATTTGTAAATCCATAGCCAGACGGATTGCCCAGCTCAGAGGGATTGATCCTCTGAATTTCGGTAGCCATGACAGGTCTCCTATTATTTATAGAATGATGGATTGAGGAAAAAGATATCAGTGTTTTGACTGGCTCCGCTGCCCGATCAAAACACTCACCAGCACCACGGCAACCCCAGCTAATTGAATTCGTGTCAATGTCTCCTGCAAAAAGACATATCCAATCAGCGTCGCGACCACAGGGCTTAAGAGCCCGAGATAGGAAACAGCAGTGGCGCTGAGTCTACCAATGCCTCGAAACCACAGCGCATAGGCAAGCCCGGTACCAACTAGGCCCAGGTAAATAAAGCCCCATAGATTAGTTCTCGTCAGCTCAGTGAAAGGCCCTTCGGCGATCAGCGCAACCGGCAGCAGCAGAAATCCACCAATCGCCAGCTGCCAAGCCGTAAAGACAATCAGAGAAACCTTGGGTCGCCATTTTTTGACTAATACAGTCCCAAGCCCCATCGCGCCCGCGCCCGCAACTGCAGCGGCAACACCAATGCCATCTAGCTGAGCATCCGGCCCTAAAACAAGCAGCCCCACTCCGACAAAGCCAGAGAGAGCAGCCACAACTGCCAGCCGAGAAGGATTTACACTCAACATCAGCCATGCGAAAAATACCACCAGCAAAGGCTGAATAGCCCCGGCAGTAGCAGCGACTCCCCCCGGCAGGCGATAGGCCGCAACGAACAACAGCGCCTGGAAGACCCCAATATTCAGCCCACCTAAGATCAACATTCGCCACCACCAAACGCCCTGAGGCAGCTTTCTCAGCCCTATCGTCAGCAGCAAGCCAATCGGCAGCGATCGCATCGAAGCCACCAACAGCGGATGACCTCCCGGCAAAAATTCAGTCGCCACCACATAGGTCGTTCCCCAGGAAACGGGTGCCAGGGCCGTCAGCAAAATATCAAACAAGCGGGAGCTAGATTGCTTCACAAATTTATCTCAATAATAAGATACTCTACATCGAGATTCTAGCATTTACTTCGACATCGAGATACTTTTCATCAAGACTTTTCAAACTACCTCAATGTTAAGATTGTGAATCTCAAGACTTCAGGGGATAGAGGCCGATGGATTCCGACGCAGTTGACCAGATTTTGGCGCAGTGGCGCAAAGAGCGCCCGGACTTAGACGTATCGCCTATGGGCACCATTGGAAGAACGACACGGCTAGCGAGCCACCTCAGGAAAGCCATTGGCAAAACGTTCGCAAAATTTGGCCTGAATCCGGGGGAATTTGATGTGTTAGCCACGCTGCGGCGCTCCGGCCAACCCTATCAGCTCTCGCCTACTGAACTGTTCAAATCAATGATGGTGTCGTCTGGTACCATGACCCATCGAATTGACTGTCTCGAAAAAGCTGAGCTCGTCGAGCGTATTCCTGATCAGAGCGATCGCCGAGGCACCCTGATCCAACTGACCGACAAAGGATTTAACTCAATAGAAGCAGCCGTCGAGGCGCATGTTGCCAACGAGCACCGTATCCTCAGCGCTTTAGAAAAATCTGAACTTGAGGACTTGACCCGACTACTCCGTAAGCTTTTGGTTTCTTTAGAAAGCCAGTAGCAACTCAAATAATATGGAATATGACCGACCCGGTGTAACTACTCAGGCTCAGATCTTTATGCTGACTGAGACTTTAACGCCAACCCGCCAGTTCAGGCAGACGCGCCCAAAAAGCGAGGCCGCTCAAAACAGAGCCCCCCGAAAAACTTATTCGACCGACTCGACTAATATGACACGGCTGTCTTAGCCTCCATAGATGATTTCCGGGTGGTGAGGAAGGCGAATTATCAGACCGGTTAATGAAAGAAACCATACAGTAGACCTGACTAGGACTATGCAGATCCTAATTTAAGGTTGAGAGCAGGAAGGGCACCACATTAGACAGCGTTAAGGGTATGGCTGAAGTCTCAATTATTATCCCCACTTTGAATGAGGCGGATTGCTTGGCGCGATCGCTCATTCATCTCACTCTACTAAACCCACCGGCCAAGGAAATTATTGTCGTCGATGGCGGCAGCCAGGATGAGACGGTCGCGATCGCTCACCAATCAGGCGCAAGTGTCCTTCAGACCGACCGAGCCGGACGCGCGTTGCAAATGAACACAGGCGCAGCGCAGGCCACTGGAGACATTTTGTGCTTTTTGCATGGTGATACGCTGGTGCCTGATGACTTGGTGAATGTGATAACAGCGACCCTGGCGAATGACAAAATTGCCTGTGGCGGCTTCATTTCAGTGATGACGGGCGACCTGACCACTCGCTGGGGCACCTCACTGCACAACGCCCTCAAAACTTACTACGCGCCGCTGCTATTTCGGCCCTGGCAATTTCTAAAAGGACTGCGACTGCTGTTTGGTGATCAGGTGATGTTTTGTCGGCGACAGGATTTTGTGGGCTGTGATGGCTTCGATAGCAGCTTGGACATTATGGAGGAAGCAGATCTGTGTGTGAAACTGGCTCAGCGCGGCCAGATTCGGCAGGTGAATCGGATGGTGCAATCTTCTGATCGGCGCGTGGCAAAGTGGGGGCCGCTGAAGGCAAACTTCATCTACCTGGCGATTGGCTTGCTATGGGGCATCGGCGTACCAGCAAAGACGCTGAAGCGCTTCTACGAAGACGTGCGCTGATTGAGCTGCCAACTGTAGGGCTTGTAGACAAACCTGATATCAGCTGGCAGCTGAGTCCCCTTCAAGTAGGGCTGAATGTAGTCGGCAATAGAATCGGCCTGCGTCAAAAAATCACGCTGGTACCACTTAAAAATTTTGCTGAGGTAAAGCGTGCGCCCAGCGGCATCGTAGTGAACTTTATCCGGATTGTTGATGAAGCGGGCAGCGTCTTCTTCGAGCTGAGACGACAATCGATCCGGCCAGTAAGCCTCTGCCCGCAGCAAAGGGCACCCCTGAGAGGCGCAGACCAGGGCAAAATGAATGCGGGGTTCGTCGTAGCGCGATCGCAAAATCCCTTTTTCAATGCCATCTAAGCTGAGCGCATCCCCGTCGAGCGTAAAAAGCCTTTTTTTGAAGAACAGGAGAAAACTTATCCAGTTGGGAACGCCCAGGATTTGCGGACGAATCGAATCAATCGGATACTTTTGCAGAACCTGCTGAATGACAAGGGCGTTGTAGAGGTTGAGCAGGAGCGCGATCGCAGTCTCTCTATCCAATTTTTCTAGACTGACAGCTTGAACGCTCGCCAGCCACCGATCTAGCCTTGCTGAGTCCTGCTGCCATCGGCCATAGTCGACCCTGCCATCCTCAACATATTCCTGTAGCATCTGGTCGAGGGGCGCAAACTCTATCACAGTGATTCCTTAAGCTGTTAACCACGATTGTCTATGACTGGCCTGCGCACTGTCTTCACTCCTTTGAGAGCTTTTACCTGGCAGGCAATAAAGGGCTGGGTACGGCAGAGCTTCCCCGCCGTGCAAACTATCTCGACAGCAGAGTTGGCAGACTGGCTAGGGCAAGATTCTCAGCCAGTGCTCATCGATGCCCGACGCCCAGCAGAATACGCTATCAGCCATTTACCCCAAGCCATTCAGGCAAATAGCGTTGAAGCGGTTGAAGCCGCTGCCATTCCGAAAGATGAACCGATTGTGATTTACTGTTCGGTGGGCTATCGTTCAGCGCGGCTAGGTCACCAGCTTCAGGCGGCAGGCTATCAGGTGATGAATCTGGAAGGGTCTTTGTTTCAGTGGGCGAATGAAGGGCGATCGTTACGCGCTGCTGCTGGCCCTACTCGTCAGGTTCATCCTTACAACCCTCTTTGGGGCATGTTGCTCGATCCTTCAGCTGTCGCTGTGGCTAAATGAGCGTTCCATAGCGGCAGATCTTCTGGCCGGTCAATGTCGGAGAGGGGATTGAGCAGGGCGATAGAGAGGTCGTGGCGGTGGGCGATCGCCTGTGTCGTTTCTAGCACCTGAGCCGTACTCCAGGGAATATGCTCAAACAGCGACGAATGCAGCCGGTTGAGCCCAATCAGGTAATAGCCGCCATCTAGGGCTGGCCCCAACACGACATCATGAGATTTCAGCAAAGACAGTGCCCGTAAAATTTGACCCTCGGTGATATCAGGGCAATCGCTGCCAATCACGATAATCTGCTGTAGTCCTACGGCAAATCCCTGCTGTAAGGCAAACGACAGGCGATCACCCAAATCGCCCTCACACTGAGGCGTCAGTACTGCGGTATCTCCCAGCCAATGCCGCATTTGCACCAGGTCACCACCCGCAAAATGAACTTCTAGCACGAGCTGCCGTCTCAAGCAAAAACCTCGAAAGCGCCCGAGCAAATGTTCCGTCATCTGCCGCTGTAAGTCAGCCGCACCCACTGCACCTAGCGTCGGAATCAAACGGGTTTTGGTCTGTCCAGGTTGAGGAAAGCGCGTAAATAAAAATAGCCCAGCCGTAGGAACCGCAGAATCCGATGCAATCATACTGTCAAAGGTGAAACACTCTCTTGAGCGTAAAAACCTTTCATCCGCCGAAAATCATTCTTTAACCCGATCTTTCTGACTCACTCGGTATGACAGATACTCGAATTAACAGGTAGATCCAACGTCACTTATTGAGATAGTTTAGGCAACTTTCTGGCACCAAACGGCATTCTCCGCTGCGTATCTGGGCGGTGTTTAGCCAAAAAGCGGTTTCGGTGCGATCGCCCTCCACCAGCTCGAACGTTTCCCCCAGCTGATAAAACGCCGGATCGACAAACCCTGCCCGAAATAGCTGAATCAGCTCATGTTTCGCCTTGCCATTGAGCGTAAAAATATTGTCCAAACAGGTTAAATACTTGATGTCAGTCAGCTCTGCTTGAATCTCTTCTACGAACTCCCGCTCCAAGGCTGCCTGACTGGTCTCACCAAAATCAATGCCACCCCCTAGAAAGCGATAAAAGGGCTCTTGAGTGAGGCGATCACGCCCCTGACTGACAAACACATGCCCCTCATGCTCAATCAGCCCCAGCGCAATCGGACGAATCCGTTTAGCCATTTTCTGTCCTCACTGCTCCTCACCTAATCTGGAAAAGCCGCGTCCGGATTCTCCGCAGGCGTCGGCCAGTCTTCATTTTCACCGCCGATAAAAATGCTGCGAATTTCCACAAAGTCTTCACTGAACTGACGCACGGTATTGACCAGTACATCTAATGCCAGCGCGTCAGTCGTGCCCAGGTCGAACCAGCAGCGCGCCCACAGCCCATTGAACTCCACTTCGCCCATATTGTGCATGAGCGAGAGCAGCGATCGCTCTGACTCATCCTCGCTGTAGTCAAAGTAGCTAATATCGACCCCCGTCTCTTGCACCTGAAGGTTTTCGGCATTAAAGCCGCCCAGCTTGCCAATAAAAAACCACGACGCAAAAATCTCTTCTACATACTGCTGTTCGGCCACCGAGGGCACTGTCTCGAACTCCAGCCAAATCCACAGATTAAAAAAGTCACACTCCCGAAATTGAACTCGCACACCATTCACCCTACTCAACCACTACCATGCACTATACAAGCTCTCTGCCAACGC
>JBARVU010000524.1:0-4402 GCA_049646425.1 Phormidesmis sp. | reverse complement strand
CGAAATAAAAATGTTTTCAACCGCTAAATGATGTCGGCAAGAGCTTTTCCCATCTCTCGAAAATACTAAGTCTCATTCACCAGCAAAACAGAAACATTTCTGTTGAAACCAATAAATCTAACAAGCTTATTGATGATGCTCGGTCTATAACTATTTAGGGAACTCGTTGACCGCACCTACAGTTAGATTCAGAGAGCAGAGTAAATGCTATTCCTCTGGAATGACACTGCTGCTGAATCATATCGGCGAAATACATAGCTCAAGCTGCACAATGGAGCGGAAAACGTAGCAAAAGTCTCGATACTGTGCGTTCAAAGCTGAAAACCATAATCCCACTCCTACACATATAGCGGCTAAAACATACTTAAGACGAAATCTGGCTATACGACGACTATATGACATCTGCAAACGTCCGTTCCATCTTGCGAAAGTACCCAATTCCAGTAACCAAAATTACTAACACCAGCGCCATTGATATGAAAAAACCGGGTAAATAGATCTGCGAATCGTCCCCTAAAATTGCCCAGCGAAACCCATCAATAACGCCTACCATCGGATTCAACGAATACAGCAGCCGCCATTTTTCTGGCACAATGCTGCTGCTGAATCCCACGGGAGAAATATACAGGCCAAACTGGACAATAAACGGCACAATGTAGCGAAAGTCCCGGTACTGCACGTTCAAAGAACATAGCCATAGTCCCGCACCTATAGAGGCTACAAAAGCGATTGCAACAAACACTGGCAGCGTTACAATTCGCCAGCTCGGCATAAAGTCATACCAAGCCATCAGCCCTATTAGAATAATTCCCGAAATCATAAAATCGACAAAACTAACCACTACCGCACTTGTCGGCACCACAAGCCGTGGAAAATATACCTTAGAAATCAAGTTGGCGTTAGTGATGAGACTGTTGCTGCTCTCCGCAAGCGAATTTGCAAAAAACTGCCAGGGAAGCATCGCTGAAAAAACAAGAATAGGATAAGGCGCACCCCCTGAAGGTAGGTTAGCAAGGTTGCCAAATACGACTGTGAACACCACCATTGTCAAAAAAGGCCGAATCAGCGCCCAGGCAATTCCGATTGCCGTTTGCTTATAGCGGACTAAGATATCTCGCCAAGCCAAAAAGTAGAACAGCTCTCTGTAGCGCCACAGATCTCGCCAATACTGAGCTTCTGTGCGGCCCGCTTCGATATGCAGATAATGCTCTGACTGCTCCATGAGGCGTTAGGGATTTCCAAGGGCTATGTACTCCTTAGAGTGCCCCGCTAAAATTCCGTTCTATCATGTTTGATTGATAGAAGCAGAAGCACCTTAATCTGAACTGAGCCGCCGGATAAATTCTTGATGAGCCGTGCAGTTGATTCCTATCTTTAAAGTCTCAAGTACCTGAGAGAGATTGCCCGCGCCGAAGGCATCCACATCAAGCCACAGGCCAGGAAAAATCTGACTGCGTAGAATGCCCGAGCCATCAGCAGATAAAGCTACATATTCGCCCGCTTGCAAACTGAACCAAATAAATGATTGACTGCTCGCCTGCCACACAAGATACTCCTGTACGCCATTGCGTTGGTAGGCCCGCTTCTTGTCGTGCAGATCGTAAGAAGCACTGCTAGCGGCAATTTCTACCGCGAGTTCGGGTGCCCCTTCAATATAGTCGTCTTCACTGATACGTGAGCGGCCCCCTTTGCTGTGATCAATCCGCAGCAAAGCGTCTGGCTGTGGCTCATTGTCAGCGTCTAGCCGAACGGTGGTGTTGTCGCAAACCATGACACCTGGCGTCAGCGCACCGTAAGTTCCGAGCCAGGTAATGATGTCGCTGTGGGGCTGACCGTGTTGAACGCGAACGGGAGATGTCAAATAGACGACTCCTTCTATCAATTCTGCTTTCTTGAGATGGGGCATCGCCGCGTACCGAATCTCAAATTCGTGGCGGGTCAGTCGGTCACCGCTTTCTAGCGGCAGTATGGTCGCTTTTGCGTTGCTAGCAGTGGTTACCATGACGGCACATCCTAAACCCTATACGGACTATTATATTTGACTTACATGAGTTGGCGATCGCCCCACTAATCCCGACCTTGTAAAGAAGAGGAGCGAGTAGACGCGATCGCCCCCCCACCCTCCTCCGCCTGCAACCCCACCAGCATCGCCTGAACACCACTATCGAGATTGGCAGCCGCAAAAAGCGCGTAGCCACTGCTAGAGAAATCGCGCAAAAGCCGGAGCTGATCAGAAGCCACCGCCGTCGGCAAATTCAGCAGCCGAATCCCCGGGATCACCCGCGTATAGCGATAGCTAGACTCCATTACCCAAGGCCGCACCAACTCTTCAAACCGCCGAGTCGTCGTAGCATAGCTCATCAGCACGATCCAATCCACCAGCCCCTGGTCGGCCCACGCTTCCCAATCTTGCTGGATGGTTTGCTGACGCTTGAGAGTATCGTCTGCGAAAACAGCGGCAGACAGGTGAAGGTTTGGTCGCTGTCGGCGCAGGCGGTAAGCAGCCTCAGTTACAAAAGAGCTGATCTGCTGGGTGCGAAAGGCCGTCCACTGGTTCCAGAGATAGGCCAGCCGGGGATCGCCGCCGCTATGAGGCGAAAGCAAAATCGGATCGACGCCCGTGAGATTTCTAAACCGCTCGCGGCCCGCCAGGCCATAGCCAAACAGCCGGTTGGCCGAAAGATCTTGAAACGGGTAGCGAACGTAGTCGAACTGGATGCCGTCCACATCGTACCGGTAGGCAATTTCGCTGAGCAGGTCAAACAGGTACTGGCGAACCTCAGGATTGGCAGGGTCGAGGAAAAACTTGGTTTGGCCAGGAATGAGCAAATTGCCGTGATTGTCATAACCCGCCCAGTCAGGGCGATGGCTAATGATCGGGCCAGGATAGCTAGCAGACTTACCCACCAGCGAGTTATGCGGCTGGTTACCCACGGCAAATAGCCAAACCCAAGCGTGGATCTCCATCTCGTAAGTTTTGCCCAAGTCAACAGCGGCCTGGAGCGGATCCCAATTGCGAATCAGGGGGTTTTGCTCAGGGGCAACGCTGCTGGGGTAGATCGGGTAGCCCGCATTCACCGTTTCCACAAAGACGGTGTTGATGCCCGCCGCCTTAAAGCGCTCGAATACCTTGGCCAGTCCCTCAGGAGACCCGGCAGAAACAATCGTGCCGCGATCCAGCCAAATTGCGCGAACCTCTGGCTGAGCGTTTGTGCTTCCGGCAATCTGAACGCTTTCCCCCAACGGTGGCGGCACAGCGAGCACAGGTATCGGGGCTACGAGTGTCGCGCCCACGACTGCGCTGATAAGCACACTATATATAGGATGAAGAAAGCGACTTGCACCGCCAGTAGAGGTGGCAGAGACAGCGCGTTGGCGAAGCCTCTGCGCAGGAGAATCACAAAAAACCTGGATCATTAGCGATGACTAAGCATAAGCAGAACGGTTACGGAAATTGCGCACTGGCAATTCTTCCCCTTTAGGTTCCCCCAAATGCTGCCCGGCTATCAAGCAAACCTGCTACAGCAGCAGCTCGCCCCTGTCCAAAAAAGGCTCTACAGACACTGCGGCTGTGATAGGATAAGAAACCTCTGTATCCACAACTGTCTAAATAAGTTTCTAAACGTATGGCGCTGCTACAAGAACGCAAACAGGAGATTATCTCTAAGCATCAGGTGCATGAAACCGATACCGGATCGGTCGATGTCCAGATCGCGATGCTGACTGACCGGATTAACTCTCTGAGTCAGCACCTGCGAACCAATAAAAAAGACTATTCCTCTCGTCGCGGCCTGCTCAAGATGATCGGTCAACGCAAGCGACTGCTCGCCTACCTGATCAAGCAGGATCCTGAGCGCTACCGCGAGCTGATCAAAAAGCTGGGCATCCGGCGATAGTCGGCAGGTAGCCGTCAAAGCTGAACTGTAGGAAAGGTTTGAGATGGCTTCTAAATCTGATCGAGACGAAAATACAGATAGAGCAGGGCTCCCCTTCGAGCCTAATGGAAAGAAAGGGAAGCCTTCAGGCGCAAAGTCTCCAGCCCCTAAAATTTCGGCAAAGGCTCAGGCGCAAGTCGATGAGATTTTGTCGGATCGTCAGCGATCGCCAAAAGCAGCCCAGCGTTCTTCAGCCAGCACCTCCAATCGCTCAGCCAGCCGAGCGACTGACCGTGGTGCCATTCCAGAAGCTGTCAGTCGACGAATGCTGCGCCGGATGGCGATTCTTTCCGGCAGTCCTGTTTTTCTGGGCGTTGGTATTTTCTTTCTGGCGTATTACTTGCAGAGCCGCCAGATCGTCGAATTTCCGCCGGTTGCCGTGCTGCTTGTGACGATGGGCTGTTTTGGCTTGGGCGTACTGGGGCTGACTTATGGGGTGATGTCGGCTTCTTGGGATAGTGAGCCGG
>JBARVU010000523.1:0-15671 GCA_049646425.1 Phormidesmis sp. | reverse complement strand
GAGCTAATGGACTCGGCCTATCTCTATAACAAGTACGGCAATTTTATTTCCTATGACTTTTGGACGCATCTGCGCTATCTGACCAACTGGGTCTGTGATAACTGGCAGCGCAAAGATCAGGGGGTATGGGAGTCACGCGGCGGCAAAAAGAATCACGTATACTCCCGGCTGATGTGCTGGGTCGCCATCGATAGAGCGCTGAGAATTGCGAAAAGCCGATCCTTCCCAGCAGAGCGATCGCGCTGGACAACCGTCCGCGATGAAATCTACGAAGAAATCTTAGAAAAAGGCTGGGACGAAGATCGCCAAGCCTTTGTACAAGCCTACGGCGAAAAAGATCTCGATGCGGGCTGTCTGATTATGCCGCTGGTGTTCTTCATGGCCCCGAGCGATCCTAAAATGCTCAAAACAATTGAAGCTGTGAGGAAACCTCCTCAGGAAGGCGGTCTGACGGCTAATAGCCTCGTGTACCGCTACAACTCTACCGAGGGAGATGGCGACAGCGACGGGATCACAGGCACAGAAGGCACCTTCAATCTCTGTACGTTTTGGCTTGTAGAAGCACTCACGCGGGCCAGCTCCACCGACCCTGACCTGCTCGATGAAGCCCGCCGCGTTTTTGAAGAAATGCTCACCTATGCTAACCATCTTGGGCTCTATGCCGAAGAGACCGGTATCAACGGTCAAGCGCTGGGTAACTTTCCCCAGGCGTTTACTCACATCGCCTTGATTAGTGCCGCCTGGAACTTAAGTGAAGCGCTGGATGGCTAGTAGGTAACCATCAACTAAGGCTCCTGAGGCTAGGACTTTCACTTAGCTAACAGGGCCGCTCTTTGTCTGGCGCACTCTTCACTGCTCGCAGACTGCTATATCATTATCTACGCGACTAAAAAAAGTATCATAGCTAACGTAACGCTTCAGGATTAGCTCTTCGCGCGGATTGAAAGGTTGCCACTTTGTCTCAGGATCATTTAGCAGAACTGCTTTCACACAGGGATATGACAAGACAATCCCAAGCTGCGAATTATTCCAACTCCAGCGATAGGGACTATCTTGTATAGCAGTTTCTTCAATCGGGATATATCCACCTTCTACAGTGACTATCTCTGTAACTTGGTTGCGAAAGTTTTTCCAGTCGCCAGAGAAGCGCAAGTTGCCTATGACCATTATCATCACAAACAAAACGAGCATTCTAGTGCTAGCCCTATTCGGCTTTATATTGCAGTAGTGTGAAACAATCGCACAAATCAACAGGAAAGGCAACAAAGATAAAGACAGTGTTCTACTATTGAATGATTCACTCGCTGAGGGGCCATGGCTATTAGACAGTAGAACATAACCATAAAGCGTTATAGGAAGCAACGAAGCTAAGATAATGGGTTTTTGCCCACAGAGCAGTCCAAGAGTTGAGAAAAAAGCAAAACTTGCAGCCACTAAAGCGCCTTTATTCCCAAGAATGCCCAAAGTTGCTGATATAAAGTTCGATTTATTAGATTCACTTCTAGGGTTGACAATGACATAAAGGGCAACTGCGAAGACTGCAAAACTCAATAATAAGGCTATCCCGTCTATTATTATCTGCTTCCTTATTCGACGCCTTTTATACAGTTTCAGTCCTAAAATCGCTGAAAAAATTATTGCTGGAATAACAGCTGCTTCATAACTCAAAGAGAAGAAAATTAATAACATCCAGAGCAACCACCCATCTAACCAATTCAGAGGCTCTTTTCTAAGTAATAGTAAAAGAATTGGCCATGAGAGGAGAGTCATCACATGGTGCTCGCCAATCAGGATATAGTCGGCTGATAAATTTATTCCTAAGATACTGACTAGCGGGAAAACCAGAAGAAAACTGTTTTCTCTGCGAACAGCATAGATACAAAGTAGGTATGAAGCAATATAAGGAAAATAAAGCCCAACTGCATAGAAGCCACTGAGTAGTGGGATATCTTTTAACCCTAGTTTTACAGCTAATACGATAGGCCACTGAGTAAGATAATTAGAAAACTGACGTGACCAAGCGATATAAGTAAAATCGCTTTGGTCTAGAATTTCTGTAAAATAATGGGCTCCATCAGCTGATAAGTGTTTGTCAATTGAAAAAGAATATATTAAAGGAAAAGAAACAAGTAAAAATAGTAATACGTATAGGAGTAAGTCAGAAGAGTGTTGTCGACTTAATGGTTTTTCGTTCATCTTAGCTCAACCCCAAAATTGACATCTCACTATAGGTTAGATCTCTTATTTGTTCAATATCTAATCTGATAGGAGAAACTCCTCAATCCCGGTTTGAGTCATCACTTTTCCTAAATATACTGGCTCTACGGACTTTGCGAAACTTTGTACGCTGAGGTATAAGTCAAAGCGGAAAAAGCTAAGCTGCCAGTTAAGTAACAAATAGCACTTTAACCAAACTTATCGGAAAAGCGCTGGAGTTTCACGGGGTCTTATTGGCAACTGAGCGAACCCTGTAGCCTGTGGATTCAAAGCTGAGTCGTCCTAGTCACTAATAATCTTGAGATTCGCTAATGAGACAGCGGGCGTTTTCAGCTGCTGCCTCGCTTGTCGAGTACACCTGGCCATCGTCAAGCACAGTAAAATCGGGCGTAAATACCCAGCAGCGATAGCCCTGTTCGGTGCGGCCAATGGCAATCACCCAGCCAGGATAGGTCAAAACATCGACGAGTTCGCACTTTTGCATGGTTACAACGGTTCGAGGCGACTGGAAAAATCGGTGGGAGAACGGGGCAGATTGAGCTACTGTTAGACAGAATTTTGCTACATCTATTGTGACCGCTCTTTAAGATGAAGACTGTAAAGTGACTAATATATTTTTAGGGTGTCGATTTAGTTCAACTGTACTAAAATTAGTATAGCGAATGAAAGCTCATAACCTCCTAATAACGTCAGCAGACTGCAAAGAAAATTTCTCGGAAGTAACCTATGGCTGCCAACGGCTCCTCTGACAAGCAAAAAGCCCTCACCTCAGTGCTTACCAATATCGAACGCAACTTTGGCAAAGGCTCCATTATGCGGTTAGGTGAAGCCAGCCGTATGCAGGTAGAAACGATTCCTACCGGGGCGCTTACGCTTGATATGGCATTGGGCGGCGGCTTGCCCAAAGGCCGTGTGATTGAAATCTACGGGCCAGAGAGCTCGGGTAAAACGACGCTGGCCTTACATGCGATCGCCGAAATCCAGCGTCAGGGCGGCGTCGCTGCCTTCATCGACGCTGAACATGCCCTCGACCCCTACTACGCCGAAAACCTGGGCGTCAATATCGAAGATTTGCTGATTTCTCAGCCCGATACCGGGGAGATGGGCCTGGAAATTTGCGATCAGCTCGTGCGCTCCTCTGCGGTAGATCTAATCGTGATCGACTCCGTTGCCGCCCTCACCCCTCGCGCCGAGATTGAAGGCGAAATGGGCGACTCTCACATGGGCTTGCAGGCTCGCCTGATGAGTCAGGCCCTGCGCAAAATTACCGGTAACATCGGCAAATCTCAGTGCACGGTGATCTTCCTCAACCAGCTCCGTCTCAAAATTGGCGTCACCTACGGCAACCCTGAAACGACTACTGGCGGTAATGCTCTTAAGTTCTACGCTTCCGTCCGGCTAGATATTCGCCGCATTCAAACGCTAAAGAAAGGCAACGACCAGTTTGGTATCCGCGTCAAAGTCAAAGTCGCCAAAAACAAGGTCGCGCCGCCCTTTCGCATCGCTGAATTCGACATTATCTTTGGCGAAGGCATCTCTATTCTGGGCTGTCTGCTCGATATTGCTGAGGAGCATGACATCGTTGTGCGCAAAGGTGCCTGGTACAGCTTTGAAGGCAATAACGTGGGCCAAGGCCGAGATAACACCATCATTCGCATGAAGGAAGACCCCGCATTTGCGGCGCAGGTGAAGGAACTGGTAATGGCTAAGCTCAAGCCTGAAGCGATTCCGATTGAGCCTGACGAGGAACCGATTACACCGCCCGTTGAGGTCGATGTGGACGTGCAGGAAGTGGTGGCTGTGGCTGAGGAGAAAGCAACCAAGGCAAAAGGACGTAAGAGTAAGGCTAAGCAGGCGGTGGATGAGGACGACTAAAGCAGAAGATAGGGGAGCCAAGACCTTTGCGCCTCCTGTCCGAATCGTAATGATCAGAGCAGGTATGGACAGTCGAAAAATTGACTCGCCAGACAGCTAGCTGCTCCGAATTCTGGCGGCAGTGCGCAAAATTTGTCCGGCTAGAATCGCCGCGCCAAAGCCATTGTCGATGTTGACGACACCTATGCCGGTCGCGCAGGAGTTGAGCATGGTCAGCAGCGGGGCAAGTCCCTGGAAGCTGGCGCCATATCCTATGCTGGTGGGCACAGCGATCACCGGGCACTGAGCGAGTCCGGCGACTACGCTGGGCAGGGCACCTTCCATCCCGGCGGCGACTATCAGCACGTCGGCTCGGTCGATGACGTGGCGGTTGCTCAGCAGCCGGTGAATGCCTGCTACCCCCACGTCCCACAGGCGAGTGACCTGAAAGCCGCAGAGTTCGGCGGTGATAGCGGCTTCTTCTGCCACAGGTAGATCGGCAGTGCCCGCTGTGAGAATGCTGAGGTTACCAGGCTGAACGGCTAAGTGTTCTGGGGGCCTGATGGCGCAGATGCGAGCCATATTAAAGTAGATTGCCTGCGGTAGAGCGGCTTGCACATCAGCGCCTTTTTGCGCATCTACTCGGGTTGCTATGACCACCGGGTGCAGCGGTTCCATCGCCCGCATGATGTCGATGATTTGTCCGGCAGTTTTGTCCTGGCCCCAGATTATTTCAGGAAAGCCGGTGCGCTGCGATCGCCCCCCGTCAATCTTGGCAAAATCGCCAACCTCCGTATAGTCAGCCGTTCTTTCAGCCGCTTGCAGCTTATCGAAGGCGGTGTCTGGGCTGAGGTGACCGGCGGCCACAGCTTGGAGCAATTCACGCATGTCGTCGGACTGAATCACAGGAATATATCGCTAAGGTAAGAAAAGTTGAACTTTAATAGGCTAACGTAATCTCGTTAGTCTCAGATTCATGCCTGCTTTAATTTCGTCTAAGCGTCTATGTCTACTGTCCCTATCGCTTCTGATCCAATTGCGATCGCCAAGAGCAGCTCAATCGACGTGGTCATTTTATCGAACGGCCCAGGAGAAGTGGCAACCTGGGTAAAGCCGGTGGCGCGATCGCTCCAGCAAAAAGCCCCGGCGCTGCGCATTTCAGTCATTCTCTCTCCTTGCCCTCACGCCTCTGGCCAAGAGCCCACTATCTTACAAAATTATCCCGAAGTGGATCGGGTACAGCGCGCCCCTCACTTTTTTAAGTTTTTACTCACTGGTAAAACTGCCGACGGCTGGGACTGGCATCCTCAGGGCGTCGTCGTTTTTCTCGGCGGCGACCAGGCATTTACCTGGCTCATTGGCAAACGGCTGGGCTATCGCACCGTCATCTACGCTGAATGGGAAGCCCGCTGGTCTAGACTGGTAGATCGATTTGGCGTGATGCAGTCTGAAGTTGTAAACAAGGTGCCGACTCGCCGCCAGCACAAATTCACTGAAGTGGGCGATCTGATGGCCGACGTGCAAACCACTGCTGACCGCACCAACATCGCTGCCGCTGTTGGTATCTCCCCAGCTGCTGACCTGATTGGCTTTCTCCCTGGATCAAAGCCGACTAAGCTGAGCCCAGGTATTCCTTTAGCGCTGGCGATCGCTCAAACCCTTCACAGCCAAACCCCCCAGACTCAATACGTCATCGGCGTCGCGCCTAACCTCACCTTAGCTGACTTAGCCCGCTACGCCGACCCCGCTCACAATCCCTTAGTCCCGATCCTCCAAGCGCCATCCGCGACCCTGGTGACACCGCCCACAGGTCTACCCTACTTTCAAATTGAAAACGGCCCCAAGGTCTTTCTCTGGCAGCGGTTCCCCGCCTTAGATCTATTTTCTCAGTGTGCGCTGTGTGTGACCACCATCGGCGCCAACACCGCCCAGCTCGGCGCCCTCGCGGTCCCGATGATTGTGCTTCTACCAACTCAGCAGTTTGACGGGCTAAAGCTTTGGGATGGTGTGCCGGGGCTGCTCGCTCGGCTGCCAGGCGTGCGATCGCTAGCCCGCAAGTTCATCAATCCCCTGATCATCAAAGGACTGCAAAAATCAGACAAGCTCTTTGCCTGGCCGAACATCTGGGCCAAGCGCGAAGTCGTCCCCGAACTGCTCGGCCCGATCACGGCGCAGCAGGTCAGTAAATTAGTAAGCGACTATCTCACCCATCCTGAAAAGCTCACCGCCATTCGCCAAACCCTCCGTGACCTGCGAGGGCCAGCGGGCGCTGCTGACAAAATGGCAGACCTAATCCTAGAAACCGTCGACTATCCTGTTTAATATTGGATTTTGCATTGGGGTTCGTCAGCACTCAGCTCGACCTACCCCTTTCTTCCCCGCTGCCCTCCTCCCTCTCTGCCATGCCCCTCAACTACCCCACCACTCGCCAAGCCGATCAAACCGACACCTACCACGGCATCTCAGTCGCCGACCCCTACCGCTGGCTCGAAGATCCCAATTCATCTGAGACCACCGCCTGGGTAGAGGAGCAAAACAAAGTGACCTTTGGCTACTTAAACGAGCTACCAGGACGGGAGCAGTTAAAATCTCGCCTGACTGAGCTGTGGAACTATGAGCGCTACGGCCTTCCCTTCAAGCAGGGCGACAGCAAAAACCCCGACCACCCAGTTCGCTACTTCTACTCAAAAAACGACGGCCTGCAAAACCAGTCTGTGCTCTACACCCTCCCCAGACTGGACGCAGAGCCTACTGTGCTACTCGACCCAAACACTCTGTCAGAAGACGGCACCATTGCCCTCTCCGGCATTGCCATCAGCGAAAACGCTCAGTACCTGGCCTACGGTCTCTCCACCGCTGGCTCTGACTGGATGGAGTGGAAAGTGCGCGACATTGCCACCGGCAAAGACACTGACGACTGCGTGCAGTGGGTAAAGTTTTCCGGCGCAGCCTGGACGCACGATCACAAAGGCTTCTTCTACAGCCGCTACGACGAACCCAAACCCGACACCCAGCTCGAAGATATCAACCGCTACCAGAAGCTCTACTACCACACCCTGGGTACGCCTCAATCTGAAGATCAGCTCATCTATGAGCGTCCCGACCAGCCGGACTGGGGATTTAGCGGCGGCGTCAGCGAAGATGGCCGCTATCTAATCATCTCGGTATGGCTGGGCACCGCCCCAAAAAATCTGTTGTTCTACAAAGATCTGCAAGATCCTAACGACGAAGTTGTTGAAATCATTTCCGAGTTTGAGGCGCAGTACAGCGTCATTGACAACGACGGCACGACCTTTTGGATTCAGACCGATCTAAACGCGCCCAAAGGTAAGGTCATCGCGATTGATATTGCTCGCCCCGACCGGGAAAACTGGCAGACGCTGATTCCTGAAGCAGAAGAGACTTTAGAGTCTGTAGGCGTACTCAACAATCAGTTTGTTGCAGACTACCTGAAAGATGCTTACACCCAGATCAAGATCTTCGATCTTACCGGCACTTTCGTCCGCACGGTAGAGCTTCCCGGTATCGGCTCAGCCGGTGGGTTTAATGGCGATCGCACTGACACCGAGACTTTCTACAGCTTCACTAGCTTCACTGCCCCCACCCGCATCTATCGCTACGATCTCACCACGGGCGAAAGCACGCTCTTCCGCGAACCGACTATCCCTTTCGACCCCGATGCCTACGAGACCCAGCAAGTCTTTTACCCCAGCAAAGACGGCACCGAAATCCCGATGTTCATTACCGCTAAGAAGGGGTTGGCACTCAACGGCGAAAACCCGGTGCTGCTCTATGGCTATGGCGGATTTAGCATCTCGCTTTCTCCCAGTTTTTCGGTGAGCAGTCTGGTCTGGCTAGAGCTGGGCGGCGTGTATGCGGTGGCTAATCTGCGCGGCGGCGGCGAATATGGCGAAGCCTGGCATGAGGCCGGGATCAAAATCCATAAGCAAACGGTGTTTGACGATTTTATCGGTGCGGCTGAGTGGCTGATTGATCAGGGGTATACGCGATCGCAGCAGTTGGCGATCGCCGGTGGCAGCAATGGCGGCCTACTGGTCGGTGCCTGCATCACTCAGCGCCCTGACCTCTTCGGCGCGGCCCTGCCTGCTGTCGGCGTCATGGATATGCTACGCTTCAACCAGTTCACTATTGGCTGGGCCTGGGAATCTGACTACGGCTCTCCTCAAGACGAAGCCGAATTCAAAGCGCTCTATGCCTACTCGCCGCTGCACAATCTCAAACCCGGCACCGCCTACCCCGCCACGATGATCACCACCGCCGATCACGACGATCGCGTCGTCCCGGCCCACAGCTTCAAGTTTGCCGCCGCCCTGCAAGCTGCTCACCAGGGCGAAAATCCGGTGCTCATCCGGATCGAAACCAAAGCTGGCCATGGGGCAGGCAAGCCTACCACCAAGCAAATTGAAGAAGCCACCGACAAATGGGCGTTCTTAGCGGATGCGCTAGGTGTGAAGATAGATTAGGGGCTGCCTGAAGAGTGACTATACGGTGTTTGTCCCTTTTAGTCAGCAGTAGCTTTTGTGGCCTGACTTAGGGAGTGTTTTGCGATCGCCCGCGACGATTCGCTGAAACATGTCCCCACCATTCCAAATGACGACAGAGCCATCGAATTTCCTGCCGACTTCCAGTAATCCGGATTTGATTCGGGCGATGAGACTGAGTCCCTGCCAAAGTAAAGCTAACTTGATGACAAAACGGATTCGCCTCTGAGAGTAGAATAACCGGCCCTGATTGGATAGCGTGAATAGGTACTTGCGAAATATGGAGAGTTGTCGGTAGGGAGCTAAGAGCAGGTTTGGTTTTAGGCGCTGTCATCAGGGTCAGCAGCAAGTGACCGTCGGGCGTGTGTACCAGCTTCAGGATTGCTTTTCGGCAATAAAGTTTGTTGCTTTTTGGCGGAGCGATCAGCATATAACCTACCGGAAGTAGAGCTGCAACGATGATTCCAGCTACTATCGAGCCGGTAGAAACAACGGTACCGCCGACAAAGACGATAGTCGCTAAGACAAACAATACGTAAAGTGAGATATTCCCAGTCGGCTCATTCTCAGGAGAGGTCGCAACCAGTTGCTCTCGAATGCGATGCTGTAAAAACTGTACCTCAATCACTTGAGCTGTTGAGCGTACCTTGAAGTCAGCGCGAACCGTCCGAGAAAACCGTGATAGCCCCGGACGCACGATAGATAGACTGATCTGATCTTGAGGAATTGGCTCTGAGGGCGTCTGAGCCGTACTGTCATAGCGATTCATGTCTGTTAGCGGTACTATACTGTCATCAAAATAGTTCAGCATCAGTACGTACTACCCGTAAAAACACCGAGAGTCACAGAACAAATAAATACATTAGCCCAGTATAAAGAGCGGGTATATCTATGCAAAACTCAGGAACTTCTGGCAAGCTGATAGACTGCATTTCACAAACTTTTGTGATCGCCTACAAAGAACCTACCGAACGGCTAACCGCAGCGCTGACTCATGCGGGATGCGACTGTACGGTACTGCGGCAGGTACATCAGCCGGGTTATGAAACTTACTCGCCGAGCTTTTTGTGCCTGTTGAATCACCGCAACGCCTGGGAACTTGCCCTCCGCTCAGAGAAACCGACGCTGATTGTAGAAGCCGACTTTGTACCGGTGAAAAATTTTGCTGAGCTGCCGCCGCCTTTTGACCTAGCCGACGCCGACATGGGAATTGCCTGGCTATATACCTGCGCAGCGCAAATTTACAACGTTAGCAGCGACACCTTTGGGCAGGGCTACTCTACGTCGATGGTGGCTTACGTGGTGACTGCGAAGAGCGCCCGACTGCTCATCGAGCTAGCCGCGCAGGTAGAGAAAGCGCCGGGGCCAAGGGCTTATTCGCCTTGGGATTCGGGGATTGAGTACTATTTGAGGGATCGCCAGCTTCACAACTATGTGCCTTTTCGCAACTATGGTGAGCACGGGGGACGCCCCAACCCTGAACATGGAAAGAACAAACTCAGCAAAGCCCACCGAGCCGATGTCCTGTACGACAAACTGGCTTTTGCACCCCTGTACGCCGAGATCAATGGTCAGGTGAACCGTTGGCAGTGGCTAAAAGGACGTCTCTACGGGCGGATCAAGGGATTCGGTAGACTGTTGCTGTTGAAGTATTTGCGGGCTGAGGTGGTGAAGAAATCGAGTCAGGGGAAGCGGCTGGTTTGGTGGGCGATCGCCCGTCAGCTCACCCTCTAAGCATCTGTAGGCTAATCCTTTTTTGATAAGAAGACAATATCAAGGCCAGGAAAGTTTCAGTCCCGGCAGTCGGGATCTAGGCTTGACGCGCACTGTTAATAGGAAGAGCGAGCGCTTCAAGTAACGATTTCAGTCCCGGTAATCGGGATTTAGGTTTGGCGCGATCAGCAATTTTCCTGTTCGCTGGCTTTTCTCGCTTCATTTGACCCTGAGCCGACGAACGAATAACTACGATGTCTGAGTATTGGGCTGGCTTGTATCGTCTCTGGGGCCGTAAGCAATGCAGGCCAGTATGTCTTTCCGCTGAATGCTTGGGTAGGCTTCTAAAACCCCTTCGATGGTTTCTCCTGCCGCTAAATAGTCCAAAATTAAAGCCACCCAAATCCGATGACCTTTGATACAAGGCTTGCCAGCGCAAACATTAGGGTCAATAGAAATTCGAGAGAGTAGTCCGGTAGAATTCATGGCGATATTTCTGACTGTGAAATAGGCTTGAGGCTGCATCGCTACCCTTAATTTAGCGCATAGAACCGACGAGCCAGTAGGTAGAGCGATCGCCCATGTGAAACGAAATTCGCCCTTGCAGCGTATTAGCGTTCTGAGCTTTTAGCCAGCCGCTACCGGCTGCACTGTCGCATTCGTCGTTGCCTTCCCAGGTAAATTCAAAGCGTTCGGTCTGGCCATCTTTGACAATCTCTCCATCAATCGCCCCAAAGACCAGGCCAAACTTAAACTCTCCAGTTCCACGCTCGTCAATGTCGATATAGGCTTGCTCTTCCATATTGAGATAGTCTTCATCCCAGGGTTCCATATCAGTGATATGCCAGGTGCCTGCAAATCTCATGAGTGATTACTTCGCGTGAGTGTTGAACGTACAGTTTTTTTGTAAAGTAGCCTGCGGCAAGCAATTTGTTAAGCAATCATCATTGTCAGTATTATAGAGAGGTTGCTCAGTACCGATGATGGATGGTTAGTGCCAGATCTGCCCATAAGAAATCGCTCCCCACAGATGCGCCTGGCTGTGAAACTTCGCTGGTGCATCTCGATAGCGTGCGTCAGGTGCAGTCGGCGGTTTTAGAAACGGAGAAAGCGCAGCGGATGGCGGACTTTTTTAGCGCTCTTTCCGATCCGCATCGGCTGAAGCTGCTGTCGGCGCTGGCTCATCAGGAGCTGTGCGTTTGCGATTTGGCGGCGGTGGTAAAAATGGGCGAATCGGCGGTCTCTCACCAGCTGCGGGTGCTGCGATCACACCGCCTGGTCAAATACCGCCGTCAGGGCCGCAACGTGTATTACAGCCTGGCCGACGAGCACATTACCGCCCTTTACAAAGAGGTCGCTGCCCACCTCAACGAATAGAGCACGGATAGGAAGCATGAAAAATTAGGTTCATACGATAATATATGAATGACTGTTCATATGTTCAGAAGCTCTCGGCAGATATCGCCATGATCCAAACGCGCGCACACAACGATTGCTGTGGCCACAACCACGGTCACAGCCAGGGCTCAGGCGAATTCGACCTGCGAGCGGCGCTGATACCGATTGCGATCGCCACTCTGCTTTTCCTGATTGGCCTGATCTTCAATCAGCCGCTGCACAATACGCCCTATGCTGTTGCTGAGTATGCTGTCCTTATGCCTGCTTATCTCATCAGCGGCTGGAGTGTACTGACAACGGCGGGGCGCAATATTTTGCGCGGGCGAATTTTTGATGAAAACTTTTTGATGACGATTGCGACGGTTGGGGCGATCGCTATTCACGAGCTGCCCGAAGCGGTGGCAGTGATGGTGTTCTTTCAGGTGGGAGAGCTGTTTCAGAATTATTCGGTGGGGCGATCACGCCGCTCCATCAAAGCTTTATTAGAAGTGCGCCCCGATACCGCGAATCTCAAAGTTGATGGCAATATCCGCGAAGTCTCTCCCGAGTCAGTCAGCGTTGGGGAGGTGATCGTCGTGCGCCCCGGCGAGAAAATTCCGCTAGACGGTGAGCTTCTGCAAGGCTCCTCGCAGCTCGATACCTCCGCGCTGACGGGAGAATCGGTGCCCCGTACTACGGCGGTAGGAGACACTGTGCTGGCGGGAATGATCAACCAGTCTGGAGTGCTGACGATTCGCGTGAGTAAGCCCTTTAAAGAGTCTTCTATCGCCAAAGTGCTCGACCTGGTTGAGAATGCCAGCAGTAAAAAAGCTGATACCGAGAAGTTTATTACTCGATTTGCCCGCTATTACACGCCGGTTGTTGTGGGTCTTTCGCTGGTGATCGCTCTCCTCCCCCCACTATTTCTCCCTGGCGCAACCCAGGCCGAATGGACTTATCGCGCCCTGGTACTGCTGGTCATTTCCTGCCCTTGCGGTCTGGTGATTAGCATTCCGCTGGGCTACTTTGGCGGCATCGGCGGCGCAGCCAAGCGGGGCATTTTAGTCAAAGGGGCAACCTTTCTCGACGCGCTCACCCAGGTGAAAACGGTCGTCTTCGACAAAACGGGCACCCTCACCAAAGGGAACTTTCGCGTCACAGAAATTGTTGCCCAAAACGGCATCAGCCAGTCGCAACTGCTAAAGCTCGCCGCTCAGGTAGAATCCTCCTCGACTCATCCGGTTGCCCAATCTATTCGGCAAGCCTACGAGCGCTCAGGCGGACAGCCTCTAAACGATGCTGAGATACGAGACTATGAAGAGATCTCAGGTTATGGCATTCTCGCTCGCGTAGGCAATACCTCAGTGCTGGCCGGGAATGACCGGCTGCTGCACCGGGAAGAGATTTCTCATGATGTTTGTACGGTAGAGGGAAGCGTTGTTCATGTTGCTGCAAACGGTCAGTATCAGGGGCGCATCATCATCGCCGATGAGATGAAGGAAGATGCGGTAGAGGCGATTCAAGCGCTAAAGCGGCGGGGCATTAGAACCGTCATGCTCACTGGCGATAATCAGTCTGTTGCTGGCAGCATTGCCCAGAAGCTAGGACTTGACGAATATCACGCCGAACTTTTGCCAGAAGATAAAGTTGAAAAGCTCGAAGATATTTTGCATCAGGCTGGGGCGAAAGACAAAGTTGTTTTTGTCGGCGATGGTATTAATGATGCGCCAGTGATTGCTCGGGCAGATGTCGGCATGGCAATGGGCGCGCTGGGCTCGGATGCGGCGATTGAAACGGCTGATGTGGTCATTATGACTGATGCGCCTGCGAAGGTGGCTGAAGCGATCGCTCATGCCCACCGCACCCTGCGGATCGTCTGGCAAAATATTACGCTCGCCATGGCGGTAAAAGCGATCATGATTGCCCTCGGTACTATCGGCCTGGCTTCCTTGTGGGCCGCTGTCTTTGCCGATGTTGGCGTAGCGCTGCTGGCCATTCTTAATGCTGGCAGGATATTACGGAATTAGAAGGTAAATCGCTAGCGTCTGAGTACAGGTGTTCTGATTCTATTAAGATAGGGGTGCTCTTCTACCTACCTTTCTCCTGACTCTTTTTCCAATGGCAATCAAACCTTCTCAAGTTCAAACGGCGCTGAGCCGCAAGCGAGCCGATTTTGCCAGCTTCGATGAGAGCACATCCGGCTATTTGGATCAGTATCGAGTGGCTTGGGATGAATGGGTGAGCATGACGGCAGCCAGTCGGGATAAGTGGCAAAGCGCTCAGGCTGGTGATTTAGGTGCAAGATCGCTAGAGCCGATCAGTGCTCAAGACGGCGGCATCATCCGCAGCGGTCTTTCCTGGCAAAATCGTGAGCAAAGTCTAAACTGGGTGAAAACTCAGCTTACCGATGTGACGACGTTCGCAGTCGATGGCTCGCAGGTATTTCCGCAAAAGGACTTTTCGATTCCGATCGCGCTGGTGCAAATCGGCTGGTTTGAAAATCATCATTCTGCTGCGGGCGATTACGAAAAGGATATTCTGCTGGACGTGATGACACCGAAAGATCTGGTGGCTGACCGCTCACAGCCCATGGATAGATGGATCAACATGCGCCGCTTTTCGATGGAGGTGCAGCGCCTGGTGGACTACATTACTCAGGCCAAAGACCGAGCGATCGCTCAAGGCAGAGATCCCGAAAAGTGCCTGGTCTTCTTCGATGGCTCGCTAGTGCTCTCATTCGCCGCCATGCTCGATGACAATCTGCGCGAGCCCTATGTTTCTGAAGTGCTGACGCTGCTCAAAGCCAGCGAAAAGCATCAGGTGCCCCTAGTCAGCTATGTCGACACGGCCCAGTCAAACGACATTACTACCTTGCTGCGCACGCTGCACGAGCTAGAAACTACCCGCGCCATTCACGATGCCAAGCTGCTAAACCGGCTGATGCGCTGGGGCGATCGCACCCCGCTGATGATCTGCGATCGCGGCGACATTCTCAACTACTACGGCGATATGCGCGATCGCATCACCTTCACTTACTTAAAAACGAACGCTAACTATCCCGCCCGCCTGGAACTGCCCCGCTGGGTATGGGAAGCAGGCCGGGCCGAGGATGTGATTAACCAGGTACGGGCTGAAGTGGTGGTAGGCAATGGCTACCCCTACGCGATTGAAACTGCTGATCAGACGGCGGTGTTGCAGAGCCGCGATCGCCAGGTGTTCTACCGGATTTTGCAAGACTGGGCCGAGCAAGAGCAGATCTCGATTAGCCTCTCGCAAAAAATGATGAGCAAAGCTAGACGCCGCTAAGTCGGCGCTTACTGCGCTACCTGGCCCATGTAGCTACCCCACAGCTGAGCGGCCACCGCACTGCCGCCGTCGGTGGGCAGATTGTCGTCATTACCTAGCCAGACGCCGGTCACCACGCTGCGTCGGGGCACAAAGCCGATAAACCACGAATCCACATTGTCATTCGTCGTCCCGGTTTTGCCCCCTTCCCCCAAGCCCAGATAAGCATTGCGGCCAGTACCACCCTGCACGACGCCCTGCATCATCCCGACCAGCGTATTGGCCACGCTGGCATCGAGCACCGGCACATTGGCATCCGAGCTCTGCTCAAAGTCGTAGATCAGCCGACAGGTACTGATATTGTCGTAATCCTCACAGTCGCTGCTGTCCAGCACCCGCTGAATGCCGTGGGGCCGGTTCCACACCCCTTCATTGGCAATCGCCCCAAACGCGCCCGTAATTTCTAAAGGAGTAACCTCGCTCTGACCGAGCACCAGCCCCGGCTCCGCCCTCAGTTCCGTGGTGATTCCCAGCCGCTGGGCGATATCGATCACCGCCGGCAGCCCCACCGCCTGGGCCACCCGCAGCGCCACGACGTTTTCAGAGCGGGCTAGCCCAGCGTACATATCCAGCGCGCCACCCCCCGACCGGCAGCCAGCAAAGTACTGCCCGCCCCAGTTGAGGTCGTTGCAGGAAAACGTCTCCCCCGGCGAAATTCCCTGC
>JBARVU010000522.1:0-10582 GCA_049646425.1 Phormidesmis sp. | reverse complement strand
CGCCTGCACATAGTCAGCATCATGTACCAGTTCCAGCCAGTCTTGAGGCGGTGCCCCCGGCTGGTAAAGTTGGCTTTCCTGAATAACCCCGCCCTCTACGAGCAGATTGCGCAATAGCTGAAACTTCGGCATCGGAAAGCGATGACCGACCGGCAGCGGGGTGACGTAGGCCGGATGGTAAACCACAGGAAAGTGAGTCAAGGCACCTCAGCAGGGACGAAGGCATGGGTAGCGGGGCGATCGCAGCCAGCTTTAGCTAGCATAGTAAAATGAGGGCTAGCTCGGGGAGAATTTAATGACTCAGGCGATCGCAATTGAAAAACTCACGCTACAGGCTGTAAAGCAGAAGTTTGGCCTCCGGCAATCAACTGACGACAATTTTTTCTGGGAATGGCAGACCTCTTTGCCGACGCTATCTGATTCTGAACAAGAGCGGTTAGAGCGGATCAGGGCTGTTTATCGAAATCTGGGTGAGCAATCAGTTTTAGAAAGCACCGTTAACTTGACCATAGTGGCTCCTTTATTGGATCTAGCGGAGCTTTTTTTGCCACCTTTTCGGGTAGAGACCGAAACACAGGTCGAAGTGGTCGCGGCCGACGGCGAAACTGTTATCAGAGGTCGTTTGGATGTTGTTATCATTCAAGGCTTAATCTGGGTGCTGACCATTGAATCGAAGCGAGCAGGATTCTCTTTGATCGTAGGCATTCCTCAGGTGCTAGCCTATATGCTGGCTGCACCAACTGCTCAGAATACGCTATACGGTATGGTGACCAACGGCAGAAACTTTATATTTGTAAAACTAAATCGCGAGAGCGACCCAGTTTATGCCCTCTCTCAAGAACTTATAATCGACCGGGATACCGACTTGGCACAAACCCTTAAGATTACTAAAGCGCTGGCAGGTATAGCAGCTAAGATACCCCCCAGCATCAACTAGAAAAAATTTATCTAACCTTGGCCCCGCGATAGCGCAGCTGGCTCTTCACCGCAGAGCGCTGAGCAAAGTTCGGCATATCTCCTTGATGGCCCATAATCATCACCGTGTCGCCGTCATTCAATACTTCCTGTGAATTTGGATGAATGGTGACCGTGCCGTTGGCATGTTTCAGCGCCACCACAATAAAAGTACCTTTGCCGTGCGTTTCGACATCGCCAATGGCACGACCTAGCAAGGGCGAGTCTGCCGATACGGCCAGTTCATTCACCTGAATGTCAATCTCAGCGAGCAGCTCATTGAGGTTCGCCCGACCGTCGTCTTGGGCAATAAAGTTAACCGCATTGGGATGGCTGATCAGATGCGCCATTCTCAGGGCGCCAATGGTCGCCGGTAAAATCACCTGATCTGCCCCTGCTAAGCGCAGTTTCTTGGCGGAAGACGGCAAGGTGCCTCTAGACATCACCATCAGCTTAGGATTGAGCTCGCGGGCGGTCAGGCTGATAAAGACGTTGGCCGCGTCATCCGGCAGGACGGTCGCCAGCACCCGAGCCCGGTCAATCCCGACGGCCTGCAAATGATTTTCGTCAGTGGCGTTGCCCAAGAACACCAAATAGCCCTTTTCCTGAGCAGCAGTGATGCGATCCGGACTGCGGTCTAGAATGATAAACCGCTGATGGTCTTCTTGGAGCTTTTGGGCGAGCATTTGACCCATGCGGCCATAGCCACAAACGATCACATGGTTGGTTAGGTTCTGGATTTCGTGGGTCATTTGCCTGATGCGAAGAGTACGACGAATTTCGCCAGCGGTCACCATTTGCACAAAGCCTGCGACCGTATAGGCGACCGACAGGGCTCCGGCAATGATGACCAAGATCGTAAAAACTCTGAGGTTAGCGGTATCGAGCGGTTTGACTTCTCCGTAGCCCACCCCGAAAATTGTGATCACCACCCTATAGATGGCGTCTAGCAGAGTCCAACCCGCCACAACGTAGCCGATAACCGCGACCAGAATGGTAACTGAAAAGAACGAGACGCCCGTCAGAATGCGCTGAAATGAGCTTTGAATAGGAGAACGCAAGCGTTTGGCCCTGTTAAAGGCTGCTCAAAAGGACACGCCATCCTACTGGGTATTTATCTTCCGCGCTGTAGTGAGCATGACGGTAGGCTGACCCCCAAAGCCGACCCTGTAAATTGCCAGCGGATTTTTGTGAAATTGCGCATATCTTCACAATTTACTCAGAATTGGCTGATAGGGTGTGAGGCGTAGCTGATAGAAAACTGACGGAAATATGCAATATCTCTATTACTTCGCTAATACGAGTTTGGTTGTACGCCTGCTGACTTATCTGTCTAAGCGGGTAGATTTTATTCTAGAAGCGGTGACGGTGATCTATCTGGTTGACCGATGGGTTGTCCGGATTAAGCTAAAGTCGCCCTTATTGCCTGCGAAAGCCCGCGATTTTGAGTCATTTTTGCTTGAAAACGGCTATCAGTATAGGCTCTCATCACCTGTGTCTAGAGCTTTAGATGGCTTAGATGCAGGCATGTCGATCACTGAAGTGATGAATCGATACCACGTGGTAGTGGTCTCTCATGGGGCGCTGAGACCAGCGGATATCGAAGATTTTCGCACGACCTTTGTCCGAGGTTTGGGCTACTGCCCGCCTAGCTTGGTTTGAGGGGGTGCGATCGCGCTGTAGCCGCTAAGGAAGGGGCTGACAGTGCGGGCAAAAGTAGATCCGTCTGTTGCTGATCATTTCTTTGAAGATAGCTGTGCCGCACACGTAGCAGGGCTTTTGGTCGCGGCCAAAAACCCAGTACCGGTAGTCTCGGTAGCTTGAGCCCGCTGCCTTGAGTCGGTTAGCCAATGCCAAATCGTTCGTGACGCCCTTATAACGATAAGACTGGTCAGCAACTGAAAGAGAAGCCTCCGCGAGCGTCAGCAGCTGAGCGTCAGTACAGTCGGCTGGGCGCAGCTGAGGATGTAGCCTGGCAACAAACAAAATTTCACTGCGCAGATAGTTGCCAATCCCTGCCAAAAAGTGCTGATCCAGATAAAGCGTCGCCAGGCGGCGGCGACAGTGCTTTTTAGACTTTAGAACGGCTTGTAGCTGCTTCGAGTCGAGTTTTGGACTAAGGACATCCGGGCCGAGCTTGCTCAAAAAGGGATGTGCTTCAATCTCAGGCTGGCTCAAAATTTGAATGTCCGAGGCGCTGTAGAGCAAAGCTGACTGCTTAGCATTGTGAATCGCAAAGCGGAGCTGCCGGTTCGTTTCGGGCAAATCGTGGGCTTTGCGCACCATCCATTTCCCGTAAAGCTGGTTGTGGCTGTATACGCTGAGGCCATTGTCAAAATGGGTGAGCATGGCCTTACCGCGCGTTTCTACCTGGGTCACCCGGCAGCCAGCAAGGTCTGCTTCAAAGGGCTTGAGGTGCTCAAATGCGAAGAAAACTTCGGTGGTGGGATAGGGGCGGAGGGCTTTTTCGATTTTGTCGGCAGCGAGGCGGATTTCGGGGCCTTCGGGCATGGGAAGAAAGAGGGGGGATGGAGGATGGGGAATGGGGGCAATCCATCTAAAAGATTACAAAAAAGGTGTTTGCTGATAGATCTGATAGGCCGTTGCGCTATTGTGATCATAAGTTAAATCCCGGTTACATTGCCTCACGCACCGCCTTAAATCTATGACCCTAGCTCAGCCCCACGCCAAAGCCCATGCTAAGTCAAAACCCCTCAAGCCCGGTGCGGCCAAGCCTGCCAGGGAGCTGTGCAGTGAGTGCGGTCTGTGCGATACCGCCTATATCCACTATGTAAAAGATGCCTGTGCGTTTTTGAACCAGCAGGTGAGCGATTTGGAAGCGGCCAATCACGGGCGTAGTCGCGATTTGGACGACCAGGATGAGCTGTACTTTGGGGTGCAGCAGCAGATGGTCGCTGCCCGTAAGCGAGAGCCTATAGAGGGCGCGCAGTGGACCGGGATTGTCAGCACCCTGGCGATTGAGATGTTGAATCGGGGTTTAGTCGAAGGCGTTGTCTGTGTCCAGCACTCAGCGGATGATCGGTTCCAGCCGATGCCGGTGATTGCGCGCACGCCAGAAGATATCTTGGCGGCAAGGGTGAATAAGCCTACGCTGTCGCCGAACCTTTCGGTATTAGACCAGGTTGAACGCTCTGGGATGAAGCGGCTGTTGGTAATTGGCGTCGGCTGCCAGGTGCAGGCGCTGCGGACGGTGCAGGATAAGCTCGGATTGGAAAAGCTGTATGTGCTGGGAATGCCTTGTGTAGACAATGTCACCCGCGCAGGTTTGCAGAAGTTTTTGGACACGACCAGCCGATCACCCGATACGGTCGTAGCTTATGAGTTCATGCAAGACTTTCGAGTGCACTTTAAGCATGAGGACGGATCGGAGGAGACAGTTCCTTTCTTTGGCCTGAAGACGAACAAGCTCAAAGACGTGTTTGCACCCTCCTGCATGAGCTGCTTCGACTACACCAATTCGCTCGCAGACATTGTGGTGGGCTATATGGGTGCGCCGTTTGGCTGGCAGTGGATTGTGGTGCGCAACGACACCGGGCAGGAGATGTTTGAGCTGCTAGAGGGGATTATTGAAACGCAGGCGGTGATGAGTGCGGGCGATCGCACCCAAGCCGTCCAAAACAGCATCCCCGCCTATGACAAAGGCGTCACCCTACCGATGTGGGCCGCCAAGCTGATGGGCGTCGTGATTGAAAAGATCGGCCCGAAGGGGCTAGAGTACGCCCGCTTTTCTATCGACTCGCACTTCACGCGCAACTACTTGTACACCCGGCGCAACCACCCTGAAAAGTTAGAGGCGCATGTGCCAGAGTTTGCCAAGCGGATTGTCGGCCGGTATAAGCTGCCTGAAGACTGAGGGTCTGTGCCTCAAATAAAGACAGATGGGGATACGCTGAAGCGGTTTGCTAGCGCTCGAACCTGATCAATAGTTAAGTCCTGCTGGCCATCAAGGATACTTTCTACCTTATTTGATGAGCCAATTTCTGGCAGATCTGCTGCTGAAAGGGCGTATTCTTCCATAAAGTAGGCAAGTATCTCGCGGCCACTACAATCAGGCATAGGGTGATAAGCTTCTTCATAAGCTTGAATAACCACTCCTAACGTCTCCAGCAATGTATAGAGCGGATGTTCTTCGTTTGTACCCACTTCATCCAGCAAGCTATTGAGTCGGTCTATGCCCTGGTCGTAGTCTTGTTCAGTGCGAATTGTAAGAATAGGCGCAATTACACTCCACTGCGCTTGAATATCGGGTGCAATAGTGCTCATAATTTCCAGTCTCCCTTGTCGTATTCGCTATGAGTCAAGATGTCCCGGATATAGATTTTGCTCCGGTTGAAGTGTACCGAAGCGATGAGACGATATTTGTTACCACCAATATTAAACACAACTAGGTCACCTACCTTATCGGCTGATGGAAAAGTTGCCCGTAGGGCCGCGAAGTTCTTAAATTGAGTGTCTTTGACAATCTTAAACCATCTAGAAAGTGCCCCTTCGCTGTCTGGGTGGTCTTCCCAAAAACGACGTAATGCTTTTCTAGAAATGATATGCATACCTATACTTTAGCTTGCTGGCAGCTCGCTCGGCAGATTAAAAAGCTCTGCGAGCACTGCGGCAGTCGTTGCAAGCGGCAACTCCAGTGGCGAAAAGGCTTCTACGCAACGCCCGTGCCAACTATTGTTGGCATTTAACAGAGCCAAAATAGCGTCAGTATCAATGAGTCCTCTGAGCGGCAAGGCGATCCCTTAACTTGAATTTCATCTGCTGGCTCGCTTGTGGAGAGCGGCTTGGATCGCCCCCTTGAATCGTTCCAAAAGCTCGCGCTGCTGACTGATGAAGCATTCTCTGAATATCCTCTTCCTGGGTATCGGGTTCAGAGTTGAGAGCTAGCCATTCTAGGACGATGCGTTCTAAGAGCTGAGCCAGACTGATCTTCTCAGCTTTGGCTGCTTCTTCTAGCGCTTGCTTCAGTTCAAACGCGAGTCTCCAGCTGTAAACCTCAGTCTCTTTCATATACCGCAGCGTAGTACACGAATCTCAGTTTCGTCAATCGACGTAGTCCGCTTACTAGAATGGAGGCGAATAGAGCAGGCCACTTTTTTCAGGATTGCTCCAAAGGTTGTTGAGGTCTCGCTCAATATAGGTTGAGGAATTTTCCCCTAGATTTCGTTCGTATATATCACCGTAGTTGCCGACCTCTCTGATAATGTTTTGAGTGAAATTTGGGCTGAGCTTGAGGCGTGCGCCGATACTATCTCCGACCTCTTCAGACCCCAGGAAGCGGATAACTCTAGGATCCAGGCTATTTCTCTTCTCCTCCAGGTTGCGCTGGTTAACGCCGAGTTCTTCTGCTTCAATCAGCGAAAATACAACCCACCTGACAATTTCCAGCCATTCCATGTCACCTTCGAGCACAGCCGGGGCTAGCGGCTCCTTGGAGATAATCTCTGGCAACAAAATATGGTCGTCCGGATTGCCGAGTGTCGTACGAACGCCTGCAAGTTGGGATCTGTCAGCCGTTACCGCCTGACATTCCCCTGCCTCGTACAGGCTATACACCTCTCGCTGCGAACCTAAGGGCCTGAGCTGATAGTTGATGCCCAGCTTCCTCATCTCGTCTTGTACATTCGCTTGGTTAGTGGTCTCTATCTGCACACAAACGTCCTTACCTCTGAGATCTTGGAGCGATTTTATGTTGCTATCTTTTCTGACCATCACACCCTGTCCGTCGTAGAAAACAATCGGCGCAAATTCAATATTGATCGAAACATCCCTGGCCAATGTCCAGGTTGTTGACCTTGAAAGTACGTCAATTCTTCCAGATGTCAATTCTTCAAATCTTTCCTGTGTGTCTAGCAGCCTGAACTTCACGGCTTCAGGATCGTTGAAGATAGCAACGGCGATCGCCTTGCATATATCGACATCGAATCCAGTCAAAGAGCGATTAATCAGGTCTGAGCTGAGATCAGATGCGTCATCATTGTCTATCGTCGTGATATCAACACTCTCTAAATCTATATTGCTGAAGCCTGCTAAATCACCGCTCACCCCACAGTTTAAGAAGCCTCGCGCCTGAACGCTTTCTAGCACACTGCCACTTTCTATTTCGTCGGCAGGCGGTAGTGCAGAGGGTTCTGAAGAACAACCGTAGCTCAGTAACGCGAACATTATAGAGAGAAGCAGCGGAGACCTGGATCGGGCAATCATAAATATTACTCTTGTAAAATCAATATTCATAGCTAAGGAAAAATCATTTCAAACAGAAAACGCTTTGAATTGTTAGCACGAAGGTAGCTAATTATTCAGACTGCCTTAACCTGATAATGACTCTGTCATCTATTCCCGTACTGACAATGGTGTTTCCCTCCGAACTGATATCAACTGAATTTACCCAGTCCTCGTGACCTAGAAAAGTCTGAAAGACTTCCCCTGTGCAAATGTCCCAAACCTTCACTGTCTTATCATTGCTGCCGCTGACTAGAAGACCATCCGGCGTTGAAACGGCAAGAGACTTTACCGGTTCCGCATGAGACTCTCCCGCTAACGGCGTTGCTGACTCTGATGCCTGCTGGGCATCCGCTTCCCATACTTCAACTGAGCCATTTCTTAAGCCTACAAAGGCTGCCTGCTCTGAGTTCACAGTAAGTGAGTCAATAGCCTCCCCAGCGATGTAAGAAAACAATGCGCTATCACTATCGCTATCAGCTGCTTCCCAAACTTTGACCCGGCGATCATTCCCAGCGCTAAACAAAATATTACTCGCTCCGCCGAAGGCAATATCGCGCACTTCAAGGCCAGAATGCGCGGAATACATCTGATTTTTGAGTATCCAACTGTCTGATCCTGCCTCTTTTTGCCAGATAAAAATTGTGTCGTTACTGCTAGCGCCGATCAGCTCTCCGTTGGCGCTAATAGCGACTGCACTGACCCGGCCTCTATGCTTGCCTGGAAGGGTCACGGAGGTTGCACCCCAGCCGGTCTCTAAATCGCTACTTTTATTCCAGACGACGGTCGCGCCGTCTGCTGTACCGCCTACCAAATAGCCTTTTTCCTCATTTAAGGCCAAGGAATGGAACTCGCTAAAATCTGTGCTGAGGGCAGGGAGTTGTTTTGCATCTACCAGGCTAAAAAGCCCGATCAGGCGCGATCGCCCCGCCACAATCACCGTATCTGCTTGATTGTCAATCACAGCTGCCAGGGGTCGATACAGCAGCCTGATATCTTGGGATACAGCGTACTCACGAGCTTTGTCGGTTTCGCGACAAGCCTCTTCAGCGGAAGGGTTGCCGTCGCGAAGGGTAATGCAGGCAGGAATAGATATAGCAGCTAAACATACAGCGATAAGGGGAAAATGATTCAGGACTTTAGCATTCATAAGAAGTTTTGTTACTATATTTCTACCCAGGTTGATCTGCTTTAGACAGCCATACTTTTAACGAAAACAAAAGAACACTTTTTTGCCTGAAGCTCCCCAGACAGAAACGGCCTCTGAGACTGATCAAAGTTGGCACTGTGGGCATCAAGGCTAAGATTTTTTATAGAGCAATGAGCAAGGCGAGAGAAAGCCCTGCTAGAGCCCTACATTGTACAATACTCCGGACACCAATAGGAGACTAAGCGCCCATAGGCTGGTCAGTGATTTATCCGGCCTAACCCAGATTCTCGGTACAGTAAGAAAGCCTCTAAAATTGCCGCTAATCTCACTCTCCTTATGCAGCGTACTGTCCCGATTCGTCAAGATTTAGTCCTGGTCGGCGGCGGCCATAGCCATGCGCTGGTGCTGCGTAAAATGGGGATGAATCCCTGGCCCGGTGATGTCCGCATTACCCTGATTACCAATCTGGCCGACACGCCCTACTCCGGCATGCTGCCCTGCCATATTTCCGGGCTTTACGACTTTGACACGGCCCATATCGACCTGCGGCCACTGACCCGCTTTGCCAACTGCCGGCTGATGATGGATGAGATGATCGGCCTTGACGCCGAACATCAAAAGGTCATTTGCAAAAATCATCCGCCGATTGCCTATGACGCCCTCTCGATAGATATTGGCAGTACCCCCACAAAATCTCAGGTGCCTGGCGCGGCGCAGCACGCGATTCCGGCCAAGCCGGTGCCTCAGCTGTTGAAATCTTGGGCAAGCTACCTGGCGACCGTTGAGGAAAAACTCGCTAAAGATCCTCAGACCAGGGCGACGATCAGCATTGTCGGCGGGGGCGTCGGGGGCGTCGAGATGGCGTTTGCGATGCAGGTGCGTCTACAGCAGCTGATGGAACGCGCTCAAAATCCACAGAAACAGATTGCTGTTCATATCTTTCAGCGCGGGCCACATCTGGCCAAAGGGCGCAATCGGCTCACTCAGTGGATGGTGGAACGGCTGTGTAAAACGCGTCAGATTTTTGTTCATACCGGCGAGACGGTCTGTGAAGTGTCGGCGACGGCGGTGCGCTGTGAGTCGGGCCTGGTCGTGGAGTGTGATCGCACCTTTTGGGTCACCAACGCCTCCGCCCCGCCCTGGCTAAAAGAGAGCAATCTAGCCCTCACCGACAGTGGCTTTCTAGCCGTCAGCGACACGCTGCAAACGCGCTCCCACCCCAACGTTTTTGCAGCCGGCGATGTTGCCACCATGGTCAATCACAAACGTCCTAAAGCAGGTGTCTTCGCCGTTCGCCAAGGGCCCCCGCTCTACGAAAATTTGAAGCGGTACGTGACCGGCCAGCCCCTGAAGCCCTTTAAACCCCAAAAGCGCTATCTGAATATTATTGATACGGATAAGGAAAGCGCGATCGCCTCCTGGGGGCCATTTGCTATTCACTCAGCCGGGTGCCGCCGCTGGAAAAACAGCATCGACCAAAAATTCATGTCGCTATTCTCCGATTTTCCAGACATGGCGCTGGCTTCGGCTGCGCTCAGTCATCGCCCCGACTCCCCGACTCCCCCTCCCCCCTGCGCCGGCTGCGCCTCCAAAGTCAGCGCCCAAACCCTCACCCGCGCGCTCGATCGCATCCGTAGCGAAGCCCCCAGCGACGTCGACTGGCCCTACCGCAACAACATCTACACGGGTCTGGACAAGCCCGACGATGCCGCCATCGTCCAGGTTCCTCAAGGCCAGCTCGCCGTTCACACCGTCGATCAGTTCCGTGCCATTGTGGACGATCCGTTTATCTTCGGCCAAATTTGCGTCAACCATTGCCTGAGCGACCTGTTTGCCATGGGAGCAACTAGCCACACTGTTCTAGCGCTGGCGACGATTCCCTACGGCACCAATGCTAAGCAAGAAGAAACGCTCTATCAGCTGCTTTCAGGCGCGGCCTTGGCACTCGCAGCGGCCAAAACTTTCTTGGTAGGTGGCCATACCACAGAGGGGCCAGATCTGTCTCTGGGCTTTGCCTGTAACGGTTGGGTTGACCCCGAACAGGTGTGGCGAAAGAGCGGCATGACATCCGGTCAATCGCTGATCTTAACCAAGGCTTTGGGAACGGGCAGTCTTTTTGCTGCCGATATGCAGCGTCAGGCTAAGGGTCGATGGATAGAAACTGCAACAGAAAGTATGCTCCAATCCAATCGCACCGCTGCCGACTGCCTCAAACAGTATGGGGCGACTGCCTGCAGC
>JBARVU010000521.1:0-13575 GCA_049646425.1 Phormidesmis sp. | reverse complement strand
CTCTTCGGTAACGTCCCCTAGCTGGACATAAGGCCCATACTTGCCAATCAGGATATACATCGGCTCGCCAGTCTCAGGATGCAGGCCAATTTTTTCAGGGCCTTCCGTCTTTTGCTTGAGGAGAAATTCGACTTGCTCGTCGTCCAAATCAGCCGGGCTGACCCCGTCTGGGATAGAGGCTCTGACCGTTTCGTCGTCTCTCTCAAGCTCGACATAAGCGCCATATTTACCAATTCGCACTTTAGCCAGCAAATCGTCCAAATCCACCGTACGCGCCTCGGTCGGATCGATATTGTCGGTTTGCTGCTCAACCTGACTGGCCAAGCCTTGATCGCCTGCATAAAAATCTTTGAGATAGGGGAGCCATTCAGCATGGCCAGTTGAAATCTCGTCCAGCGTTTGCTCCATCTTGGCGGTGAAGTGAACGTCGACGAGATCGGGAAAATTTTTCTCCAGCAGCTCAGTGACCGCAAAGGCCGTAAAGGTCGGGACTAGACTGTTGTTGATCAGCTCGGCGTAGCGCCGGGTGACAATCGTGCTGATCACGGTCGCATAGGTGCTGGGGCGACCAATGCCTTCTTTCTCTAACGTTTTGACCAAAGAGGCTTCGGTATAGCGGGCGGGCGGCTGCGTTTCGTGACCAATTGCTTCGAGGCCAGCGCAGTCAAGCGCGTCTCCCGCTTTCATTGCCGGTAGGACGATCTCCTGATCTTCGATGGCGGCATCAGGGTTGTCAGAGCCTTCGACATAGGCGCGGAAAAAGCCAGGGAAGTCGATACGTTTGCCGGTTGCTTTGAACACCGCATCGGCAGCTTCAATCTGAACGGTAATGTTGGTCTGGCGGGCATCCGCCATTTGGGTGGCGACGGTGCGCTTCCAGATCAAATCGTAAAGCTTGAGTTCGCGCTCCTTGAGAGGGGTGTTCTGAGGCGTACGAAACACTTCCCCAGACGGGCGAATGGCTTCATGGGCCTCCTGTGCGCCTTTGCTTTTGGTGGAGAACTGACGGGGCTTAGGGCTGAGATATTCCTTGCCGTACTTGGTCTCGACGCAGCTACGGGCGGCTGAAATGGCCTGCTTGGAAAGGCTGGTGGAGTCGGTACGCATGTAGGTGATAAAGCCTTTTTCGTACAGTCCCTGAGCGGTGCGCATGGTGTCGCGGGCAGACAGGCCTAGCTTGCGGTTGGCTTCTTGCTGCAGCGTAGAGGTGGTAAAAGGCGGCGCAGGCTTGCGGGTGTTAGGCCGCTCTTCGACATTGGCAACGCTCCAGGCGCTCGATTCTAATCGGGTCTGAAGGGTACGGGCTTCCTGTTCATTCAGCAGCAGTACGTTGCGACCGGCTTTTACCTGACCGGTAGACTCGTCAAAGTCACTGCCGTTGGCTACTCGGGTACCGCCGACTGAGACGAGCCTGGCGTCGAAGGGACTTTTGTGCTTGAGTAGGGCGGCTTTGAGATCCCAGTAAGCCCCTCTTCTGAAAGCCCGCCTGGCCCGTTCGCGCTCCACCAGTAGCCGCACCGAAACAGACTGCACCCGACCGGCGGAGAGTCCAAAGGCAATTTTTTTCCACAGCAAGGGCGAGACGGTGTAGCCCACTAACCGGTCGAGGATGCGGCGGGTTTCCTGGGCATGTACCAGCTTGTCGTCGATGGTGCGGCAGTTAGAGAGCGCAGCTTGAATGGCTTCTTTGGTAATTTCGTGGAAGACCATGCGCTTGATCGGCACTTTGGGCTTGAGTACCTGTAGCAGGTGCCAGCTAATACTTTCCCCCTCGCGGTCTTCATCTGTAGCAAGGACCAGTTCGTCAACGCCTTTGAGCGCTTCTTTTAGGGTTTTGACAACCTTTTTCTTGTCTTGAGGAATGACGTACAGCGGTTCGAAGTCAGCTTCTGTGTTGACGCCGATCTGGGCCCACTTTTCGCCCTTGACCTTGGCGGGAATCTCTTTGGCCGACTTCGGCAGGTCGCGCACATGGCCCATCGAAGCCTCTACCCGGTAGCCTTTCGGCAGGTAGTTGCGAATGGTTTTGGCTTTCGTAGGAGACTCAACAATGACGAGCGTAGACATACGACCTATGGCGTTTTAACTGGGGTGGACAGGGGTGACCGGCGACGGTGCTCAGCGATGAAGGGGAGGGTTGGAAGCCTTCTCTAAGTGAAATTACTTAAGGCTACGTTATCAGCGGGAGTGATGAGATTAGGTATTGTTCACCCTAACGTTGATGCCGACCGTTGACCATACCAATTCGCTGGCATAGGGATCTGGCAGGGGAGCTTGCCTAGGGAAGCTAGCATAAGAAATCAATGCAGCAGTCTGTGAGTCTTTTGCAGAGTCTTGAGAGTGAGTCTTTTGCAAGTTTACTGACATGCTGCCTTCCATCGCTGTCTATCTCTATATATAAGCGATAGATCAAAAGGTGCCAATCCGTCTACCCTCGCTATTTTTCCTTATTAACAATTTGCACCTCTGATCCGTAGGATATCGCTCGATAACTACTGAATCGCTATATGGGCATTTTCTATAGGCGGTGGGCAAAATTTTCTGGCGGGCAGTGGGATTAACGGAAGATACACGGTAAGCTTTCAAGTGGAGAACCTTAGCTGGCCACTATACCTGTGCCGTCGTCAATGGACTTTGCCAATATTGCCGCTCAGCTGAACGCGGGCATCATTCTGCCAGAAGGAATCGTAATTGTCACGATTATGACAATTATTATCGCCGATCTGATTGGTGGTCGGGGGGTAGCTCGGTGGCTGCCATATGTGGCGATCGCAGGACTCCTCACTGCTGTTACCGATCTTTTTTTCCAGTGGGGAGCCGCCGATCCCATCGCCTTTTTAGGCTCGTTTAACGGCGATGATTTGAGCATTGCTTTTCGCGGCATTATCGCGCTGTCGGCAGCGGTGACGGTGCCAATGTGTATCCGCTACATAGAACGCTCAGGCACGGCGCTGGCAGAGTTTTTGACCATTCTGCTGACGGCGACGCTGGGAGGGATGTTCCTTTCAGGAGCGGATGAGCTGGTCACTATCTTTGTCGCCCTGGAGACTTTAAGTATTTCGTCTTACTTGCTAACAGGCTACATGAAGCGCGATCCCCGCTCCAACGAAGCAGCGCTAAAGTATCTACTGATTGGGGCCGCGAGTGCGGCAATATTTCTTTACGGTCTGTCTTTGCTCTATGGTCTATCAGGTGGAGAGACGAACCTTAGTCTGATAGCGACTCGTATTGCCGAAGCCAATGACACAGCCCCGATTGGCCTGATTATTGCGCTGGTGTTTGTGATTGCCGGGATTGCCTTTAAGGTCGCGGCAGTGCCTTTTCACCAGTGGACGCCGGATGTGTATGAGGGCTCCCCGACGCCGGTCGTTGCCTTTCTATCGGTTGGATCGAAGACAGCCGGATTTGCGCTGGCCATTCGGCTGCTGCTGACGGCATTTCCGATGGTGGCAGAGCAGTGGCGATTTGTGTTTGCAGCGCTAGCGATTTTGAGCATGATCCTCGGCAACGTGGTTGCCCTCGCTCAGACCAGCATGAAGCGACTGCTGGCCTATTCTTCCATCGGTCAGGCGGGAATTGTCATGATTGGCCTGATCATCGGCACCGATGCAGGGTACTCCAGTCTGGTGTTTTACCTGTTTATTTACTTGTTCATGAACCTGGGAGCGTTTACCTGCGTCATCCTGTTTTCGCTGCGAACCGGCACTGACCAAATTAGTGCTTACAGCGGCCTCTACCAAAAAGATCCGCTGCTGACGCTTTCTTTGAGCATTTGTTTGCTGTCACTAGGCGGAATTCCGCCGCTGGCAGGCTTCTTCGGGAAAATCTATATTTTTTGGGCGGGCTGGCAAGCCGGAGCCTATACCCTGGTTCTGGTGGGCCTGATTACCAGCGTCATTTCTATCTATTACTACATTCGCGTGGTAAAGATGATGGTAGTCAAAGAGCCGCAGGAAATGTCTGATGAGGTAAAGGCTTACCGCATCAATGACTGGGGTCTGCCGGGAATGCGCTCTTTGCAGGTGAGTTTGGTGCTGGCCGTGGTCGTAACAGCGCTTGCTGGCGTTGCGGCAAATCCGCTGCTGATGTTGGCCAATAGCTCGGTTGCCCGAACCCCTTTACTACAGCGATCCGTGTTGGTGAGGAACGCAGAGCTAGCGGCGGAGATGGGGCATGCGCAGATGCCGGTAGCTGCAATTCCTGAAGTGGTTGAGTGAGTTCGAGATGGTGATTCGTCGGTAGATGGTTGTAGGGTGGATTCGATAGGGAGAGGGGGAACGTTATCTCCCCCTCTTTTGATACCCTAGACCTGACACCACCCAAGGCTATGAGAACGTCCTCGCAGGCGCATTTGCCAGACTTCGGTTCTGCGCTCAGTAAGGATTCATTTAATGATCAGTACCGGACAGTGCGCCAGTCGGACGACTCGCTCTGCGACTGAGCCAAGTAAAAAGCGGCTCAGTCCTTGGTTGCTGTGGGAAGGCATGACGATTAGATCTGTTTCCATCTCTTCGGCGCAGTCGGCGATTTTGGTTGCCGGGTCGCCTGTGGCTACGATAACTTGAGCCCCTGCATAGCCGAGTTCGTCGAGCTTCTTAAGCAAAAAATCTTGTACTTTTTGCTTGCGATCATCGTCGCTGAGGGTGTTCCAAAGGGCGGCTGGGTCGGCTGGGTGTAGTGCAGAGAGGACGTGGATCAGCTTTAAGGCTGAAATGTCCTCGATGTATTCTTTGGCAGGGGCGATCACTCCGTAGGATAAATCAGAAAAATCAATCGGAATCAGGACAGATTTCTTTTTGAGCCAGCTCATGGGTCATCTCCGCTTTTAACATCTGCTCGGCTTCGTTTGGGTCACTTCAAAACGGGTTCTTTGACCTCTAAAACCTCTGCTAGCATTTCACCCGACTTCAGGCGTGACATGTAGCTTTCCAGCTCTTTGGCGACGATGCCAGACAGTAGAAAGCAGCCGAGTAAGTTGGGTAAAGACATGGCTAGTAGGAGAATATCGCTGAATTCCAATACGAGTCCGAGATTGACAATTGAGCCGATAAATCCGCAGGCTAGAAAGAGCACTTTGTAAATGTTGACGGTTCTGTCCCCAAACAGATATGTCCAGGCCATCTGTCCGTAGTAGCTCCAGGAGATCATGGTGGAAATGGCAAACAGGAAGCCAGCGATCGCAATCACGTAGGGAAACCAGCCAATGATGGTTTCAAACGATGCGGCTGAAAGCCTTGCGCCATCGAGGTCGGCAGCAGCCGGGTCGGCATATACGCCGGTTAGCACAATTACAATGGCGGTCATGTTACAGATAAACATGGTGTCAATGAAGGGCTCTAGCAGGGCGACGATGCCTTCTCTGACCGGCTCGTCGGTACGGGCAGCAGAGTGAGCGATCGCCGCTGAGCCAATTCCCGCTTCGTTGGAAAAGACAGCCCGCTGAAACCCGATTACAATCGCGCCAATCGCCCCACCGGCGACTGCTTCAGGGACAAAAGCACTGCTGATAATTGTACCAATCGCGCCCGGAATGTCGGTAAACTTTACCAGCATCACCCAAACGCAGGCCAATGTGTAGATGACTGCCATAAAGGGCACCAAAAAGCCAGCGACCGCGCCAATTCGCTCGATGCCGCCGAGAATGACTAGCCCGACGATGGCCACTAAAATCAGACCAAACAGCCAGCTCGCGTTCTCAAAAAACGGAATCACGTTGGAGACGGCGGCGTAGGCTTGGTTAGCTTGGAACATGTTGCCAGCGCCCATAGTGGCGATCGCACAAAAGACCGCGTACACCACGCCCAGTCCCTGGCCCAGCTTTCGCATGCCGATAGCAGAGAGCCCTCTCGAAAGATAGTACATTGGCCCGCCGCCCACTGTCCCGTCGGGCTTGATGGTGCGGTATTTTTGCCCGAGTGTGCATTCGGCAAATTTACTGGACATACCCAGGAACCCGGCGACGGTCATCCAAAAGGCTGCGCCGGGGCCGCCTAAGCGGATGGCGATCGCCACCCCGGCAATATTGCCAATTCCCACTGTGCCAGAGAGGGCAGCGGCCAGGGCTTGAAAGTGCGAGACATCCCCTTCATCTTCCGGGTCGTCATATTTACCCTGCACAACATCTATGGCGTGCTTAAACGCTCGTATGTTAATGAACTTCATTCGCAGTGTGAAGAAGACAGCCCCGACGACTAGCCAGAGAACAATAAAAGGAATGCCGTTTTCACCACCAATTTTGAAGTAGAACAGAAGATTGAGAACGTCGATAATCTTTTGAAAGGCAGATTCGAGCAGACCGCCTGATCCACCCGCCGCCTCATCTGCTTGCGCCCAGACAGCCTGAGGGATTAAAACCCCGCAGGCGATAAAGGCGATCAAAACGTAGTAATTCTTAGCCTTGAACAATGCTTGCTTCATAATTTTATTGGCTCATGTTTACGCGAATGACCGCAGCTAATCAGCGATCATATTTCTCATATCGAAGCTTGCTACCGTCTTCTCTACAGCTCTCTTTTGTCCTGAGAGCCGTCAACAGCATGCACTGACAATATCTCTCAAACGTCACTCAACGACCGCTGTGCGGTGAAAGAGACATCTTTGCAGATACCTTCTGAACAAATGCAATTGCTACTTTTGTTTTAGCTTTGTTCGTTCTGAAAGACTGTAGCTCAAGATACGATAGCTCGCTTATTATGACGAGTTGCAAACAGCCTGTCGTCTGCAACTTTTGTTTGTTACAGTCTGGCCGTTGGTTGCAGATCAACGATTATTTGCCTCCGGGCAGCGTGCAGACTGCCTGATAAAGTGTGTCGGTCAGATGGTCTGCCTGCTCGCGGGTAATCACCAGGGGCGGGCACAAAATGAGTACGTTGGTGAAGCCTGGAATGGTGTTGGTGTTGCGACCGATGAGAACGCGCTGATCCATACAATGCTTGACGACAGCCATGACGCTGGCATCGTCTAGAGGAGTTTTGCTCTCTTTGTCGGTGACCAGCTCGACCCCCAGTAACAGCCCCTTACCGCGCACATCTCCCACATTCGGATGTTCCAGCAATCGCTGCAATCGCGCTAGCAAATAGTCTCCCATTTCAGCGGCCCGCTCGGCGAGGTTCTCTCTTTCCACAATTTCGATATTGCGCAAGCCCACGGCGGTACAAACAGGAGTGCCGCCGTAGGTGCTGATATGGCGAAAGTGGCTATCGCTGCCCGGTTCGTCTAAAAAGGCTTCAAAAATATGCTGCTTGACGACCGTCGCCGACAGGGGCATGTAGCCACTGGTCAGTCCCTTCGCAAAAGCGATAATATCGGGCTCCACCCCCCAGTGGTGATGGCCAAACATACGGCCCGTGCGACCGAAGCCGTTGACCACTTCGTCGTAGATGAGGAGAATGCCGGTGCGATCGCAAATCTCTCTCACCCCTCGCAGATAGCTATCGGGAGGCACAATCACCCCGCCGCCCGAAATAATTGGCTCTACAATCACCGCCGCCACCGACTGCGCCCCTTCATAGCGAATCGTTTGCTCCAGCTCTCGCAGGCAGGCCGCGCTGTAGTCTGCTTCTGTGCGACCTTCGCCAAAGCGGTAGTAGTAGGGTGGGTTCACATGCAGAAAGCCAGGAACCAACGGCTCGTACTTCAGCTTGCGCTCAGCTTGCGCGGTAGCGCTGAGGGCTCCCATCGTATGCCCGTGATAGCCGCGATAGCGAGAGATAAACTTGTAGCGATGGCCGGCCCCGGCGGGCGAGGTCTGGGCGTGATATTGTCTGGCAACTTTAAAGGCGGTCTCATTCGCCTCGGAGCCGCTGGTCGAGAAGAACACCTTCGCCTCGTAGCCCAGCAGCTCTACCAGCTTGTGGGCTAAGCGAATGCCCGGCTCATGGCTCATCGTCAGCGGCGAATATGAGAGGTTCAGCATTTGTTCGTAGGCAACTTCTGCTAGCTCCTGACGACCATAGCCAACGTTTACGCACCACAGCCCTGAAACGCCGTCAAAATACTCCATGCCATCTTTGTCAGTGACGTAGCAGCCCGTCCCGCGCTGAATGCATTTAGGCGGCTTTTGAGCAAACGGTCTGTGCTGAGCCATTGCATGCCAGAGCGCTGCGCTATCCATCTTGCCTAAGTCATCTGCTGCCGGGGACTCCAAACCTTCTGACTTGATCTTTTCCGGGTTGAAACTGGTAACCATGAAAAAAACTCCAAGGTGAAAAACAGTAGTGGAAAATCTGAGATATACGAGAAAGACAATTATTTTCTAGGAAGAATTCACGTCTGTATCCCCACAATAAAAAGCCGAACACCAATTCCAATTAAAATGAACAGAACAACGCTGCGAAACACCATAGGATTGAAAACGCTAGAGAGCGCAACGCCTGCGAAGAGGCCGATGATTATGCCGGGGAGAATGCTCAGATACTGATGAAAAAGTGCCTCGGTAATTCGCTGCTGAAGACTATGCCCGACCACGGCGAGCACGCCATTCGACCAGAAAAAGCCCGTCAGATTTCCTTTGAATGCTTTTTGGGGCCAGCTTTGACTGTCCCCGTATAAAATTACCGGTGGCCCCGGTAAATTGTAGCTACCCATCAAAGTGCCGGAGAGAAAGCCGGTAAGATAAATCCAGTATGGCGACTTCAATACTGGCATCTTTGGTTTGGTCAAAGAATACAGCGAGTAGGCAACAATCATTAGCCCCAACGCCGTCAAGATCCCTGCTGCTGGAACATACTGCAATACCCAAAAGCCAAGCGGAATCCCGACTACAGCACCCGCCAACAGTTTTCCTACCACTGCACCGTCGAAAGATCGGCGGTAGTAAATCCACAGCAAGCTGTTGATTGTGAGTGTGCAGAGTGCTACCAGCGGCGTTACGACTGAAGGGCCGACTATGCCCAGCAAAATCGGCACGGCGACCAGGCCAAAGCCAAAGCCTGAGACGCCTTGAGTAAAAGCGGCGGCGCAGGTTATCACCACGATTGCGAGATCGGCGTCAGGCATCATGTATCCCTCCAGTGATGAGAGCGGCTTTATTTTTGAGGGCGATCGCCATAGCAACAAAATCAGGTGAACATTTGCAAATTGAGACTGTATGCTTACACTGCGACTGTTGCATTAGGACTCGCACGGCGGCTCATGCAGCTGTACAAATAGCCCGTCAGGGCTTGATTGAAAGGCAGCAGGTTTTTGTAAATCTGCATGTCTGGGGTAAAAGCGGCGATCGCGCCCAGCAAATCAGCCGCGTTCTCAGGGTTTTGAACAACCTGCACCAGTGGATAAACATAGGTGCGAATGGTGAACAATATGCCCTGACTAAGCGGCAGACGGCGCAGGGTCTGCCGTTCGACCCGGAGCCAGAGCATTTCTCCGGCATTGCGGGCGGTTATCTCAGGGTTAAACTGAATGTTTCGCTTGCTTTGAGCAAGATACAACTCCGGGGAATCTACAATTGTCCAGTTAAATCGCAGGCCGGGAAAATCTGCTCGCAGACGGTCAAACATACCGTCTACCGGATCAGCTAACCGCTGAGGATAGTCCGGTACCTGCTGGTGAATCTGCCGCATTGGCTGACCCAGCTTTGCTCGCAGGCTCCAACGCAGCGGAAAGCATACCGAAGCTGCCGCCAGGTGGTAGCCCTGCCCAGGCAGCATCAGGCACAGGTCTTCTTGCACCAGTCGGGCAGCCAGATCTAGAGGCGCTTCAGCAAAGTCTGAGAACTGCCAGGTTTGCCGCGTTTTTCGATTTTGAATGCCTGCTTTTAACGGTCGATAAACCGCCGGAAACTGTTCAAGCAAATGTTCTATCAGCAACTGCAAGATCTCCTGCTGGGCTGACCGGGTATTGGGCAGAGCCGCAAATACATCCTCATAATGGTGCGTTAGCAACGCTGCCTTTAGCGATAGCTCTGCTACAAAAGCCTCGTCAATTTCTATCCAGGTGGACAATGGCAACGGCTTCAGACCCATTTTGGGACGGCCTTTAGCGGCAACAAATGGAAGATACATAAAACTGACTCAAAAAAACGGTAAACGCTCTGTGCCATAGGCTTTCAGAAGAAGCCAATAGCACCTTAAAGCGGCCGAACGAACGGTAGAATAGCTAGCTTCTACTGAACCGTGGGAGCCGCTAGGTCATTCTTTCTGTTGTGATAGATTGCGCGCGCTATAGCTGTAGAAAAGAAGGTTGGTCCGGTTCTAAAGACCGGTAGCGTAGGGAGAACCCACCCCATTCCACTTAAGCAAATGCTTGTGCAGCCGCCCCTCCTTGGTCTCCAGGTTATGGGGAGCGTAGCTGGATCCCAGGAATAACAAATTTAAGGATGCTGACAACATCTGGTTACGCCGGGAGTAGAACAATTGGCACACCATTAAGATAGAAAAGTGCTCTCTAGAATTCTGTATAGCAGTCTACATTATTATTATTCGTACTTCTCGAGTCTGAAAAGGAGAGGAGAGAGCGGAATATTCTTAAGCGGCGATCGCCAATCCTGTCCCCAGCACTTCCTCATAAAATCGCTCTAGCTGCCGAGTAGAGGCTTCCCAACCCCAGCGCTCGGCCTCTACCCGGGCATTTTGCCGCAGCAGTTCGCGCTCTGCCTTCATGCCAAGTAGCTTTTGAGTCGCAGCGATCGCCCCCTGCTCATCTGCTGGGTCAAACATAAAGCCGTTGACGCCATCGGTGACAATATCAGGAATGCCACCGGCATTGGCAGCGATCACCGGACAGCCAGCGGCCATCGCTTCCAGCAGCACTAGCCCCAAGGTTTCGGTACGAGAAGGAAATATAAAGGCATCGGCAGAGGCGTAGGCGGCGCCGAGTTCTTCACCGCCCAGATAGCCCACGAAGTTGGTCGCTGTACCTGCAAAGTGCTTCTCCAGTTCTTCGCGGTAGGGGCCGTCGCCGACCAGGGCAAGGCGTGCACTGGGAATAGATTCCAGTACGGGCTTGATCCGATCAATTTCTTTCTCGGCAGACAGCCGGCCAATGTAGATCAAAATCGGGGCGTCAGGATGGCCTTCAGTAAGGCGCGATCGCATTTCTTCACTGCGCAAATCGGGCCGAAATAATTCTGTATCCACGCCGCGCTGCCACACCGCTACTCGCTCAATATCGTGCTCAGTCAGCGCCTGCTGCATTGCGGTAGAGGTGCACAGATTAATCGCAGCCTGATTGTGCATCGCCTTTAGCAGTTCCCAGAGCACCCCTTCCAACATGCCCAGGTTGTAGTGCTCTAAGTACTTTGGCAGGTGGGTATGGTAAGAGGCGACTAGCGGCACTTCCAAAGACTTACTGTAGTAAATGCCTGCTAGCCCAAGTACAGCCGGATTGACGACGTGAATTAAATCCGGGTCAAAAGATTCTATGGCCTCTCGAATGGAAGGGCGCGGCAAGGCGAGCTTTAGCTCTGGGTAGAGCGGCAAAGGAAAGCCTGAAACGCCTTCTACTTTGGCGCCTTTGTATTCAGTCAAACCGCCTTCGGGGCAAAAGACACAAACCTCATTGCCGAAGCTTTGCAGATGTTCGACGGTGTGCTTTAAGCGAGTGACAATTCCGTCGACTTTGGGCAGGAAGGTCTCTGTAAAGATTGCAATTCGCATGGGTAAATGGGGCAGAAGTGACAGGAAGCAGCGGAAACGATGCCAATAAAAGGGTTTTAACCTGAGATCACGAGCTGACGCAACCCCCTTAGAGCACTTGACGAAACGGCCCAAAGCAGGCAAAAAAAGCAGCCTGGTCAACTTTATCTGCCGAGCAGTAAAAAAGCCAGCCAGCCCCTGGAACATGTGCTCCTGGAGACAAGCTGACTTTTTCAATCGGCTTTTGACTAGCGGGTTAGCTGTTCGGGATGGATGCCTTATTCAGTTTTGACTGACTAAGTTCATCCAAAAGAACAAATTAACGATGCCAGCTCACGGTGGGCAGAATCTGCTTTTTGTTGACGCGGTGCTTGTACTTGATTGCCATATTCAGCAGCGAATCTAGCAGAGAGTCAGAGAGCAAATGAGGCTCTAGGCCCAAGTCGATAAGCTTGGTGTTTTTAGCATTGAAATAGTGCTCTTCGGCCTCGACTCGGGGGTTGTCGAGATTGTTCACTTCTACGTCTAGGCCCATGGTAATACCGGCTTGCTTCACCATATTAGCCAGCTCATTGATGCTAAACATTTCAGTGAACTGGTTGAAGACGCGGAATTCTCCGGCAGCAGCCGGATTCTCGCAGGCGATTTCCACACAGCGAACCGTATCGCGTATGTCTAACAGCGCCCGGGTTTGACTCCCTTTGCCGTACACCGTCAGCGGATGACCGACTGCGGCCTGAATACAAAAGCGGTTGAGCGCAGTGCCAAATACGCCGTCGTAGTCGAGTCGGTTAATTAGCAGCTCGTCCATACCGGTTTCTTCGGTTAGGACGCCGTAGACAATACCCTGATTGAGGTCGGTGGCGCGTAGTCCCCAAATTTTGCAGGCAAAGTGAATGTTATGCGTGTCGTGCACTTTGCTGAGGTGGTAGAAAGACCCTGGGCTCTTTGGGTAGGGCAGGGTGTCTTTGCGACCGTTGTGCTCGATGGTGATGTAGCCTTCTTCAATATCGATATTAGGCGTACCGTATTCTCCCATGGTGCCGAGCTTGACCAGGTGACACTCAGGGAAGTGGTCGCGCAGGACGTAGAGCAAATTGAGGTTGCCCAGGACGTTGTTGGCCTGAGTCATGACCGCGTGCTCGCGATCCACCATGGAGAAGGGGGCCGATCGCTGTTCGCCAAAGTGAACGACCGCATCGGGCCGAAACTGAAGCATCGACTTCTCTAGGAAGGGGTAGTTATTGACATCGCCGATAAACAGCTCAATGTCTTTACCCGTGAGATCTTTCCATCGCTGCAGCCGGGTTTGAATCGGGGCGATGGGGGTGAGCGTTTCAGACTGGAGTTCCATGTCCCAGAGCCGCCGAACCAGGCTGTCTAGGATCGCGACATCATGACCTTTGTTGGAAAGATAAAGGGCTGTTGCCCAGCCGCAGTATCCATCACCACCGATTACTAAGACTCGCATGCTGCTTCTTTATGAAACCTTTAATAGTGACCTTTGCTGATGCTCAATTTATCAGGTTTGGGGGCACCGATGAGTAGTTTCTTACAATGGGCATCGGTGGAAAGAATCAAGACCCCCTGTCGAGACTGCGGATGATCCGGGTTGCTAGTTTGCCTCCAAAGGTCTTGCTGCAAGGTTTTAGGGTATTTATGCTTACCTTTGAGGAAAGCGGAGAATAATATTTTTTATAGGCTGAAAATACAGAGTAAAGGAATTAAGAGAGGTTTAAGACAGACTTAAATGACGCCTGTCGCTAGCAACCGAGGGGTTAAAAAGCTTCAGTCGCCAGAGAGATTTTAGGCTGCGGCTGAGCGCAGCTCTGCTTAACTAAGTTTGGCTGAACCGAAATATCAGCAGGCTGGTTTCCTGGTCAGCGGCAAAATTGTCGTCGCTCATGACGAAGAGGCTGCGATCGCGATTGGCTAGAGAGGGGCCAAAGGTCATGGCTTCATAGTTTTGGAGGGGCAGCGGCAGGTTGGCAAAGTCGAGGAC
>JBARVU010000520.1:0-2229 GCA_049646425.1 Phormidesmis sp. | reverse complement strand
TAGTAGCGATGCATCTGCTGTTCGATAGCTTTTGGATATGGGGTCACCATGCGTTAGTCCCAGGGTTCTCTTTCAACCTATCTTAAATGATCCTACTGCTGGATTTTATATAATCCTCATTCCTAAGCAACCCCTCGCACAGTTTGAATGAGTCTGGGTTCACCGGCAGCTTCTAATTTGCTCCGCAGACTACAAATGCAAACGTGTAAAACGTTGTGACTGCCCTTGAAGTCGTAGTCCCATACTTCTTCAAGCAGCCGATCTCGGGTGATGACTTGCTGGGGATTCTGTAGCAGATGTGTCAGCAGGTCGAACTCCTTGACGGTGAGCTCGACCAAGCGCTGACCCCGATAAACTTCACGGCTGTCAAGATTAAGCGAGAGATCTTCCAAGCGTAGAGCGCTAATGCCCTGAGAAGATTGCTGGCACAAGTTTCGCTTCACTCTAAGTATCAGCTCAGTCAGACTCAACGGTGTGAAAATAAAATCGTCTACAGGTAGATCCACAGAGAGATTTTTATCTCTATCGGTCAAAAGAACAATTTTAAGATCGGTAGTAGCTCGCAACCGGCTGCAAACTTCTATGGCAGACAGACCCGGTGCCCCTAGCTCTAAGATGAGCAATCGCGGCTGAGTTTTACGAGCGGTCATAAACCCTAACGTGCTGTCTGCTTCTGATAGAACGCCATAGCCTTCGAGACTGAGCTCTACCTGCATGAGCTGACGAATCTGCGCATCGCTAGAAACAATCAGAATATCGGTATCCATAGGGCAGTTTTTCTTTCAGGTGAATTCTGCTGAGCGAAAATGTGTGGTGTAAACCTTCACGCCCAGCTTTCTCCAAAGTACAGGGATGCTATGAAATCAGGATGAAACCGGCAGATGAAAATATCACATTGATTCATCTGCCGTCACGCGACCGAATGGCGATAGTGAGCTAAGGGTGCGATCGCCAAAGCAAATGGACAAGCCTGGAGACGGCCTGATCTGCTTGAAGTGTCACCCGGTTTAACCACACCACATAACCCTCTCAATACTAGCTTTACCGATACCCGGCGCTCCCCAAATCATAGTGCTGGTTTTGATATCGTGCTGGATCGGCGTAGAGAGGTAGCGTTCGAGTTGGATCGGCGTCATCGGGCAAATGGGTGATAGAGAAGCGCGATAAAAGCTGACAGCCTATGATTTTCAGCGTGAACCATTCAGGCATAGGAGGCATAGGCTAATTTTTCCCAGATCATGTTTAAAGGAAGTGGCTTTCATTGAGCTTTGCTCTCGGCAGGTGATCGCCTGATCGGGTATGGCTTTGCTAACGCCATCGCAGAATTACTGAGCCCGTGCCTGATAAGTCGATATACAGCGTTTCTGAAAAAAATGAAAACTGATTGCCCCGCATCTACCCCTGACTTGAGCATTCTCCGAGCTGCACTGGAAGGGCTACAGGACGGCTTCATTATCGCTAGACCAACCGGCGAAATTGAAAAAATCAACGCGAACGCTCAGCGCATCTGTACGTTTCTTCAGAAATCCCGACTGAAAGAGAACGTTCTACCCCCGGAAATTTGGAAAATCTGCCAGTCAGCGATCGCCAATCAAGACGTACTCTCCTTCCAAAAGATCGGCATTGATGCCGAAATCATTCTGCCCACGCTCGGCGCTGCCCGCATTCGCGTTCAAAACATCCGCCTGGCCCAAACACCCTACCTGCTCATCGTCATAGAGGATCGCCAGCAAACCGTCCGCAATAAAGCGCTCTCCGATGCTGCCCTCTTCGGCCTCACCCAGCGCGAAACCGAAGTCTGGCAGCTACGTTTGAGAGGCTCCGACTATGGCGATATCTCCGCAGCGCTATGGATTAGCCAAAACACCGTAAAAAAACATATTAAAAATATTCTCGCCAAGCGCCGCAGTCACGAGGAAGATATGGAATATACGCTGATGGCCAGTGCCTGAAGAAAGGCGTTTTAAGCCTGAATAGGCGGGAATGGGGAGGTAGGGGATTGGGAGGGTTTGAACTGGTGCAGCGTCAAGCCTGGAAATTAAGCGTTGACGCTGCACTAGGCACTGGCCTCTTCTGACGCGATTTTCTCTATAGCTGACTTTTTAGCGGGTTTCTTGGTAGCTGCTGTGCGGGATGTCTTAGTACCGGTCGCTTTGGTTCCAGCAGACTTTTTCGCTTTTGAGGTCGTGCTCTTCTTAGCAGTCGTTTTAGCGGTACTTTTCTTACGAG
>JBARVU010000519.1:0-5307 GCA_049646425.1 Phormidesmis sp. | reverse complement strand
CACCTCTGTTTTCTAGCCAATCCTTCAGAAAGCGGTCGGTATCTGCGGCTAAATCCACAACGATGTCAACAGGTTCAGCGTGGTCAGCGATCGCTTGATCGAGTATCAGATCGGCAGAGCCCGCTAGTTCCGGATCGGGGGAGAATAGAGAATTGTTGATCTTTTCCTCTCCATACAGCTTAGTCATTGACTGCTTTTCTTCATCGCAGTCAAATACATAGGTTTTCCGCCCCGACTTAGAAAGCACAAACTCTAGAACCGACGCGACAGTAGATTTTCCTGCGTTGCCGTGATAACCAGTTACGAAGTGAATTGTCGTAGTCATTGTTTACCCCTTCTTTTCTCGATTTGCTCTGAATATAGCGTCTACTCGGCTTGCTGCTGTATGCCCTTCTACCGTGTTTGAGCGCGTCGCGTCTATCTTTGTTGGAGAGGGTACGGCAGGCGATCGCTTCCCTTCCTGTTCGCTCTCAGCCTGCTGCTTGGCTTCAGCGCGATCACGCTTGATTCGGTAGTAGTGATAGAGGAACGTCTTAGGCTTTATGTCTAGCTTATGCTTGGTGATCGTTTCCGCGACAATGTCATCAAACCGATACGTCTGCCGCAGCTCCTCAACCTCGTCAAAAACGCTTTCTACCAGGGGGCGTTTTGTGGACTTCTCTCTCATGCTGAATATTGCGTAATCTAGCCAAAATATAACCTAATATTGGAATCGCGCAACAGTTTTTACGATTGAATTCAATATAATCCAATATTAGGCAATACTGGATTAGACGCAGGCAAAATTGGCCAAAACGTGTTGCATGTGCGTTTCAGCGGTTGCCACATCATTCCCCTTTGAGTTGCATTGATTTAAGATTGAAAAGTTCAGACGCCTCATCGCTTCAGCCATGCTTACAATCACTAAGGTACATTCAGCATCGAAGGCTAGGTCTTACTACACAGCTGACACTCCAGGCGGGCAGCAGGCAGCCTCAGAGTGGCAGGGAGAGCTAACGCTAGACTGGAACTTAAGCGGGGCCGTAGTCGGCGCTGTAGAGCTAGAGCGAGCGCTGAATGGTTGGACACCGGACAGCCAAGACCCCCTGCTTTCCCACCGGATGCCGAACCGAATATCAGCTATCGACTGCACATTCAAAGCGCCAAAGAGCATTAGCATTGCAGCGATTGCGAATGGTGACCAAGAACTTCTAGTTGCCCATCGAGAGGCCGTGTCCGTAGCCTGTGGAAGCATTGAAAGGGACTCACAGACTAAGGTGAAGCGTCAGCAGCGGTCATTTTGGCAAGATACGGGTGTATTGGCGATCGCTAAGTTCGAGCACACCCTATCCCGACTGAATGACCCGCACTTGCACACTCACTGCATCGCTATCAATGCGACTAAGCACCAAGACCGCTATATGGCCTGGTGTTCGCGCAACCTTTTCAAGAAGATTAAGCACTACGGGGCTATCTATCGAGATGCCCTGGTGGAGCGGGTGCAGGCGCTGGGTCACCGGCTTAGGGACGCGGCGAAAGGCTGGGAGTTAGCGTCGGTTCCAGACGCGCTAATCCGGCAGTTCAGCAAGCGCCAGGCGCAGATTGATAAACACGTCGGTCACGCGGCAACTATGCGCGATCGCGAGATAGCGAGCGTCATCACTCGCCCTCGCAAGCAAGAAAAAAACCTCGACGATTTACGCCGAGGTTGGAATCTAGAAAGAATGTCTGTATTGCAAAATGAAATCGCGCAAACGCTAAGCAAAGATTCCGGTTCCGTGCGGAATTAGTATCAAGTATTCAGCGGGTACCTTGCGTGTGGCCAGTATTCAGATTGTTTACATTGTTCAGGATAGATATAGCTTTTTTCCATATCATTTAGCATGTCTTCTCCGGTTTTCCCTTGATTGATGTAGATCTGCTCACATACAATTTCTTTGACAAGAAATTGTATCGTAGATTTAGGGAGTTCTTTTACACCGTGGCGGTCAAGAACTTTGCGTTCGAGCCCTTGAATGTCATCTTCGCCTAAAAAGTTAGCGATCTTGGTGTATTGTTCGTATCTTGTTATCCCAGTTTCGTTCCCGTGTTGGTCTACTGTTCGGTCTCTGGGATCTATGCTGGTGTCGCTGAATAAGAAACCTATAAACGCGAGGACAAAAAGAATTACCGGCAAAGCTGGTGCAAGCCGCGCTATCAAAGCGATCTGTAGGAGTCTATTAAACATTGGTATATACTAATGTCCTCACTCGGGTATGTCAATCACACAGCGGTTTTCAAGCTGCACTGATTGGCTAATGCAATTTTGAACTGTCTCTTGGTTAAGCTCTATTATTTGCTTCCAGGTATCAGCGTTTTTAATAGTTTCATTAACGATGCTATGCGTTTGTTCGGCTGGTGCGGGTTTGCTCGTCACTGAAGCCGTCACAATCGAACCTACAGCCGCACCTGAGATCGCCAGTATGCCTGCTGCGCCCATTGTAAAAAGCGTAGTTACGATGGTGCGTCTTTCTTGGCTTGCGTTGGCTTTCGATATTGCTTTGGCAACACCTTTCCGTACGTTCTCGACGATTTCTGATTGGCTTGACGAAACTTTCTCAACAGTCGTTTCAACGAGGTGTTCCTGCGCGAACGAAATTATCCCTCGCAACTGCTCAACAAGACCTTTGAACTGATCGCTAAGATCGGATTGCCCGGTCTCGAATATTTTCGATACTTCATCGAACGCGACGACGCTATCTTTTTGGGAAATGAACATGCTTGCTATAAGCAAGGCAACTGTTCCATCAGCCGGTACGTCATATTCTGATAAAAGGTTTTCTATTGCAAGCCTAGTTTCTACTCCGTGCCGATTAGTTATCTCATTCCAGTCTAGAGCTGTTGCAACAGAACTCATCTTTCTGCTCCCGTATCGTGTTTTTTCACAGGTCTACCAGCTTCTCGTGTGACGTTTGCAGCGATCTGACTAGCCTCTTTCTCTTGTTTAGATTTTTCTACGTTATATGAAACCACGTTATATTTTTCTTTGAAATATTTTCGTTCTTTAGACCCGTAATTCTCAGTCGATAGCCCGTGTGCGGTAGAAGACGCTGCAATTTTGCCGTTAGCAGCGCCGTCTTTATCGGCGTGCTCTACAAAGAACCCATCAGTAGTTCGCCTGTAGGTATATCCGTCGTTAGATAAAACTGGATTGGAGCGATCTGTGACCATTGAGGTAATCGCGACAGCTCTTGATCCTTCCCTCGCCAGCCCGCCTAGTTCTTTAGCCTCCAATTGCCGTGTGCAATCATCTTGAAGCTTTTTGATACCGTGGTCATTGATGGCTTTATTAGCCTTTTCAAAATCCTTTACATGGCTAGGATCGTTAGTGATATTATCTTTAGTCACAGTAACGTTGTCGCCATCGCGAACATAGGAAAACATCGTGTTCCCTTTTTTATCCGTAATGGTAGTCTGACTTCCGTTATGGTAAATATTGTATTCTTCAGCAGAATACGCAAGCGTACTTGGTTCTAGTTTTAATTCTCGCTTGGCATCTTGCTTTTCGTAAGAAGAATCTACTAGCTGATCGCTTGCAGATACAACCTCATGTTTCCTTGCGATTTCTTCAGATGTATAAACCCGAGTGGAAGATTGATCGGCTAAAGGTAAGTCCTGTTGCCCCTCTACAGCTTGATTACTCTGTGATCGCCTGGTAGATTCAGGAGCTTGAGGCGTACCTTGTTCCCAATCTTCTTTAGCCAGCTGTTTAGATGCGGTGTGTGATACTAAAGCCGATGTTAGGTTCGCAGCCCCTAACCGTTCTTTAATATCTTTCATTTTTTGCGCATGTTCTTGCATTTCCTTCCTAGATAGTTCAGAGTCTTTGTTTGCAAGCGCGTCACGAGCCGTATTCCAGGCGATCGCCATTTCTTCTGTTTCTTGCGGGGTCGCTATAGAGCTTAGTGATCCACGTTCAGAGATGGGTTGAACGGTCTTAGGTTCAGGCTTTAACGCTTCCCCAACTGAGACGATATCATTTTGTTTTTCAGGATTTCGTTCGCGACCAATTAACCGTTCAGTGGCTGCGACTATACTAGCTCTGTTTTGGGCTTTGACCTGTTCAGCTTGCCTGCTACGCTCTTGACTACGTTTAGAAATAGTCGAAATTATATGGTCAAGCTTTGCTAGTGCAGCCGTAATTACCATAGCTTCTTGATGGGCCATGCTATGAGCTTCCCGCTGCCCTATTATGCTCGCATCGCGTGTACTCATTGTGGTTACCTACTTAATTATCTGGTCGCTACTGCGTCTTGCTTTTGTTCGGCATTCAAAGCCTGGGCTGCTCTCGAAAATCTATCAATATCAGTCTTTGAAAGCTTAGAATCAATCTCGCCGTTGTTTTTTTGAACTAGAACTTCTTTGCCACCTTTAGCTCTAGTTACGGCAAAATCTCCATTACTTCTCATCTCATAATTGTATGACTTTCCAGGTATTTTAGCCGTCTCCCCAGATCTTACGTGACCAGCTTGAACTATAAAAGCTTGCCTAGACATTTTGGCGATCGCTTCTGACTGAGCCTTGTACAGGTTCTCTACTGTTTCAGATCCTCTGGCGGGTTCGTTCGCGGCGGCGCGGATTTTGTCAATATCGTATTTCCCGCTGTCGATTTGAGTTGGGTTTCCTCTTCTATCGACTGTCGCCGTAACAAGATTTTTATCGCCCTGAGAAACCTTGATGCGATCGCCTTCTTTCGACACAGTGACATCACCCATCGAAAATGAATTGCCCCCGGTTCTAGCATTGCCTTCTTCCCATTTAGCTGAAGCGATACGAGCAGTCTCGCGGTCATGGGCCGTTTTTGTTATCCGATTCACCCAACTGCTAGCTTGCTGAGTGCGTTTTTCAACGTTCTCCACAGCGGATTTTGCGGCGGCGGTTCCCTTAGAAGCCATATTGAGCGCAGCTTGGATCTTGTCCCTGCTTGCAGCGATCGCACTCGCTCCTAATTCCGCGCCTTTTGCTTTAGCCGCCGATTGAGTAATCTTAATATCGGCTTTGGCTCTTTCTACTGCCATATCTTTGGCTATGGACAGACCAGCTTTAGCTTTAGCACCAGCTTCATTTAGCTTCTCACTAGCGTTAGCTCTGATTTTATCTCTCGCCGCTCTAGCGTCAGATGCGATATTGCTCAAAGCTTTCTGAGCCGCTACACTCGCTTCTGATTTCAACTTTTCAGAGATAGCAGCCAGGTTATCTAAACCTTTTTCAGGCGTCTGATTAGCCGTTGCGGGACGTTTTTGCACCTCAATAGTTTTAGGTGATTCGAGCGCCACAGATTCAACGCTT
>JBARVU010000518.1:0-14149 GCA_049646425.1 Phormidesmis sp. | reverse complement strand
CCCCAGATCGTCATTGTCTCTGGGCGCAGGCAGCCTCGGTTTTCCGAAGCAGAACTCGCCGAAATTAGCCCAAATATCCCCGTTGAACAAACCAAAGGAAGATTCATCAACCGCGTCTCGAAGCGGCTACAGCCAAACGATTTGCTAGTGCTAGAAGTCAACACTCACAGCCGGCGGGTGGCCATGAAGCCCGCTATCGGCGTCGTCCCAGAGGAGATAGTACACGCCCATCCAGAAGTCTCCATTATCGTCGCTCATTACCCCCCTCCAAAATAGTTCACCAGCGGATCTACTGCTCTACTTTGTAGCCAAACTCTGCTAAGCGGGTGCGCGACTGTCGCCAGTGATCTTGCACTCGCACAAAGATTTCTAAGTACACATGACCGGCTACTAGCTTTTGCATTTGCTCGCGGGCAGCGGTGCTGATGGCCTTCATCATCAGGCCGCCTTTGCCGATGAGAATGCCTTTTTGGGACTTGCGCTCTACGTTCACCGTGGCGAGGATGCGGGTGATGCGCTCATCTTCTTCTACTTTGTCGATAGCGATCGCCACCGAATGCGGCACTTCTTCGCGCGTATGCAGCAGCACCTGCTCGCGAATCAGCTCACCCATAATGAATCGCTCCGGCTGGTCAGTCACCAGATCAGGCGGATAGTAGTAGGGGCCGGGCTCCAGCTTAGTTACAAGCTGCGTTTGTAAGGGCGCTAGTCCTTCGCCAGTCAGGGCTGAAAACTTCATCACGTCCCAGCCGTGCTCAGCGGCAAGGGCTTCGTAGCTAGCTTTCACTTCCGCCGCTTTACGACCGCTTTCGCTAAGCTGGTCGATTTTGTTGATGCCGAGGATGACCGGACGGCTGCTTCGCGCTACCAGCTCAGCCACAAATAAGTCACCCTTCCCAGCCGCTGAAGTTGCATCGACGACAAACAGCACAACGTCTACCGAGTTGATAGCCACGCGAGCATTTTGTACCAGTACCTTGCCAAGTTCGTGGTGTGGCTTATGAATACCGGGCGTATCGACAAAGATCATCTGCGCCTGAGGCGTGGTCAAAATGCCCTGAAGGCGATTGCGCGTCGTCTGTGCGACCGGCGAAGTGATGGCAATCTTTTGGCCGACCAGGTAGTTCATGAGTGTCGACTTGCCTACGTTAGGGCGCCCAACGATACTGATAAACCCAGAGCGAAATCCGGGGGCCGCCGTAGGGATCAGCCCCTGGCTGATCATGGGTTTCTCCTTAATTTCGACCGCTGCTGAATTGTCCAAAGGCACAATCGGGCGCTCAGCAGGGGGCTCGTTGCGGATAGGCTTGGCGATGGGCTCGCCTTTCAGCTTTGGCTTTGGCACCAAAGATTCAAGCGGCTTTTGTTTGACACCTCTGTACTGGGGCGCGGCGAATTTGGCAGCGGGTTTGCGACTTCCCTGCTTTGAAGATCCTGGTTTCCGCTTAGACGGGCCACTCGCCTCCCGCCACGGGTTCGATTGGCCTGGATCGGTTTTGTCGCTCATAGGGGCTAGGTTCCCGTGATGTGAATGACGACTTCGCGGGTATGCGGGCGATCGCGATGTTCCCACAGATAAATGCCCTGCCAGGTGCCCAAAGCTAACCGCCCATCCATAATCGGAATCTGCTCAGAAGTATGGGTCAGCGCGGTACGAATATGAGCGGGCATATCGTCTGGCCCTTCATCCCGATGGCGATAGTTGTCGCCCTCGGGCACCAGCTTCGCTAGAAAAGTTTCCATATCTGCCAGCACATCCGGGTCAGCGTTTTCTTGAATCACCAGGCTGGCCGAGGTGTGGCGCAAGAAAATAGAGCACAGACCGGTGCGGACACCCGAAGCGGCGACCGCCTCCTGCACCTTGCGAGTAAACCGTCCCAACGATTTGCCCCGGGTGGGAAGTCGAAGAATTTGCTGATAGTGAGTCGGGCTGGAAGTTGTGACCATAAGCCAATTATCTTGTCTGTCTTCAGCCAGTTTAGCTTTTTCGGTGGGAGAAGGGGCACCTAATCATATGAGATAGGGTGGTAGGGTTCGGGTGGGGGTGAAGCGATCTTGCGCTCTAAAAACCTCAGAATCGCTGAACGTGTGGTCTAAGGGAAGTAGCGATAAAATTCTCTACGATGTAGAACGCGGATGAAACGTAAAGTATCGTCTTGAAGAAACAGTCCAATACGGTAGTCGTCTAGCCTAATACGAAAGTAACCGTCTGCGCCTTGAAGCTTCTTAAGATTCGCAACTTCCTCTAACGTGCTGGCAGCTTCTACCGCTTCGATAGCTGACTTGATTTTGCTGAGTAGTGCTTCGCCACGGAGTTTTCTCAGGTCTTTCTCGAAAGTCTTTCTAAACTCAACTTTCATCCTGGCTGCTCTCCAGGATGGCAAAAATGGTATTTCGGTTAACGGGCTCAGAGTCTTTACCTTCGTCAATAGCTTTGATTAAAGCAATGTCTTCTAGGGCTTCAGCAATCAAATCCTGAAAAAGATCGCGCCGTTCTTGAAAGATTTCTAATATTGCAGCTTTCATCAGACTTTTTATCTGGGTTTCGCTTAGGCTTGAGTTAGTCATAGGATGGCTCTCCACATAGCGGACTAGCTATAGTTTACTTGGATGATTGCTTCAGCCGCGCAGGCTGAGTTTTTGGGTTGTTTCTTTTATTACCCGATCAAGACATCGATGATACTTGCTTAGCAAGCGCTGCGTTTTAGCAAACGCTACATGGGTGATTGAAACATCGTATTCAAGACAAAGTGCAGCAACAAATTCGCTGAGCCTTTTGTTTTCTTGAGGGATGTCTATTTCTCCAGATAAGACGATCATCACATCGATGTCGGAGTGGGTGGTTGCGTCTCTTCTAGCTTGAGAGCCAAACAACACTAGCGATATCAGTTAGCTCGACTGCATCGCCGGACAGATCTGCAAGGCTCGGGCCAGGGCCGAACGCCTGATTGGCTTGCTTAGGTAGTCATTCATCCCGGCGGCGTAGCAGCGCTGACGATCCTGGGCCATCATATTCGCAGTCATCGCGATGATCCAAACGTCAGTGTGCTGGCCCGTCTGCCGAATTCGACGGGTGGTTTCAATCCCGTCTAGGTCCGGCATTCGCATGTCCATCAAGATCACGTCGTAGTGCTGACGGCGAACAGCTGCCAGCACTTCTATCCCAGAGCTGACGACATCGGCCCGGTAGCCCAGCAGTTCCAGCAGCCGTAGCGCCACCCGCTGGTTAGTGCGATTGTCTTCGGCGATAAGAATATTCAGGCTGGCACTGCGCGACTGCGCGATTCCCTTGGCAGGCTGCGCGATCGCCGCAATCGCTAAGTCATCGGCAGGCAAAACGGGCAGCAGCGCAGCCGGACGCAGCGCCTGCAATGCCTGATAGAGCGGTGCTTGCTTCACCGGCTTCCATAGGATAATTGCATTGCCGCCTAGATGGATATCAGAACTTTTGAGCGGGCTGAGCAAAATCACTGGCAGACTCGCATTGTTTGCCGTCTCACGAAGCTGCGTGATCGCCTGTACGGGATCATGAGCTACTGCCTGGTCAAGAATTGTGCCGTCGAAAGCGGACGCACTTTTCAGCAGAAAGCACGCCTCACTTAAAGAAATCGCTTGCACAACCTCAATGCCCAAGGGCTGAAGCGACCAAACCAGGCGATCGCGCCGAGTCGGATTGCGGTCGATCAGCAACAGCCGCAGCCCACTCAGCCTCGCCAAATAACCGGGCTCGGTGCTCTCCGGGGCGAGCTGAGCCTGCACCGTAAAGTAGAACGTACTGCCCTTACCCAAAGCGCTGCGCACCCACAAATCCCCTCCCATTCGTTCACTCAGGCGCTTGCTGATAGAGAGTCCTAGCCCTGTTCCGCCATACTCGCGACTAGTCGCCGCACTTACCTGGCTAAATGGCTTGAACAGCTTACCGATCCGCTCCGGCGGAATCCCAATGCCGGTATCGCGCACCGCAAACCGAATCTCAAAATTGCCTTTAACCCTTAGCGGCCAGTGCCACTGCCTTTGACCACTGCCCCAGCGGGTATGGGTGCGAAACCAATGGCCAATATTCGCAGGCGGTGACAACAGCGCCCCCGGCTGAATGATTGCTTTGGCATGTACCTGTACAGACACCTCCCCAGACTCGGTAAACTTCACCGCATTGCTGAGCAAGTTAAGCAAAATTTGCTGAAGTCTTACCGGGTCACTCATAATTGCCTTAGGCATATTTGGCGGCAGCGAATACACCAGTTCTATGCCCTTTTCAGCGGCGCGAGGCGCCAGCATCTCCAAGCTCCGTTCGATCACTTCATGGAGGCTCACCGGATACGCTTCGAGTACGAATCGGCCCGACTCAATTTTGGAAAAGTCCAAAACGTTATTAATCAAGGCCAAAAGGCTTTGACTGCTGTTGTATAAAGATTCGGTGAATTCGCGCTGACGGTTGTCTAGAGGCGTTTCCTGGAGCATTTCAGATAGGTTGACAATGGCATTTAGCGGTGTGCGGATCTCATGACTCATGGTGTTGAGAAAAGCTGATCGCACCTGTAAAAGCGCATTTGACTGCAGGTGACCCAGTGTAGTGGCGGTAATCCCGACCAATCCGATGGCCAGCAGCGGTGTTACCACGGGCAGTAAGTAGCTATTGCTAAGCGCGGCCATACAGATCAGCAGCCACCCCCCTGCGATCGCACTAATGATGCCAATTTGTACTAGTCCCTGGCGCTGGTAGAGCAGCCTGGCAAAGAGGGGGGCTGCCAGGAATAAAATGAGCGCGACGGTGTTATTAGGGACTGACCGCAGCCAGTTCTGGCTCAGCAAGTTGTCAACGACAGCCGCCTGCATGTAGCCTCCCTGCACCGGGACCTGACGGTCAAAGGGGGTACGTAGCTGGGCGCGGCCAGTCGTTGCCCCGTAGCTGACAATCACAATTTTGTCTTTGAAGTAGTCCTGCGGAAATTGCCCTCTGAGTACATCGATTAAGCTCAGCGTTGCTAGCTCGTGAGCCGGGCCAGGCCAGTTGATTTGCAGCGTTTCCCTAGCGGTGGGAATACTCACCAGTTCATGGTCTAAGCCGTATGCCTGGACAGCTGCAACGCCGAGTGCCGACAAATTTTGCCATGTCACTTCAACCGTGCGTGTAATCCCATCGGGGTCGCTACGCAATCGCATATGGCCAGTGGCGATCGCCGCACGTGACAGGACTGGCACCGGTTCAATCGGCTCTCCTTCTGGGCCCCAGGTTTGACCGATGACGACTCCACCATGAGCTGCCATGGCAATCGCCAGTCGGCTATTCGCAGCGCTGCTCGCCATCAGATCGCTGCCAGCGATGCCCTGATCCGAAAACAAGATGTTGAAAGCAACGACGCTAGCCTCTTCCTTAGTAAGCAGCCAGAGCAAATCAGCATAGTAGTCGCGTGAGATCGGAAACTGCCCTAGCTGAGCCAGGGTTTTGTCATCGATACTGATCATCACAACGCTACTATGCCAAGGCTTAGCGCCCCGCCAGCGCATTAGCTGGGTCAAAACCAAATTCTCTAGCGGTGTCCAAGCTTGAATATTCGTCAGCAAGATGACTGATATCACCGCCAGCAAACTGGGCATTACCTGATTCAGGCTCTTCAGCCTGCCGAAGGTTGGCATCACGGCACCACTAGCTGATATTTTTGCTGAGTTCCTAGCGGCGTCGTTACCATTGCCTCAATCCGGCGATCGCTCGGCAGGGGCAGGGAGAGATCAAACCGGCCAGCGCGACTGAGGACCTGGGGCTGATCGCCAATCTCTAGCAGATTGACCAAATCTGTCTGACCCACTATTCGTACAGTCGTGCCGCTGGAGGTGAGCCGCTCAATATAGAGCGTAGGGTCATTGCGTAGCGGTTCGGGGGGCGTAGGGGGGTCACCAGGATAGATAGAAGACTGCAGCGCTGTGCCAACGCTCACAGTTTGGCCTTGGGCACTGGCGATAACCCGACCTTCAATCGTCGCCACGCCCGTCTGACCAGTAGGCTGAACGCTGACGCCAAAGTCAGTACCGCGCACGCCGCTAACGCCCGCAGGGGTATGAATTTCCAGGCGGGTATCTGGATTGGTCAGAGGTCTAGCGCGAACCCGAACCTGCCCTCGCCTGACCAGAAGTTCAGTAACCCGGCCGCCGGCGGGTGTAATGCTTAAAGCTTGAACCTGTAGCTGAGAGTTCTCGGACATTGTGAGAGAGCCCGTCGCCAGGTCAACATTCAAGCTTACTGACGCATTGGAGCCAGTGGTAATCATATCGCCTACGCGATCTAAGTGATCGCCGAGTCGGGCCTGCCGCTGCCTGCTGCGGTAACTCGTCAGGTCAACCTTGCCACTGAGGGCAGTCACTGTCAGCCAGCGATCGCCCCGAACAGAAATCGGCTGGCTGTATGCCAAAGTACCCAAGCAAACGCCGAGCGCCGGGGCTACTAGCAGTATCCATAAAGGGAGTCTTCGAACTTGAACCATTTTATCTGACGTATAACACCCGAGGGCGGTATCCCTCCTTTTGCAAAATTCGGCGAATGGTCTCAGCGTCACGACGGTTCGCAAAGCTCCCGACCTGAATATGAGGACCAAAGCGAGTTCGCGCCACAAACGCATCTAAAACGCAGGTGCGAAGGGCCGTCAATGTGGTCACATCGTCCCCTGGAATCACGACCCGATAGGACTGCTGAGGCTGCTGCCCAACTACAATTACCGCTCCATCCATCTGAGTGTTAAAGCGCTGCGGCTCAGAAAAAAACTCGCAGGTGGCCTGAGCCGGTGTGGCTGCCGCTAAGCAGATTCCACTGGCAACCCCTAACCCTGCAGCCAACCCTGTTATCAACCTGCTCATCAGCCAACCATCCTGCCCCTTAAAATCATGCTGCCCTTATTAAGCTCAGATCAGGGCATTAGCGTCTGTGAGTTCAGACATATCGGTCTGAACTATATCAGGGGTTGGGAAAAGACACCTAAGCGTTGGCAAGGGCGTTGGCAAGTGTGATGCTGGCAACCCGCTCAGATCATTCTGCTTCAGCCAAACTGGTGATCGCCTGCTCGGTTGACTCGGGAACAGATAGGCGAGCCGTGGTTAGACTGGGCCGAACCATTCTGGCTCGAAGACCTGGAAATGGCTCGAGCGCTGCGGCTGAAGAGCTTGGCGCAGCAGTCTCCGACTCAGCAAAATGCTGGACAGATTGAGACGCCCTGTATTGAGGCTGCGAGTGGAGTACAGAAACCGTCGGTAAGGAACTTTCTGGTGGAGATTCGCGGCTGTGAGGAACTGATGTAACCGGGTGAGTACTCATACTCAAAATCACCATCAGCGATATAACCCCAATGCCGACCTGCCTCAGCGTTCCTCTCACAAAGCGTTTGAGGGCTAGCAGGGCCGGTGAATAGGCGGCAGTCGTCGAGAAGGAATAATCAGACACAGCAAGCGAGCTTCAAAAGAGTAAGAGAGGGTCAAGTATCTTCGGCTGCGGTCTGACTAGATGGCATCGTTACCACCCCAAACCGCTTGAAAGCTGCCTTAAGGATTAGTAATATTTGTTCACAATATCAGAAAAGCTGATGAAGGCAAGCGATCGCAATCATAATTTTGCTAATTCTGCTGACTTACCAGGCGAAGCGACCGCCCTTTACGCGGCCAGCCACCGCTGCCTAGTAGCGAATGCGCGGATCCACATAGGCATTCAAAATATCAATGGCGATACTCACCAGCGCTACAATCGCCGCAAAAAACACCATCAGCCCCTGCACCACCGGATAGTCGCGCTGACTGATCGCCTCGTACAGCCGGTTCGCCAGGCCCGGCCAGGAAAAGGTCACCTCAGTGAGCACCGCGCCGCCCAGTAGCGAAGCAAAGGTCAGCCCGAGGATAGTAATCACCGGAATCATGGCATTTTTCAGCGCGTGGGCCGTCACAATCCGAAATTCTGAAATGCCTCGGGCTCTAGCAGCCTCTACGTAGTCAGCCTTCAGCGTCTGCCGCAGATTGACCCGCACAATTCGCTCAAAGACGCCGCTGATCAAAATCCCCAGCGTCAGGCTAGGCAGGGCCAGGTAGTAAACCGTCGTGCCAAACTGAGCCAGGTTGCCGTGTAGCAAGCTGTCTAATAGATACAGCCCGGTGGGGCCAGTGGGTGCGAGCTGACTTAGCGGAAACCGCGTGCCAATCGGAAACCAGCCTAGCTGGACGGCAAAAACGAGCTGCAAAATCATGCCGAACCAGTACATCGGCACCGCATAAGTGACAATGCCAAACAATCGCCCGCCCGCATCAAAAGCGCTATTGGGCCGAGAAGCCGCAATCGATCCGACGCTGAGCCCAACGACCGCCGCGATGATCATGCCGCACAGCGTCAGCTCTACCGTCGCCGGAAAATGATCGCCGATGATTTGCCAAACGGTTTGCCCCTGGCTGGCCAGCGAGCTGCCCAAGTCAAAGCTGAGCAGCTGGCCGAGGTAGTCGAGGTACTGCTTGGGCAAAGACTGATCGAGGCCCAGCTGGGCGCGCATAACGGCTTTTGCCGCTTCGGGGGCACGCGGACCCAGCAGGGCATCGATAGGGTCACCTGGCGTGGCCCGCATCAGCAGAAAAACCACTGTGGTAATCGTCCAGATCATCAGGGGGGCTAAGAGCAATCGCGAGATGACATAAAGCCGAAGCGAGCTGGAGCGAGACATGGTACCTACCCTTTCTCAATTTGCCATAGCAAGAACTGCTGGTTTGGCTCGATGCCAACGCCGCTCACATCAGCTGTGGTAAACACATAGTCCTTGGTTTGCCACAGCGGCACGTAAGGCACATCTTGTGCCATCAGATCCTGCAATTCGCCGAAGATCTGATCGCGCTCGGCAGGATCTTGCTCAGCGTTCTGCTGCGCCACGAGCTGATTGGCAATGTCACTGTAGTAGAAGGAGCCGTTGCTCTGGGTGGCTCCAACTTCGCAGAGTGTCTCGGCGGAGCCTGCTTCACAGGTCAAAAAGGGCTGGACAAAGTTCTCTGGGTCAAAATAATCGGGGTACCAATTGGAGAGCACGCTGTTGTAAGCGCCTTTTTCAACGTTGTCCCACAGGGTTGCCGATTCGGCGGTGCTGACGGTGACATTGACCAGTCCCGGTAGTTCCTGCTCGACAGATTGTTTGATGGTGTTAGCAGCGACCGCTCTAGGCGTCGAAGCCGACGGATACCAAATTTCAAACGCGAGTGGGTTTGCTGCGGTGATACCAGCGGCCGCCAGGTACTTTTCTGCTTCATCGTAGTTGCCGTCGCCGTAGGCTTCTTCAAAGACCGGATCGTAAACCTCGAAGCTTTTGGGAATGAGGCTGTAGAGGGGTTCGGCTTGGCCGGAGAAGGCGCGATCGCTAATTAGCTGCCGGTCGATCATCGCGGCCACCGCCTTGCGCACATTGAGATCGTCAAAGGGGGCAATTTTTTGATTCAGCGAAAGGTAGTTCACTACCGTACTGCCCGCTTCAATCACCTGCCAGTCATTGCTCGCCGCATCCGATTCCAGCTTGGCAATCTGTTCAGGGTCGAGGGTTTGGTAGGCTACATCGAGCCCACCAGAGGTAAAGGTGTTGTACAAGTTCACCGCGCTGGTAAACACCTGAATATCAATACCGCCATTTTCGGGCTTTTCGCCCCAGTAGTCTTCATTCACATCGAGCTTGATTACGTCGCTGCTAAACGAGGCCAGCTTGTAGGGGCCAGAGCCGATGAAGGTGTCTGGCTTGAAGCTGCCGGTACCGACGGCGTACTGCTCAGGGGAAACTGGCGTCATGCTCCAAAACGTCAGCAGGGCCGGGAAGGCGGCAAACGGCTGCTTGAGCTGAATCACCAGTTCACCCGTTTCCGCCGCCGTCGCAGACTCAACTTTATCGGCGATTAGGGAAGAGGGCCGACCGCCGTTTTCGATAATTCGCTGAATGGAAAAGGCCATCACCTCTGCGCTGAAGGGGGTGCCATCGTGGAGAGTCACATCGTCGCGCAGCGGAATGGTGTAGGTGAGCCCGTCTTCGCTGACAGTCGGCATTTCGGTGGCGAGCTGGGGGACGAGTTCGGTGCTGCCGGGGGCGTAGGTATAGAGGCGATCGCCCATGTTATACAGCAAAATACCCGGAAAAATTTCGTAAGCGTCAGCAGGATCTAAGGTGCGGGCGCTGAGCGTAGTCCCGATAGAGACGCGATCAGCTGTAGAAGCAGCGCCACCCTCCGCCTGATTAGAGGGCTCACTGCCGCCGCAGCTCACTGCCAGCAGCCAAACCAAGCTAAACAAACCGACATACTGGCCTACTTTGAGCAGTCGTCTTCTGCTGATGGGCTGACTCAACCCGCCAGTCCGCCACTGACGCTGCATCTGCCGCAACCGAAGTATAAAAGAGACAATCATGGGATGCCTGATTAACCTACAACACGCCATTATGAGGGATGGCGGCAAAATTATCAGAAAAAGCCGTGCCAATTTTTACCCCCTTGTGTCTAGTCAGGATCAGCCCAACGCCTCAGAGCCTTCTCCCTCAGACAGGCCAAAGATCCGCTCCTGAAGCTGCTGCGTCGTCAAATGAGACAGCAAACCAATCGGCCCTGCGAACAAACACAGCGCCAGGGAATGCCGGGTAAAAATGCCTTTCTCCTGCCCCTGCAAATAAATCCAGCGCCCGACAAACAAATCCATCACAATAAAGTGAATCCAGCCTGTCGCCATCACCCGCTCATCGGCAAAGAGCCCCGCGAGCTGGCTCAGCGTCGGGTTCGCAAAGGCTGCCAGCGATTCTGGATCGATGCTGGTCGCAAAGCAATAGATATAAGCCAGCGCTAAGGGCACAAACGGCCAATAGGAAGCCATTACCCGGCGCGTCACCCCCCAGTTCGGCAAAACGACCATCAAAAGCCAAAACGGTAGCGCAAACAAATTCGCGCCATTGTACAAATACTCAGTAAACATGCCTATACTCAGAAAAAGCCGATAGAGACCGAACACCCATGATGATACTGCCAGGTTCTCCCGTTCGCATTACCAACGTTGACGACACCTACTTCAACTTTGAAGGATTGGTGCAGCGCGTGACTGACGGCAAGGTCGCAGTCCTGTTTGAAGGCGGCAACTGGGATAAGCTTGTTACCTTTAAGCCGTCTGACTTAGAAATTGTCAAGCCGATGCGAGGGAAAAAGTAAGCGATGCGTCTGCCGCTGCCGCAGTTTGCCACAGAGCCCCGTCACCGCGACCACATTGCCGAGGTAATCGAAACCTCGACGACCGAGTTTTTGGCCCAGTGCCTGGAGCCCGAAGATTTGAGCTTTCCAGCGATGCCACCGTTTGGGAGCTGGGTGAAAGCCTACGACGAAGAGGCCGCCAACCAAATTTACGGCGTGGTGTACCATGCCACCACCAGCCCGCTCGATTCAGTCCATCGGGCGCGGGCGCTCGGCATGTCACTCGACGAACTGCGCGAGCAGCAGCCCCAGATTTTTGCCATGCTCAAAACGGAGTTCCGAGTGGCGATTGTCGGCTTTGTCCCGATGCAGGTAGAGCAAAGGGCCGCTCGCAATGGCAGTCGCCGTGCGAATGGAACAAATCGCGAGGGTATGGTTTTAGGTCAGCGCACCTATCAACATTTGCCACCTCGCCCGCCCCAAGTACATCAGGCCGTTTACCGCTGCGACGCCGCCGAAGTCGTCCGATTTACTGAAGAACTTGACTGGCTGCGTACCCTCTTGCAGGTGAGCGGTGTCCCGACCGAGAGTTTAGCCGCTGCCGCTATTCGCGAAGTTTATGGTCTGCGCGATCTCGACCGGGACTGGCTGGTACGAGCGGGTCGCATGGTCAGTCTGCTGCTTAGAGACGACTACGACCGTTTAAGAATGATTCTCTCGCAGATCCATCCCTAGCCCATGCAAACCTACGACGTGATTGTTGTTGGCAATGGCCTGACCGGGGCTGCGCTGAGCTACGAGCTGGCTAAGGCCGGTCAGTCTGTGCTGCTGATGGATGACGGCAGTCCCGACAGCGGTACGCGCTACAGCTATGGTGGCATCGGCTACTGGGCAGGCACCACCGAGTTGATGGAAACACTCTTTCACGCTGGCCTGTCTCGCCACCGTGAGCTGCCTGAAGAACTGGGGGCGCAAACTCACTTGCGGGAATTAGACCTGCTACTTACCGTGGAAAAAGAGGCGGACATTGATCAGCTCAAGCGTGAGTACAGCGTTTTTCGGACACCGCCCCAGTTTATTTCAGCGCAGGCAGCGGGTGAAATTGAGCCGCAGCTGAATCCTGAGGCGATCGCCGGTGCCTTTACCATTCGCCATGCCCATGTCAATCCAATGCTGTTGGTCACCGCTTACAATCAAGCCTTTCGACGACTGGGCGGACATCACAACATTTCGGCAGTCACCGGATTGGTGCGGATAAAAGATCGCGTCACCGGTGTGACCACCACAGCGCAGGCTTATCCTGCCAGGAGAGTTGTTGTTGCCGCTGGCGCTTACAGCCGTCAGCTCCTTGAGGAGGCTGGGTTACAGGTGCCCTTGTTCTTCACTCATGCGGAGATTATCGAGACGCCGCCGCTGGCCGTGCAGATGCGATCGCTCATCCTACCTGCCAACAACAATCGGTTTAAGCAAGAGACCGAAGCCGCCGAAGCTACCGAGCAGTGGCAGAAGCCAGATCAGCAGATTATTCCTCCCGTGCTCGAACCCGGTATTGTTCAGTTTGCCGATGGCACTACCCGCATTGGCCAGATCAGCCGTTTCCATACCGGCTACAGCCCGCCTGCTGACCCGGCTGAGAGCGAGGCTAGAATGCGTCAGGCGATCGCTCAAAAAATCCCTGCACTCAAAGGCGTCAGCGGCACCTGGCGACACTGCCTGGTCAGCTTTACTCAAGACGGCAAACCGCTCCTCGGCCCGGTTCCTCAGGTCAGCGGCCTGCATCTGTTTTCCGGCTTTACTGGCCCCTTTGCTGTGGTTCCAGCGATTGCTCAGCGCTACGCCCAACATTTGGCCGGATTGCCGGATGAGGGGGTTGAGGAGATGGCGATCGCTCGTTTTGCAGAGTAGGTGAGAATGTACTATGAAGCTGAGTAACGCAGTTTCCGTAGAATACAACAGCGATAGTAAGACCGTTGTCGTGTCCTTTGCCGATGGCGCGCAATCCTCATGGCCAGTGCGCCTCTTAGAAATGGTAGAGCGTACTGAGGATGGGTACAGCCCTATAAACCCCAGTGAGGACGGGCTGGCAGCGGTAGAGCTGTTTGGTGGCGATAGCATCCTGTGGGATGAACTAGGTCAGATCTTCAAAATCGAAGATCTCCAAAATCACATTTACGGGCGAAAAGCTTGGATGGAGTCAATTACAGCTACTGTCCTTGCCTAGATAAAGTCTAATATGTCCGGTTATTACGAGCTGTCAGTTTTTGGCAAAGGCTAGAAAGCGTTTTGGCTGCTCGCTGAGCAAAACATTCACTCTCGCGATTCTTCTGGCGAATTTTTTCCTAGCTTGATTGGCCAGTCCTTAAATTTTTCAGACATCAGGCAGCTATCTTGGTCGCGATGCCGATGTACATGATGCGATCGCTCTGCGGGTCAAAGTTTACCTGGAGCTGGCCGCTGCGCTGATATTGCCGCAGCGTTTGCCATTTGCCGAGCGGGCCGGGTGGGCCGAACATGTTGAATCCTGTGATAGAGAGCGTCTGCATTCCGGACTGCTTTGCCATATCAGTTATCTCTGCGGGCGTAATGAACTTGTGCCAGTCGTGAATGCCGGGAGAAATCTGTCGCAGCACATTCTCTAGCAGCCAGATCATCACCACTCTGGACTGCCAGGTACGGTTAATCGTATCAAAGCAAAACTGGCCGCCTGGCTTGAGCACCCGGCTAATCTCTGCGATTGTCTGCTGCGGACTTTCCACATGTTCCAAAACATCTACACAGACCACTACGTCAAACGTAGCGTCATCAAATGGAAGCTGCTCGGCTTGACCCTGATGATAGTCAATACTTAGGTTGAATTTACTGGCATGGCTGTTAGCCGCCTCAATACAAGCTGTCGACTGATCGATACCCGTCATCTGAGCCCCGCGCTGTGCCAAAAACTCGCAGGTGAAACCGCCGCCACAGCCCACGTCTAGCACCTTGAGCTGCCGCC